>JAGOCP010000046.1 GCA_017998715.1 Thermoanaerobaculia bacterium | reverse complement strand
ATCCGGCTGCCGACCGATTCCTTCTCGAGACGCTGGATGAAGTCGAGCGTCGCGACGATGCCCTCGTTCACCAGCGAGCCGTTCGGGTTGATGTAGGAGTAGAAGCCGCGCGCTGCCTCGAGCTTGTTGACGACGTCGAGATTCTGCCGCGTCATCGGCGCGAAGAAGCGGTTGACCACGGCCTCGGGATAGCCGAGAGTGATGAGCAGCGTCTTGATCTCGTCGATCTCGCGCGACGCCTTGCCCGAGGTGAGGCGGGTGAGCTCGACCACGCCATGGCCGAAGAACTCGTAGCGGTCGCCGCCCTCCTCCTTGCCGCCGATCTGAATCGGCAGCAGCCGGTACTGGCCATGGTTGAGGGCGATGCGCAGGCCGTTCGAGAACGGAAAACCGCGCGCCAGCGCCTCGCGATAGGCGCGCTGGATGTGCATCGCCAGGATCAGCAGATGATGCGCCTCGCGGCTGGAATAGAAGGCGCCGTCGCCCAAGTACTTCTCGAGCTTGGCCTTGTGCTGGAAGGCGAGGCGGTTCACCTTGCGCTGGAATCGGAACATCATCCGGAAGGAGCGATCCTGCTCGAGAGCGCCCGAGCGGCGCAGCAGCGAGACCGTTTCGGTGAAGTCCGAGATGTCGTAGATCAAGCCGAACCGGGCGACCAGCGGATCGACCACCCAGGGAGCCATGAAGTCGAGCGGCCGGGTGCTCGACGACAGGCGGATCGGCGCCGTCGTATTGCCGATGCCGACGCGGGTCGAGAAACGCTCGCGGCCGAGCACGTGATCGCCGTCGCGCTCGACGGCGACGATGCTGCGCCGCAGGGCGTGGAAGAGCTCGAACTCCTTGAGCTTGATCAGCAGGCTCTCCCAGACCTGGATCCACGCCGGCGGCAGCAACCGCGACGGGTCGTAGGTCGGCCGGCCGGAGAGGAAGGTGAGGTAACCCGAGCGATTGAGGTGCAACCGCGGATCCTTGCCGGCCTCCTCGCCGAGCAGGCGCGCGAGGTGCTGCAGCTCGGTGTCGCGCCGCAGGAGATCGGAGTACCACTCATGGACCTGCATCAGGCGCAGCCGGAAGTCGCGGCCGTCGAGCCTCAGGCAACCGGCGAAGTAGCCGGCGAGCTCGGCGAGATTCGGGCTGATGTGGTCCTCGGTGAAGATGAGGACGTTGTCCTTCATGCGCGTGAGGAGCGCTGGAAAGATCTGCTGCTCGACCTCCTCGGTGTCGGTGGAGAGCCGGTTCACCAGGTCGTAGGTGAGGTTCGACAGGCGGTCGAGCACGCGATGGTAGACGCGATAGCGGAACTCGTCGCCGTTCTGTTTGCCCCAGACCATGTCGCGCCGCAGCACACGCTTGGTGGTGTCCTTGAAGCCGCGCGCGATGGCGCCCGAATGGTAGAGCCAGAAGATCCCCGGAAAGCTCCGGCCGTAGCTCGCCGTGATCGAGTTCTCGGTGGCCCGGGTGAGCAGCAGGCGATAGCGCTCCCAGGCGCCGGCGAAGGCGGAGGAGTCGAAAGCGATGCGTTGCAGGGTGGCGTACTCGACCTCCTCCTCCTGCGCCAGGTAGCCTTCGAACGCCCGGTCGAGGGCCGCGAGCTCCGGGGTCATCAGCACCGGGTAGCCGTGCAGCGGGGTCGCGGTTTCGTCTTCCTGGTAGATCCGCAGCTGCGCCGGCAGGATCTGGTCGGCGTCGGGGACCAGGCGGCGCACCTCTTCCGGGTTTCTGCCGAGGAAGTTGAACGGGCCGGTCAGCTGTTGTGGAGCAGGGATCATCTTTTGATTGCTACAATATCGCGGCTGCCCCCCGGGCGGCTCACCCATGACCCGTCCATCTCCCTCCCAGCCCCCAGCGGGCGCCGCGGCGCCGCCGTCGCCCCCGGATGTCGACGTTTCCGTGCTGGTGCCGGTCCTCGACGAGGCCGGAACGGTGCTCGACCTCGCCCGCCGGGTGCGCGACGCGATCGTTCCTCTCGGCCTCTCCTACGAGATCATCTTCGTCGACGACGGCTCGCGCGACGCGACCTGCGAGCGCGTGCGGGAGGCGCGGGCGCTCGACCCGCAGGTCAAACTGGTTCGACTGCGGCGCAACTTCGGCAAGGCCGCGGCGCTGACGGCCGGGTTCGACATCGCCTCGGGCCGGCTCGTGGTCACGCTCGACGGCGATCTGCAGGACGACCCTGACGAGATCCCGCGCATGCTCGAAACGCTCGAAAGAGGCGGCTTCGACCTGGTGTCCGGGTGGAAGCACGAGCGCAAGGACCCGCTTTCGAAGACTCTTCCGTCGCTGCTCTTCAACTGGGCGACGCGCAAGCTCGCGCAGGTCGACCTGCACGACTTCAATTGCGGCTTCAAGGTCTACCGCCGTGAGGTTCTCGAAGAGGTGCCGATCTACGGTGAGCTGCATCGCTACATCCCGGTTCTCGCCAGCCGCCGCGGTTTCTCGGTGGGCGAGCTGGCCGTGCGCCATCATCCGCGCCGGCACGGGATCAGCAAGTACGGCTGGGACCGCTTCTACAAGGGGTTGCTCGACCTGCTGACGGTGCTGTTCATCACCAAGTACACGCGCCGGCCGCTGCATCTGTTCGGCGCGCTGGGGCTCATCGGCCTCGGTTCCGGTCTGCTGATCAACCTCTATCTCGCGGTGCGCTGGTTTCTCGGCGAGTCGCTGTCGAACCGGCCGCTGCTGCTGCTCGGCTCGCTGCTGATGCTGATCGGACTGCAAGTGCTGATGACCGGCCTGCTGGCAGAGATGATGACCCACAAGACCTTCCGCCGCAGCGACAGCTATTCGGTCAAGGAGCTGCTCGATTAGCCCGCATTTCTCACCAGCGTTCGTCGCGAGGCGTCGCAGATGCCTGTGACTGCAAGGCGTTGCGACCGAGGCCCGCGCAGACGTACCTGGGGTACGTCGAGCAGGCCGACCGAGCGCAACGCAGCAGGCGCGGGCAGCTGGGACGCCGCAGCAGGAGGTTGGTGAGAAATGCGGGCTGGCCCGCTGGGCATCCTCTTCCTCACCCAGACCTACCCCCGGCGAGAGCACGATAGCGCCGGGCCGTTCATCCGCGATCTGGCGCGCGCGCTGGTGCGCGGGGGAGACCGGGTTCGGGTCCTGACGCCGCACGCCGCAGGTCTTGCCGCCGGCTGGAGCGAAGGCGGCGTCGAGGTGCGGACGTTCCGCTACGCTCCCGAGCGCTGGGAGCTGCTGGGATACGGCCGCTCGCTGCACGCCGACGAGCGCATGGCCGGCGCTGCCGCAGCGGTGGCGCCGCTCTATCTGCTCGGCGCCCGAAGGGCGTTGGGGCGGGCGCTCGCCGAGGGCGGGTGGGACGTCGTCCAGGCGCACTGGGTGGTGCCCAATCTCTTCCCGGCGGCCTTTTGCGGCCGCCGCCTGCCGCTCCTCGTCGGACTCCATGGCAGCGACGTCTTCATGGCAGAGAAAGGTCCGGTGCGGCCGTTCGTGCGCCGTGCGCTGCGCCGGGTCGAGGGCCTGACGAGCTGCTCGCCGGAGCTCGCGGCGCGGGTGCAACGCATCGGCTTTCCCAGCGAGCGCTCCAACGTCATCCCTTACGGCGTCGACGGTGAGCTCTTCTCGCCCGATGCCGGTCGGCGCGGGATCTGGCGCGCACGCCTCGGCATACCGGCGGAGGCGCCGATGTTGCTCGGCGTCGGCCGGATGGCGACCAAGAAGGGCTTCCACCTGCTCATCGAGGCGCTACCGGCGTTGTTCTCCGCGCTGCCGGAAGCGCATCTCGTGCTCGCGGGCGGCGGCGATCGGCTCGACGAATTCCGCCGCGGAGCTTCGGTCTTCGCTGGCCGGGTGCACTTCCCTGGCGCCGTGCTGCACGACACGCTGCCCGACCTCTATCGCGCCGCCGATCTGTTCGTGCTGCCGGCGGTGCACGATGCCAAGGGCAATGTCGATGGATTGCCCAACGTGATCCTGGAGGCGATGGCGACCGGTCTGCCGGTCGTCGGTTCGCGGGTCTCGGGTCTGCCGACGGCGATCGCCGAGGGCGTCAACGGCTGGCTGGTGGCGGAGCACAGCGTCGCCGACCTCATCCGGGTATTGCCGGAAGCCTTGGCAGATCGGCGGCGCCTCGCGCAGTACGGCGAAGCCTCGCGCCAGCGGGCGAAGCGCGAGTTCTCCTGGGAGAGCGTCGCCGCGCGCTACCGCGCCGCCTATGTCGCCGCCAGCGAAAGACGGGGCGCGCGCGCCGCGGTCTGAGAGCCGGTGGTCGGGCGATCGGCTGGAGAGTTCGACGACCTAAGGGTGCAGGATCACTTCGACCGACTTGCCGGCACGCAGCACCGAGAGCTGGATCGAGATCCCGCGCGAGCTGTCGATCATCGCCTGCAGTCCGGAGGCCTGGGTGAGCGGGCGGCCGCCGGCACGCAGGACGAGATCGTCGACCAGCAGACCGGCGCGATCGGCGAGCCCCCCTGGAACCACCGCCTCCACCAGCAGGCCGCGGATGCCGAGCGGAGCGTAGTCGACCGCCGAAAGACGTGCGCCGAGTTGCGGTCGCTCCGGCCGCTTCGGCGCCAAAGGAGGAGCGGTGGCGGGCTTCGGCGAGGTCTTGCGCCTGCCCGATTCCTTGCTGGTCTCTGCCGCCGCGCGCTGCGCCTCGAGCCGTGAAAGCGCGGCGGCCGACTCGGCCGCTTGCGGGTCGAGGGCGATCGCGCGGCGGAACGACGTCTCGGCCTCGGGATAGCGGCGCTGCGCCAGGTAGACCGTTCCAAGATTGTGCGCGATGTCGGCGCGTTCGGGGGCGACCGCGGCGGCCTTCTCGAGACTCTGGGCGGCCTCCGGCAAGCGGCCCGCGGCCTGCTGCGCCAGGCCGAGCAGAGCCCAGGCGCTGCCTTCCGCGGGCTTCAGGCGGGCGGCGGTTTCGGCAGCGGCGACCGCGCTGCCGAAGTCTTTCGAGCTCAGGCCGGTCTGGGCCAACTCCATCGCCGCGCGGAAGCCGACACCTTGGGCGTTCGTCGGATCGAGCTCGATCGCCTTGCCGAGGCTCGTCGCCATGCCGGTCGAATTGCCCATCCCGCGCTGCGCGAGACCGAACTCGAGCCAGAGCGCGGGGGAGTCCGGATGGAGTTGCGTCGCCTCGAGCAGGACCGCCACGGCATCGAGGAATCGTCCGGCGGCGCTGTAGGCGCGGCCGAGCTCGAGGGCGATCTCGGCGTCACGGCGATCGAGCTCGTGGGCGGTACGCAGAGCGTCCAGGCCCGGACCGGCAAGCGCGAGCTTTTGCCGCGCGAGGCCGAGATTGAACCAGATCCGCGGATCGCGGTTGTTCAGCCCGGCGGCCTCGTTCAGCGCCTGAACGGCGTCCTCGTACTGCCCGCGTCCGAAGTAGATGAAGCCGACATTGTTGAGCACCTGCGCCTTGAGGTTCTTCGGCAGACGCTCGGGCGCGCCACGCTCGAGCGCCAGGACGCGCTCGAAGCCGGCGAGGGCGGCGTCGGTCCGCTGCTCGGCGAGGTCGACCTGGGCGAGGGCGAAGATGGCGCGCAGCGACGCCGGCGCGAGCTCCAGACTGCCGAGGATCGCGCGCCGGGCGGCGGCGGTGTCGCCGGCGGTGAGCGCGTCGATCCCCTGCTTGAGCTGCTGCGCGGCGCGGCGCGCGCGCTCCTCGGCGGCGTCGCGCTGGGCGTTCAGGAAGAGCGCCATGAACTCGGGACTGTAGATCTCTGCGCGCGGCTGGTAGGTCGGATCTTCGACCAGTGCCGCGGCGAGCGAGCGCTCGGCCCCTTCGGCGTTGCCGAGCTGGAATTCGAGCCAGGCGGCGGTCACGCGCAAGCGCGTGCCGTCGGGCGGCGCCGGCTGCTGCGCCGCGAGCTCGCGATAGAGCGCCAGCGCGTAGGCCAGCTCGCCGTCCATGAACGCTTGCTCCGCCTCGCGCTCACGCTGCGTCCGCGGATCCTCGGGCACGGCGGCAGAGGCGGCCTCCGGCAGTGAAGGGTCCGCGAGCGCCGACGGCGGCTCTTCGAGCAGGTCCTCGCTGGTGACCCCGCCGGCCGGCGCGTCCTGGGCCGTCGCCGCGGGTGAGAAACCGAACAGGAGGAGCAGGAGGGCCGGAAGGAAAAGCGTCGCGCGCATCGGCAGGGGGACCAGGCCGCGACTCTAACAGACGCTTCGCCTCAGTTCGGGAGGATGGGCTTCTCGGCGAGCCGCTGCGGGCTTCTGCCGTCGAGGTCGAAGGTGAGGATCGACTCGTTCTCGCTGCGGATCTCGACCCGCTCCGTGCGCAGCACCGGCGCGCCGGGCTCTTGAGTGCCGACGATCTCGACGACGTGGGCGCCGGGCGCGAGCCACCGTCCGCGCAGAGGAGTCGGCACGGCCGACGCGCCGTCGAGGCGGACGAAAGCCTGCCGCGCGTTGATGTGCGGTTGCACCGTGAGCTTGCCCGGGCGCTCGATGGGCGAGACGATCTGGCGCCGTTCTCCCTCCTTGAGCCGGACGGTGGTCTCCGCGGCATGCGAGTAGACCGGGGTCTCGATGGAGAAGCGGAGTTTGTAGCTGCCGGCGGCGAGCTCGAGCCGGCGCTCGCGGTCGAGGTTCCAGACCTTGCTGCCGAGCCGCATCGTCATTCCCGAGTCCCAGGCCGCTGCAACGGTCAGGACAGCCGGTACCGGCGCCGGCGGTGGAGGCTCGGCTGCGGGCTCGCTGGCCGCGGGAGCGGCCGCTGGCCCCGGCAGAGGAGCGGTCGATTCGCCCGGCGGTGAAGTGCCTGCGGGCGGCAACCTCGCGTCGACTGCAGGGAGCGCGGTGGTTGATGCCGACGCCGGAGTCGTCGCTACCGGCGGCTTCGCCGCCTCGGATGGCAGCGCGGCCGGCGCCGGAAGCGCGGCGGCCATCGGCCGGGACTCTTCCCAATAGCGCCAGCCGCCCCAGCCGGCGGCAGCGGCCAGAACGAGAGCAGCCACCGCCCCTGCGATCCACTTGCCGGCGCGCGGACGACGTTCGAACGCCACCGTGGCGGGCCCCTCGGCAAGCTGAGTCGGCGGCGCAGCGCGGGCATCGAGCACGATCTCGCCAAGACTCAGGGGCCGCGGCGAAGGCGTTGCCGGCGCAGCAGGGGCAGTGCCTCCGGCGGGCGAGGGAGCCGTCGTCGGCAGCGGAGCTCCGCGCTCCGCGGCAATCGTCCGGTTGCTGAACGGGGCGGTGACGAGCTCGCTTCCGGTCTCACGCGGACGACTGTGCGCCAGGCTCTCGATGTCCGCCAGCAGCTCCGAGCAGCCGGGGTAGCGCCGCTCCGGCTCCTTCTCGAGACAGCGCGCGACGATGCGCTCGAGCTCCGGCGGGCAGTCGCGCGCCTTGTCGCGCAGGGACGGCGCGGGCTCGTTGAGGATCTTGTAGAACACGGCGGAGATCTCGGCTCCCTGGAAGGGGCGCTCGAGCGCGAAGAGCTCGAAAGCCAGGATGCCGAAGGAGAACAGATCGGTGCGCGCGTCGAAGGCTCCGCCGCGGATCTGCTCCGGCGCGAGGTAGGCCGCCGTTCCCAGAGTGATTCCGACCTGGGTCAGGACCTGGTCGTGGTGGGCGAGCTTGGCGATACCGAAATCCATGATCTTCGCCGTGTCGTCTTCCAGGATGCGGATGTTCGCCGGCTTGATGTCGCGATGCACGACGCCGCGCGAGTGCGCATACTGCAGCCCCCGCACGATCTGCACGAGGTAGAGGAGCTTCTCCGGCAGGCTCAGGAACTCGCGGCGTTTGATCTTCCGGTCGAGGTCTTCACCGGAGAGATACTCCTGGACGAGGTAGGGGACGCCGTCCTTGAATCCGAAATCGTAGACCGTGACGATGTTGCGGTGGTGGAGGTTGCCGGCGATCTCGGCCTCGCGCATGAAGCGCTCGCGCATCTCGGCATCTTCCGAGGTGCACGTCTTGATGGCGACCGCCCGCTTGATGAAAGGGTCATAGGCCTTGTAGACGACTCCGAAGCCGCCAACACCTATCTTTTCAAGGACTTGGTACTTGTCCAGAGTCTCCATGAGCGAGGAGGAAATCGTAACACGCCGGGCCGGCGATCAGAGCGGCGTGGCGAGGCCTGCAGCGAGGAACTCCCAGAGCGCGGCGAAGGTCTCCCTCGCCGAGTTGCTGTCGTCCGGGAGCGCTGCGATCCATAGCTGCCGCGCCGGCAGTGGCGTCGGCAGGAGCATCCGCGCCCGTTGGCGGCGCGCCCCCTCCGAAGCCGGGTCGCCGAGTCGAGCGATCCACCAGGATCTGGCCGGCTCGTCGAGCTCCGGCAGGACATCGAGCGCGAGCAGCGGATCGGCGGCGCCGCCGAAGTCGGCGGCCGCGGCAAAACGGCCGTTGCGCTCGACCAGCGCGACGGCCGCGAGGGCGCCGCTCCACGGCCCTTCGCCGACCAGCGCGATGCGTGCAGGATCCGCTCCACGACGGACGAGCTCGGCGCGCGCCGTGTCGAGATCTTCGAGGCCGGCGTCGACCAGGCGTCCGTCGGCGGCGTGGCGGAAGCGCAGGCCGAAGCCATCGGAGCCACGCAGGCGCAGCCGCAGGACGGCAACTCCGCGGTTGGCGAGGAACTGCAGAAAGGGCTCGAACTCGAGCCAGTTTGGCGGCCGCTGGTCGCTCTCGAGCCAGACGAGACCCGGCGGAGGAAGGGTCGGTCGGCCCGGCCACCAGAGCTCGGCCGGCAGCGGCGTGCCGGCTGCGCTGCGCAGGTCCAGCCGCGAGGGCTCGACCAGATCGGCGGCGGTGATGGTCGGCGCGAGACCAAAGGAGAGCGGACGCGCCTCGGAGTCCGGGTCGAGCCGGTCGGAGTAGATCAGGTCGCGCGGAAGATGGGCGCTCGCCACTTCGTAAAGCGCGCCGCCGGTGCCTCCGGCGGGCAGCGCGCGCGCGAGGCGCGTGTCCAGCGGCAGCGGCAGCGGCCCGAGCTCGACGCCACTCGCAGCCTCGAAAAGGGCGGCCTCGACAGCGCCAGCGCAGCTCCATTGCATGGCGTAGACGGTGCCGTCCGGGCTGGCGTCGAGTCGCAATGCGTCGCAGCCTGGGCGGGCGCGGCGTTCGCGGCGCCCGGTATCGGGATCGAGGAGCTCGAGCTGCAGCGTGTCGTCGCCTTCGTCGGTGAACAGCCAGAGGCGGCTGCCGTCGGCGGAGAAGCGCTGCGGCAGGAAGCGGGCGTCGCGATCGATCGGCAGGAGCAGGCGCGTGTCGAGCCGCGAGCGTACGTGCAGCAGGACCTCCGTCGAGTCCGGGTCGATCTCGCGCACGAACGCCACCCGGTCGCCGTCCGCCGACGCGGCGGCGATGCGGAAGCCGGGCGGAACAGCGACCGGAAAACGGGCGGGCGGAGGCGCCGGATTGGCTGTCCAATGGATGCCCCGTTTCGCGAGCAGGCCGACGGCGGTCGGCGAATCGACGGCGGTGGGAGCGCTGGCCAGAAAAGCGGCGAGCTCGAAACGCCCCGGCTGGAGGCGCGGTCCGCCGGCCCCGATGCCTGGGTCGACGTCGCGCCGGCAGCCGCCAGCGAGCAGCAGCGCCAGGGCGAAGCCGAGTCGGGCGCGACCGGGCAGTCGATATACTGCCGTCATGAGTGACCGCAAGTACAAGCAGAGCGGATACCAGGACTCCGGATCATCGCCCCGCGACTCCTCCCGGCAGCAGGGCGATCGTCCCGCCGGAGCGCCGCGGGCTGGCAACGGGCCGCGGGATCCGCGTGATGCGCCGCGCGGCCGCGGTCTCGGCGCGCCGACCGCCAGCGCCTTCCGCTGCGCGAGCTGCGGCGAGCTGCAGAGCATCGGCGCGGCGGCGGGACTCGCGTCGCGGTGCACGGCCTGCGGCGCCGACCTGCACACCTGCACCAACTGCTCCCACTTCGACCCCGGTGCGCCCGCGCAGTGCCGCCAGCCGCAGGTGGCACTGATCATGAAGAAGTCGAAGGCGAACGAATGCGCTCTCTTCGAGCCCCGCGAGCGGCAGGAGTTCGCCGCCGAAAAGCCGGCACCGGCGGCGAAGGATCCGCGCGCCGCGTTCGACGCTCTGTTCAAGTAGGCCTGGTTGCTGTCGCTCCCGCCGCACCGCCGCGCTCAGCCTCCGATGTAGGACATCTCGACACGCCGCGGCAGGCTCGCCGTCGCGCGCGAGCGCAGCTCGGAGTAGCGGTCGCCGCGCTGTCGCCAGATCGCTGCGACGAAGCCGGCGAGCTCGGCGTCGGTCGCGCCGCCGCGCAGGGGCGTCTTGATGTCGCTGCCGTCGGCGGCGAACAGACAGGTGAAGATCCTGCCGTCGGCGGAGAGACGGGCGCGCACACAGTCGCCGCAGAACGGCTGCGTCACGGAGGAGATGATCCCGACCTCGCCCGAACCATCGCGGTAGCGGTAGCGCCTGGCGACTTCGCCGCGGCTCGCGGCAGCGATCGGTTCGAGCGTGGTGTCGGTGGCGGCGGCCGCGATCCGCTCGAGGATCTCCGCCGCCGGCACCACGTCCGCGAGCCGCCAGCCGTTCGACTCGCCGACATCCATGTACTCGATGAAGCGCAGGACGTGACCGGTGCCTCGGAACCTGCGCACCAGATCCGGGATTCCCGTTTCGTTGACGCCGCGTCGCACGACGGCGTTGATCTTGAGCGATTCGAAGCCGGCGGTCTGCGCCGCCGCGATGCCGGCGAGGACATCCTCGGGTTCGAAGTCGGCGTCGTTCATGCGCCGGAAGACCTCCGGGTCGAGAGTGTCGAGGCTCACCGTGAGTCGCGTGAGGCCAGCGGCGCGCAGCGCCTCTGCCTGCAGGCGCAGCAGCGACCCGTTGGTGGTGAGAGCGATCGGCGCCCCCAGTGGCGCGAGTCGCCGGATGAGGGTCGCGAGGTCTCGTCGCAGAAGCGGCTCACCGCCGGTGAGGCGGAGCTTGCGCACGCCGAGCCCGACGAAGATCCGTGCCAGACGTTCGATCTCTTCGAAGGTCAGCAGCTCGGCGCGGGCGAGAAAGGGATGATCCGGGCCATAGACCGCGCGCGGCATGCAATAGGCGCAGCGGAAATTGCAGCGATCGGTGACCGAGATCCGCAGGTCGCCCAGCGGACGGCCGAAGCGATCGCCTGAAGGCGGATCGATCGTCGGCAAGTGCGGCGCGAGCGGCGGCGAAGGCACGAGGCCGATTCTACGCTGTGCGGCGCGGCCGTTACCGGCCCTGCCGCAGCGGAGGAGGCAGGCGGGCGGTGGCCGCGGCGAGCTCGCGCATGCGTCCCGGGAGGTCGTCGGCGACGTCCGAGTGGCGGACGCGCCAGCACCAGTTGCCCGAGCTTCGTCCGGGGGTGTTCATGCGCGCTTCGCTGCCCAGGCCGAGAACGTCCTGCAGCGGCAGGATCGCAAGCTCGGCGACGGAGCCATAGGCAGCGCGGATCATCGCCTCCGGAATTCCCTCGGGCGGACCTCCGAGGTAGGTGAGCACGCGCCGACGCTCCTCTTCGCCCGCCTGAGCGAACCAGCCGCGCGTCGTGTCGTTGTCGTGCGTTCCGGTGTAGACCGCCGAGCGCGGCTCGTGGCGGTGCGGGCTGTGGTCGCTGTCGTCCGAACCGAAGCCGAACTGCAGCACGCGCATGCCGGGAAGATCGAGCTTCCGCCGCAGATCGCGGACCCGCGAGTCGATCTCACCCAGGTCCTCGGCGAGCAGGGGCAGGCTGCCCAGGCCTGCGCAGAGCGCGCGAAAGAACGGTTCGCCCGGGCCCTTCACCCAGCGGCCGCGCCGTGCCGTTCGATCGCGTTGCGGTATCCGCCAGTAGGCGACGAAGCCGCGGAAGTGATCGAGCCGTACGAGGTCGGCGATCTCGAGCTGCGCGCGCAGCCGGGCGATCCACCAGCGATAGCCCTCCTCGCGCAGGAGATCCCAGCGATAGAGCGGGTTTCCCCAGCGCTGGCCGTCGGCGCTGAAGTAGTCGGGCGGCACACCGGCGACCGCGCGCAGCCGGCCGTCGGGATCGAGATCGAAGAGACGGCGGTTCGACCAGGTGTCGGCGCTGTCGGGGGCGACGTAGATTGGCACATCGCCGAGAATGCGGATTCCGCGGCTCTCGGCGGCGCTGCGCACCGCAGCCCACTGGCGGAAGAAGAGGAACTGGCAGAAGACCGCGAAGCGCAGCTCACCGGCGAGCGCAGCGGAGCGCCGGGCGATCGCCTGCGGCTCGCGCTGCCGCAGGTCAGGCTCCCAGTCGATCCAGGAGGCCCCGTCGTGCTCGCGCTTCAGGGTGGCGTAGAGCGCCCAGTCGTCGAGCCAGGCCGTGCGGCGCTCCGCGCTGGCGAAACGCTGAAGCGCGATCGCGAGCTCCGGGAACTCACCCGACTCGAAGCGCAGGAAGGCCTGCCGGAGGAGACTCTCCTTGCAGGCCGCCGCGGCCGCATAGTCGACGCTGGCGCTCTCGGGGACTTCCCAGGCGGCAAGCGCTTCCGCCGGCAGCAGGCCGTCGGCGACCAGGGCCTCCGGCGAGACGAGCAGCGGATTGCCGGCGAAGGCCGAGAGCGCGTTGTAGGGCGAATCGCCCATGCCGGTGGGGCCCATCGGCAGAATCTGCCAGACGGTGAAACCGGCGCCGACCATCCAGTCGAGCATGGCGTGCGCCGCCGGGCCGAGGTCGCCGATGGCGAACCGGCCCGGCAGGCTGGACGGATGCAGGAGCAGGCCGGCAGCGCGCGCCGGGCGCGCGGCGGTCGCGGCCGGTCGGCCTCTACTCACTCGTGCTCGAGGTAGGTGTAGCCGGAGAGCCCCTGCTCGTACACGCGCAGGAGATTGCGCGACTCTTCGAGGGTGATGCGCTTGGCGCGCAACGCGATCTCGGAGAAACGACGGACGTTCGCGACCAGGTCGTCGCGGTCGTAGCTCACGTACTTGAGGACGTCCGCTACGGTGTCGCCGGCGAGCACATGGTCGATGTGGTAGCCGCCCTCCTCGCCGAGCGAGACGTGCAGCGTGTTGGTGTCGCCGAACAGATTGTGCAGATCGCCGAGAATCTCCTGGTAGGCGCCGACCAGGAAGACGCCGAGGAGATACACGTCGCTGCCCACTTCGTGCAGCTCCAGGACGTCTTTGACGTCGCGGCGGTCGATGAAGTGATCGATCTTGCCGTCGGAGTCGCAGGTGATGTCGGCGAGGACGCCGCGCCGCACGGGCTCCTCGTTCAAGCGGTGGATCGGCACCACCGGAAAGAGTTGGTCGATCGCCCACGAGTCGGGGAGCGATTGAAAGATGGAGAAGTTGCAGAAATAGGTGTCGGCGAGCGCGCGCTCGAGCCCGGCGAGCTCCTCCGGAACTTCGGGGAGCTCGCGGACCATGCGCAGGATCTTGATCGCCAGGGCCCAGAAGATGTCCTCGGCGAGCACCCGCTGCGACAGCGTCACGTGATTGAGGTTGAACAGGCTCAGCACCTCGTCGCGGTAGCCGGCGGCGTCGTGATAAGCCTCGAGGAAGTTCTTGCGCGACACCTCGCGATAGGTGTCGAGGAGGTAGCGCACCGGCGCCGGCGTGCCCTCCGGCAACACTTCGGGGAGCTGCCCGACGGTGAACTCGCCGACGCCGAGGACATCGACGATGAGCGCCGCGTGATGCGCGACCAGGGCCCGCCCCGATTCCGACACCAGCGTCGGGTGCGGCACGTTGTCGGCGTCGCACAACTCCATCGTGCCGAAGACGATGTCGTTGGCATACTCCTGCAGGGTGTAGTTCATCGACGAGGTGAAGTTGGTCTGCGAGCCGTCGTAGTCGATGCCGAGACCGCCGCCGACATCCAGGTAGCGCAGCGGCGCACCGAGCTTGTAGAGCTCGACGTAGGTCCTGCCGGCCTCGCGCAGCGCCTCCTTCACGTTGCGGATCGAGGAAATCTGGCTGCCGAGGTGGAAGTGGAGGAGCTCCAGGCAGTCGAGCAGGTCGTGCTCGCGCAGGAACTTCATCGCCTGAAACAGGCCGCGCGCCCCGAGACCGAACTTCGAGCGGTCGCCCGCTGAGGCCTCCCAATGGCCCGAGCCCTTGGCCGACAGCCGGGCGCGGACGCCGATGGCCGGGCGGACGCCGGTGCGTTTCGCCACCGCGGCGATGAGCTGCAGCTCGGAGAACTTCTCGACCACCAGGACGACGTGGCGGCCGAGCTTCGAGCCCAGGAGAGCGGTCTCGATGTACTCCTCGTCCTTGTAGCCGTTGCAGACGACCAGAGCTTCCTCGTCCTCGAGCATGCCGAGAACCGCCAGCAACTCGGGCTTCGAGCCCGCTTCGAGCCCGAAGTGATAGGGCCGGCCGGCCTCGATCAGGCGCTCGACGACATATTTCTCCTGGTTGACCTTGATCGGAAAGACACCGCGGTAGGTGCCCTGATAGCCGTACTCGGAGATGGCGCGCAGAAAGGCCTCGTTGAGCTCGACGACCCGCGCCTTGAGGATCTGGGAGAAGCGGATGAGCATCGGCGCGCCGATGCCGCGCTGGCGGACCTCATCCACGAGGTCCTTCATATCGACTGACGAGGTGCCGGGTCCCCCGGGCTGGACGACGAGGTTGCCCTTCTCGTTGGCGGAGAAGTAGCCGTTTCCCCATTGCCGGATGTTGTAGAGGTCGAGCGAGTCCTCGATCGTCCACTTGCGATGATTCAGAGTGGTCAAATCCCCTTCTCCTTCGCTCTTTGGGAGCATCCGCCGGCCGAATCGCCGGCGAAACTTTAGCATCTTCTTTTCGCCCGCCGGCGGAGGAAATGCGCTGGGTGGCGGCTCGTCAGGGCAGGGGCGTCGCGGTCAACACGCGGACCCGGCTGCTTGCCGGGCCGACGACCAGCGCGGCAGCGGAGAAACGGATCGCGGCTGGTGCGAACGTCGCCTTGAAGGGCGAGGGCCGCTGCGCGAGATTGCGGAAGAGGTCGGCGAGCGGCCGCAGGCGAGCCGTGTCGCCTGCGAGCTCGAGGACGCCGGAACCGATGTAGCCGCCGGTCGCGTCGACGAGGTCGAAGCTCACTGTGCCGGCGACGCCATCGAGATTCGCCACGACGAGCGTGGCGGCTGTCGTCGCTCCGAAGGGTACGTCGAGAATCTGCTTGCCGGAGCTCGTCCAGGCAGCAGCCGGGACGGCGCTGACCGCGGCGCCTTGGCTGCCGTTCGGGTCGCTCGCGGCCCGCACCACCGCGCTCGCCGAGAGCGCCGTCGAGGAGGTTCCGGGCAGGGTGTAGCTCTCGATTCGCAGCGCTCCTCTGCCGGCGCCGATGCCGAAGATGGTGGCGAGGACCTCGTCGAGACGGATTGTCGTCTGCGGTGTCAGCACGAAGCGCCTGACCGGAGGAGGCGCGTCATAGGCCACCTCTGGGAGGAAAGACACCTCGATCACTCCGAAATCGGTGCCGGAGTTGCCGAGCAGGAGGTCGGAAACGAGAAGGCCATCAGCCGACTCGGCGACCACCGGAATCAATGACGAACTTGTTTGCCATGCCGGCTCGGTGCCGGCGACGACGACCACGACGGAGTCTTCGGAGACCGCGCCGCCCGCAGTGATCCCTCGCACCGAAACGGTGTAGGTGCCAGCGTGAAGGTACATGTAGAAGGTACTGAAGTCGGCCGGGGGAGGCGTCGTCGCATATCCGCCGTCGCCGAAATCCCACTCGATGTGCACGAACTGATCGACCGCGTTGCCTTCGATGCCGAAGGCGGACAGGGCGCCGGCGGTCAACGGGTTCGGCGGCGGAACGATGGCGATCGCCGGGGTGTCGAGCAGCGGGAGGAGGGTCTCGAGGAACAGGCCTCCGATTTCGATGTAGCCGTCCGTGTTCGGGTGTCCGACGATGTCGATGACTTCCGGATCGTAGTAGTAGTAGTTCTCGAACAGGTCGGGCAGGCCTTCGAACAGGGTGAACTGGTCGGCGACTGCACGATGCAGCTCCTCGCCCATGGTCCGGATGGCCAGCGCCAGCGCGGAGGTCGCGGAGTTGCTGGCGTCGGCCGGAGCGGTCGGAACCCTGGGGATCACCGAGGCGTGGACCGCGACCATACCGAGCGCCTCCGCCCGGCTGGCCATCTCGTCGAGGTTGAAGCGGATCGATTCGATGCCGACGCGCTGCGAGATGTCGTTGGTCCCTTCCATGAGGAGCAGGAAGTCCCCACCTTCGGCGAGCACGGAGTCGATCCGCGACAGGCCGGACGAGGTTGTCTCGCCGCCCACGCCGTGGTTCTCGACGATGGCGTCGTAGCCCTGCTGCCGCAGCCAGCGCTGCAGCCGGGGGGGATAGCCCCCGCCCGGATTGGAGGTGTCGCCGTAGCCTTCGGTGATGCTGTCGCCGAACGCCAGGAAGCGCAGCTCCTGCCCAGCAGCCCCGGCCGCGGCGAAAAGGCCGACACCAAGGGCGAGAAGCGAAGCGGGGAGAAGGCGAAGGCGCATGGTGGGGGCCACGGACGTGGGCGCACAAGTCTAGGGATCTGCGCCGATTGATGTCAACGAGACCGCGGCGGGCGCGGTAGAATGATTTGCCTGTGAGCTCTCCGAAACCCGCCGACCCGCCCGCTCTGCCGCCCGGCGTTTCCGCCGCCGAAGCCGCCGCCATCCGCAGCGCCGTCGCAGAGGCCGAGCAGCGGACCGGTGGCGAAATCGTGGCGCTGGCTCTGGCGAGCGCCGACGAGTATCAGGTCGCCTACTGGAAAGGCGCTGCGCTCGCCAGTTTCGCCACGGCGACCTGCGCCGCGGTGCTCGACCATTTCCGGCCGCTGTGGATCGCCCGACCGGCCTGGATGCTGCTCTGGGTCGCCTGCGGCCTGCTCGCCGGCGGACTCTCGGCCCGCTTCCTCGCCCCCTGGCGACGCTGGCTCTGCGGCCCGGCACTCCTCGAGAGGAGGCTCGCGCAGCGGGCGCGCGAGGCTTTTCTCGCCCACTCTGTCTTCGCCACCCGCGACCGCACCGGCATCCTGATCGCCGTCGCGGCGTTCGAGCACCGGGTGGTCGTCATCGCCGACGAAGGGATCCACGCTGTCGTGCCCGCCGGGACCTGGGAAGATCTGGCGAAGGAAACCGCGACGACCGTGCGTTCCGCCGGCCCCGGTGCCGGACTCCTGCAGGCAGTGCGCCGGGCGGGTGAGTTGCTGACCTCCCACGGCCTCGCCCGGCGCGCCGACGACCGCAACGAGCTCGGCGACGACGTGCGCGGCTGACCGCGCGTGTTAATCTGATTTTTCGTCACGAATCGCAAACCTAGGAGC
>JAGOCP010000294.1 GCA_017998715.1 Thermoanaerobaculia bacterium | reverse complement strand
CGGGCGTAGATAGCCAGGAAACGCGGGTCGTCGCGCAGGCCATGGAACGCCGCGCTCGAGCGCCCGTAGAAGAAAGTGTCGGCGTCGGGGCAGACCGGCGCCTTGGCCAGCTCGGCGAGCGCTCTCTCGCCGTCGCCAGAGCCGGCGAGCGCCTCGGCGTACGGAAACGGGCGCACCGTAGCGCCCGCGGCCAGCATCGCT
Organism: Thermoanaerobaculia bacterium; assembly: GCA_017998715.1. GTDB lineage: Bacteria > Acidobacteriota > Thermoanaerobaculia > Multivoradales > JAGPDF01 > JAGPDF01. The sequence goes on along the minus strand of JAGOCP010000294.1, from coordinate 4,374 downwards.
TCGATGCGCGCGAGACGCCAGCGATAGTAGCCGGCAAGATTCTCGGCGTCGATCGCCGCGCGCAGCGTCGCGAGATGCTCGGGGCGCTCGCCGGTCAGGCGCGCCTCGGTGTAGAGCGACTCGGCGGCCTCGCGATGCCGGCCCAGCTGCACGAGCGGTCGCGCGCGGTTGCGATAGACCCAGGTGAACTGCGGCTCGAGCACGAGCACGCGCTCGTAAGCCTCGAGCGCCGCGAGGGAGCGGTCCGCACGCAGCAGGATGTTGCCCCGCACGCCGTGCAGGAGCGCGGACAGCGGCTCGATCGCCAGCGCCTGGTCGATCACGGTCAGGGCGCGCTCGTGCCGTCCCGCCAGCGTAAGTGCCTCGGCGAGGAACTGCCGGGCAGGCACGAAGGTCGGGTCCAGCGCGACCGAGCGTTCGAGCGGCGCGATGGCCGCTTCGGGGTCGAAGTCCTTCTGGATCGCCATCACTCCCTGTGCGCAGAGCGCGATCGGATCGCCGGAGTCGAGCGCGACGGCCCGTCTCGCCTCGCTTTCGGCCTTTTCGCACGACGCCTTCCCGCCGCCCAGGTAGCTCGCCTCGGTGATGGTCGAGAGCGCCAACCAGGCGTGCGCCTCCGCCGACTCCGGCGCCTCCTTGACCGCCTGTTGCATCAGCTCGGTGGCGCGGCGGACCGAGTCGAGACCGCGCTGCGCCCAGAGATGCCGGGCCTCGAGCAGCAGACGCGCCACCGACTCGGATACCGCCGGTGCGGACCGCCTCGACCCGCCTCCGGAGGGCTCGATCGAGTGCAGAACCAGCCAGGCCAGGGCGCCGGCGATCACGACACCGGCGCCCGCAAGCAGCCGCTCTCGGCGCCGCCTCGCGCCGATCTCGCGCGCTGCGTTCGTTCCGCCCGGCGCCGGCGGCTCGCGAACGAGCGGCACGGAAGCCGTCAACGGCTCCTCTGCCGACACCTGCGCCAGCCAGCGAACCGGCGCGACGAGTCGATAGCCGCGCCGCGGCACGGTGAGAATGTAGGTGGGGGCCGCGGCGTCGTCGCCGAGCGCCGAGCGCAGGGCGGAAAGGGTCTTCGGAATCACTCCTTCGATGACGAAGGCGCCCTTCCAGACCTCGTCGAGAAGGGTCTCCTTCGACACCGTCTCGCCCGCGTGCCGCGCCAGGCAGACCAGCAGATCCATCGCCCGCGGCTCGAGCGCGACCGAGTCCGCACCGCGCTGCAGGCGATCCAGGCCCGGCTCGACGCGCCAGGGCCCGAGCTCGAACGGGCGCCGCAGGTCCGCTCCTCCCGGGTCGCTCACCGGGCGATTCTAGGCAATGCCGGAAGGATCCGGTGAGGAGCCGGTAACGGTTGCGGAAAGACGCCGGCAGGGAGACCCGGACAGGCTCGCCTCTTCCCAAGGAGATCCAACATGTCCAGACCCGCCGGCTCGTTCCGTCTCTCGCTCGTCTCTAGCCTGGCGCTTCTCGCGCTCCTCCCGGATTCCCTCGCTGCCCAGCTCGGGCCTGCAGCGACCCAGTTCTGGAGCCAGGACTCTCCCGGCACCGGTGCCACTCTGTCGAGCGACGCCGAGACCGGGCGCTCGCTGGCGATCGGCGACTTCGATTGCAATGGCATCGCCGACCTGGCGATCGGAATGCCCGGCGACGCCGTCGGTGGCAACGCCAACGCCGGCCGGGTGCTCGTCCTCTACAGCTCGCACGCCGGACCCGGCACCGCCGCACCCGATCTCCTGACGCAGGACACGCCGGGAGTCGAAGACGCCGTGGAGGCCGGCGATCGCTTCGGCGAAGCGCTCGCCGCCGGCGACTTCGACGCCGACGGCTGTGACGACCTGGCGATCGGAGCGCCACAGGAAGACCTCGAGGCACCGGCCGCTGTCGCGGAAGCAGGTACGGTGCATGTCCTCTACGGCAGCGGTCTCGGTCTCACCGTCGCCGGTGACGAGCTCTTCACCCAGGACACGGCCGGCGTCGGCGGAGCCGCCCAGGCCGACGACCACTTCGGCGCCGTTCTCCTCGCCGCCGACCTCGATCTCGATGGCGACGCCGAGCTCGTCGTGAGCGCACCGGACGAGGACCTCGAAGGCGACCCGACGATCACCGACGCTGGCGCCGTTCATGTCTTCCTCGGTGCCCTCGGGGGACTCTCCGGCGCGGCCAGCCTGCTCTTCGTCCCCGGCGACGCGGTGCTCAACTACGTGCCCGGAGACTTCGACCACTGTGGAGCGGCGCTCGCCGCCGGCGACTTCGCTTTCGGCGGCGATGTCGAGCTCGCTCTCGGAGTCCCCGGACGGGCGGGCACCCTTCCAACGGATCTCGCCGCCGGTGAAGTCGAGGTGATCACCAACGTCGTCGGTGTCCTGACGGGCGACGCCCTCTCGTTCACCGTGCGCCAGGGTCTCAACAGCCCCGGTGCCCGCGAGGCCTTCGACCGTTTCGGTGCCGCCCTGGCCGCTGGCGACTTCGTCGGCGACGAGCACGACGAGCTCGTCGTCGGCGCGCCGGGTGAGGACCTCGAAGCGGTGCCGGCGGAATCGGCTGGCGCGGTGGTCGTTCTCGACCTCGCCTTCGGCGGCGCCACCAACCAGATCTGGACGCAGGAGGAGCTGGCGCCCGAGCACGCCGACCCTTTCGACCGCTTCGGCGCAGCACTGGCAGTCGGCGACTTCGATGGCGACGGCTTCCCCGACCTCGCGATCGGCGCACCCGGCGAATCGCTCGGCGCGCTCACCGACGCCGGGATCATCCATGTGATCTACAACGACGCCGGAAACGGGCTCGCCGCAACGGATCGCCAGCAGTGGCTCCAGACGCTCGATCCCGCGGAGCTCGGAGACAGTTTCGGCTCGGTGCTGGCCGCCGGCCGCCTCTCCGGGCACACCGGCGAGGCTCTCGCCATCGGCGCCCCGGGCGAGGACCTCGCCGGCTTCGCCGACGCCGGCGGCGTCAACACCCTGTTCTCGATCGTGCTGTTCGTCGACGGCTTCGAGAGCGGCGACAGCGTCGCCTGGTCGTCGACCGTGCCCTGACCACGACGCGAGGAAGAGGCTGGCGCGCTCCGCAGGCCGTGCTTCCGGGCGCACTGCGGAGCCGTCGCTCTTCCGGTACACTCGCAGGGTATGGCGCTCGCCCCCCACTTCGTCGCCGACGTGCTGCAGCGGCAGGGCCTGATCTCCGCGGAGCAGGCGGAAGAGATCAAGAAAGAGGCGCGGCAGCTCCCCTCGCGCGCCAAAGCACCATCGACCTATGAGCAGAAGGCCGTCGCCTACGATCTCGTGGCCTCGCTGCACTTCCCCAGCCTGCGCGACCCGGCGGTCATCATCGGCGAGCAGGAGATCGCCAACGCGATCGCCGCCGACTCCAATCTCGAGGTGGTGCGCATCGACACGTTGGCGCTCGACGCCGACCTCATCGAGTCCAAGATTTCGCGTCCGTTCGCCAAGCGCCACCGCATGATTCCGCTGTCGATGATCAACGGCAAGCTCAAGGTGGCCTGCGCCAACCCGTTCGACATCGAGGGCATCGACGCCTTCCGGCGCATCGCCGGCCGCGATGTTCAGCTCGTCGTCGCCTCCGAGCCCGACATTCTGCGGGCGATCACCGAGTTCTACGGCTTGCGGCACTCGGTGAAGCGCGCCGAGCGCGACCTTTCGGCCGGCATCGACCTCGGCAACCTCGAGCAGCTCGTTCGCATGAAGAACGAGGCCGAGATCGAGTCGAGCGATCAGCACATCGTCAACGCCGTCGAGTTCATGCTGCAGCACGCCTTCGACACCCGCGCCTCGGACATCCACGTCGAGCCCAAGCGTGACTATTCACTGATCCGCTTCCGCATCGACGGCGTGCTGCACGACATTCAGTCCATTCCGAAGATCGTCCACGCTGCGATCCTGTCGCGCCTGAAGACGCTCTCGCGCCTCGACATCGCCGAGAAGCGCCGGCCGCAGGACGGCCGAATCAAGACCACCCGGGCCGGCAAGGAGATCGAGCTTCGCGTCTCCACCCTGCCGGTCGCCTTCGGCGAGAAGATCGTCATGCGCATCTTCGACCCGGACGTCCTGATGCAGGACCTCTCCGGCCTCGGCTTCTACCCCGAGGAGACGGTCGTCTTCAACGAGTTCATCACCCGGCCGCACGGCATCATTCTGGTCACCGGACCGACCGGCAGCGGCAAGACCACCACGCTCTACTCGGCGCTCAAGTCGATCGCCACCCGCGAGCTCAACATCACGACGATCGAGGATCCGATCGAAATGGTGCTCGAGGAGTTCAACCAGACCGCCGTCCAGGCCAAGGTCGGCATCGACTTCGCCGGCGCGCTGCGCCACATCCTGCGCCAGGACCCGGACGTCATCATGGTGGGCGAGATCC
>JAGOCP010000293.1 GCA_017998715.1 Thermoanaerobaculia bacterium | reverse complement strand
CAGCTCGAGCGCCTCGGCAAGACCGCGGACTATCGCCAGCTGCTCGTCCGGCAGTTCAACCCGGCGACCGTCGACGGTGTCATGTGCCGCAGCCAGGTGAGCGTCGACTGGACCGGCGCGCTCTACGACTGCGACTTCAACCTGATGCTCGAGCTGCCGTTGCCCGACGGAGCCGCCCGCGCCCGGCGGACGATCTGGGAGATCGAGCGCCTGGACGAGCTCGCCGGCTCCGCCATCGCCACCGCCGGCCACTGCTTCGCCTGCACCGCCGGCGCCGGCTCGAGCTGCTCGGGGGCGCTCGCCTGAACCGGCGGGCTCCGGCCAGCTGACGCGCCTGCGGCTGCGGGCCTCGGTCCGGGACCGGCGCAGGCGAAGCCGGTCCTTCCTTTCGAATCCCTAGCGACTTCCTCCCGCCTTCCTGAAGACTCGGCCCAGGGCGGCGCGGGATCTTGGCGTTCACGATGCGCCCGCTCCTCCTCGCTCTCATCCTGGCCGGAGCCACCGGTTTCGCCGTCGCCCGCCGCGTGCACGACGCCGCAGGCCCGGCACACCCCTGGGCCGCTTCGTCCGTAGCCCCTGCCGACGCCGGACCCGAGCTCGCCTTACGTCTCGGACCCGGTATGACCGAACTCTGTCTCGAAGTGCGCTCCAGCCCGGTCCGTCCCGGGCTGCGGGAGCTCGACCTTTCCGACAACCGCATCTGTCGGAGACCGGACCCCGTCGACCGCGCGTCGATCCGTTCTCTCGCCCCAGACCAGGAGACCCGGCGATGAATCTGCAGCCGCTGCGATGCCTTTCCACTCTTCGAACCGTTCGCATCTGGGTCGCCGCCGCAGCCGGCAGCGCGCTGCTGATCGCCCCAGTGAGAGCCGACAGCACGATCACCGTCAACTCGAGCGCCGACGGCGTCGCCATCGACAGCACGCTGACCCTGCGGGAGGCGATGATTCTCGGCGGCTGGTCGCCGTCCCTGCCCTACGGCGGCAATCCAGGCAAGGTCTGCTTCACCGCCGCCGAGAAGGCCCAGGTGACAGGCGACGGCGCCGGCTGCTTCGGGGTCGCGAGTCCCGTGCTCCTCGGGTGCGAGTACAACCCGATCGTGGAAACGCGCTACGTCGCCAACAACAACTGCTTCGGCTTCGAGAGCGGACCCGGCTTCGGCAGGCACGACACCGACCGGGTCGCCTTCTCCCCGGCGATCTCGACGATCGTCACCGACGGCGTGCTCAAGCCGGCCCGCTACGACACGCTCGACGGCGCTCTGCCGGGAGGAGGCCGGGTGCGGCTCCAATTCAGCGGCCTTGCGGCCCTCAACCCGGCGCTCTACATGGTGAACACGTCCTATGGTGTCGAGCCCGAACAGATCCGGATCCGTAACCTCGAGATCGAGGGCTTCACCGCCGACTGCATCCTCGGTCTGGGAGTCCGCGACTCCGAGTTCACGAATCTCCTTCTCCGCCTGTGCGGCCAGAACGGGATCCGCCTCACCTTCGGCAGCCGCAACCCGTCCGGCAACAAGATCGGTGGCGGAGCGGGGCTCGGCAACGAAATCCGCGAGATGTTCGAGTACGGCATCCGGATCGAGGGCTCGGCGGCGTTGCTGGATGCCGCGGTGCCGAACCTCATCCAGGGGAATCGCATCGGCTGGTCGCTCGCCGCTCCGGCAAGCGCTCTCGGCAACAGCCTCGGCGGCGTCGCCATCGTGGACAGCGCCCTGACCGAGGTCGGCTCCTCCGGCGCGACCGAGGTCAACCGGATCTCGGGCAACGGTGGCCCCGGAATTCACCTCTACGGGTCGCGCACCCAGCAGACCGAGGTCTTCGGCAACTACATCGGTACCATCGACCCGGCGGGGAGCTGGATCGCCAAGCCCAACGGCGCCGGCATCTTCGTCGAAGCCGGGGCGAACAACAACGACCTCGGCGGCGCCACGGCCGCGCGCCGCAACGTGATCGCCGGCAATTCCGGCCACGGCATCCGCCTCTGGGGCGAGAGTGACTTCAACACCGTACGAGGCAACCGGGTCGGCCTCGATCCGACCGGAGGAGTGATGGCGAACGCCGGAGATGGCGTCCGGCTGGAAGGTCCAGCGAGTCAGAACCAGGTTTTCGAGAACCTGGTCTCCGCCAACACCGGGGTGGGCATCCACATCACCGGCGCCGGCGCCGACAGCAACATCGTCGATCTGAACGCCATCGGTCTCGACACCAGCCAGTCCCTCGACCGTGGCAACGCCAGCCACGGCGTGCAGGTCGACAGCGGAGCGAAGAACAACCGGATCGGGTCGGCAGCGAACCTCGGCAATCACATCGCCGGCAACGACAACGACGGCATCCACATCCAGGGCGTCGGCACCGACGGCAATGAGGTCTACGGCAATCTCGTCGGGCTCGACTTCAACCGCTTCAACGCGGTGCCGAACAGCTGGGGCGGCGTCACCCTGCTGTTCGGTGCGAAGAACAACGTCATCGGCACGCTCGGCGCCGGCAACACTCTGTCCGGCAACGGCGTGGTCGGGGTCTACCTCTTCGGCACCGGTACGAGTCAGAACTCGATCCGCGGCAATCGCATCGGCCTCTCGGCCGGCGACGGCGCGATCGGCAACGCGCAGGGCGGAATCCGCATCCTCGCGGACGCCGACCTCAACACCATCGAGGGCAACGTCGTCGCCGGCAACGGTGGTCCCGGAATCGAGCTTCTCGGACCCGGACTCGCCGGCGGTGAGATCCTGTTCAATCTCATCGGGCGCGATGCCGCCGATCTCGTCGATCGCCCCAACCTCGGCGCCGGCATCCGCCTCGCCGATGGTGTGCTCGGCGCCGAGATCACCGACAACGTCCTGCGCGCCAACGCCGGTCCGGGGATCTACCTCGGCGGGGCCGGGACCTCGGGCACGCTCGTCCAGGGCAACACGGTTCACGACCAGACCGGCGCCGGGATCTTGATCGACGGCGCCTCGGGGAACGTGATCGGGAACCTCTCGCCCATGCAGCCGAACGACGTTCGTCAGAACGGCGGCTCTGCGGTCCAGGTCCTCTCCGGAACCAGCAACCCGATCCGCGGCAACATCCTGCGCGACTCGCTGCATGCCATCGCGCTCGGCGGCGGCCTGCCGCCCAACGATCCGTTCGACGTCGACGCGGGTCCGAACCTGCTGCAGAACTTCCCGATCCCCTTCAACGCGCAGATCGGCGACAGCTCCTGGGCGCTCCAATGGGGGCTGATGAGCGCTCCGAGCACCTCCTACGCCATCGACTTCTACACCGGCACCTGCGACATCACCGGCCGCGGTCTGGCGCGCCAGCACCTCGGCTCGGTGACCATCGTGACGGACGCTCGAGGCCTTTTCCGCGGCACCGAGTTCTTCCTCGGCGCGCCTCCGGTGCACCCGGATGTCTTCCTCGCCGCCACCGACTCGTCGGCGAACAGCTCCGAGCTGTCACCCTGTCTGCCGCTCGCCGATACCCAGCGCATCCTCGTCGACGGCTTCGAGTCCGGCTATCTCGACGGCTGGACGGACTGGGTTCTAGGAACGCCCGGAGCGCAAGCCGGACCGGCTCTCGACTGACCGGCTCGACTCCTCGCCGGCGGGCGCCGTGCCGGTCGCCGCGCGGGACACGACGTGCCCATCCCGTGAGGAGGCCCTGTCCTGTGCTCAGGTCGCGTCCCCCGCCCGGGAGAAGCCTTACCGTGGTGAAGGAGCTGCCGGGCAGCAGCCGCCTCAGGGAACCGTGGCGCTCCACGCCGCGGTATTGCCGGTCTCGAAATCGCCGGCGAACAGCAACGTCGCAGTGACGCAGCCCTGCACCGTAATGTCGTCGAGATACCAGCCGTCGGGCGCCCGGCCCTGCGAGCCGTCGGAAGTGGCGCGGAAGCGGAACTGCACGGTCTGCCCGGCCCACGGCGCGAGATCGATCACCGACTCGAGCCAGTTCTGCGGGTCGCCGCACCAGGCCGCGAGCGGTGCCGCGGGGTTGCCGCTGCCGAGCGGGCCGTCGTAGGGATCGGTGAGCAGTCCGGCGGTGATCGGAGTGAAGCTCGTGCCGCCGTCGTTCGAGATCTCGACCAGGCCGCCGTCCCAGCAGCCACCGCCGCGCGGCTCGAAAGTCTGGTGATTCCAGAACTGCAGCGTGAGCGGCAGCTGCCCCGCTGGCAGCAAGACCGCCGGCGAGACCAGGCGCTGATCGGAGCTCGTGGCGGGATCCTGAGCCCGCCACGAGAACGCACCCGAGTGCACGCGGGCGTTCGTCTGCGCCCAGGTGTTGCCGCTGCCGCTCGACACCCAGCCGCCAGCGCCGCTCTCGAAGCCGAATTCGTAGACCGCATTGGCGGTGGTGCCCGAGGCGCAGTCGCCCGGCAACGGCACGGTGGTGAAGGTGCGCACCGCCGAGATCGCCGCGGCGCAAGGATTGTCGGCCGTCACTCGCCAGTAGAGGACGCTGTTCGAAGGCAGGTCGCTGCCCGGCGTCTGGCTGGTGCCGGCAAGCGTGGCGCTGTAGATCGGCGTCGCGAAGTCGGCGGCATCGTCGACTTCGAGAAGGTACTCCGCCGCCCCGGCCGCCGCCGCCCAGCTGAAGGCGGGTCG
>JAGOCP010000292.1 GCA_017998715.1 Thermoanaerobaculia bacterium | reverse complement strand
ACGATCCGGGTCCTCTGGGGTGTCGCGGGCGGTCTCGCCGGCGCGCTCGTCCTGCTCGCTGCCTGGGGGCTGACGGTCGGCTTCCCCGGTCGGCGGCCGGCGAACCTCGGCCCGCGGGCGGGGGTCCTGGCACCCTGCGCGCGCTCGACCAACTGTGTCTCGAGCTTCGCCGCCTCCGGGCCAGCGGCGATCGCGCCGTTCTCCGCCGCCGACTTCGCCTCCCTGCCGGAGACCGGCATGGGTCCAGAGGCAGCGCTCGCCCTCCTGCGCCAGATCCTAGAGGCGCGCCCGCGCACGCGCATCGGCGAAGCAAGCAAACTCTACATTCACGCCGAAGAGACCTCGCGCTGGTGGGGCTTCGTCGACGACCTCGAGCTCCTGGTCGACCCCGCCAGCGGGGTCGTCCACGTGCGCTCCGCCTCGCGGCTCGGCCGGCGCGACTTCGGCGTCAACCGGGCGCGCGTCGAAGCGCTGCGCGCGGCCCTGCGTCGCGCGCGAGGCTGACCCCCACACACCAAAGTCAGTCCCGCGCTCCCCCGGAGGCGGGTCGCGCGACGGCCGATGCCGCGCCAGGCTTCTCTCTATGGAACGGCGGCATCTCTGCCGGCGCTTCCCATCTGGAGAGACCTTCATGCTGACTGCCCGCAACCGCCGCCTTTTCACTGCGTACGCTGTGGCCTCGCTTCTCGCGACCGCCGCAGCGCAGGCACAGGTCGTCCGCGCGGCGGCCGGCGATCTCGCCACCGTCACCGCGGCGCGCGACGCCTTTCGCACCGACCTCGGCGGCGGCACCGTCGCCGGCGCCAACGGCTCTTTCGGCGGCCTGCGCCGGGAGATCAACTGGGACGGAGTGCCGGACAGCGCCAGCCGGCCGAACCTGCTGCCCTCCGACTTCTTCAACCTGACCTCGGCCCGCGGTGCCATCTTCTTCAATAGCCACGAGAACCTCTTCGCGGTGAGCGCCAAGTCCGGCAACCCGACGGCGACGCCGGTGCGCTTCGCCGACTTCGACCCGGTCTACGAGACGAAGTTCGCCGCCTTCTCGGCGCAGCGCCTCTTTGCGTCGATCTGGGATCCGACCTACGAGGTGAAGTTCTTCGTCCCCGGCACCAATCGGCCAGCGGTCGTCTCCGGCTTCGGCGCGGTGTTCACCGACGTCGATCTCGCCGACCGCTCGGCGATCGAGTACTTCGATATCGACGGCAACTCGCTCGGGCGCTACAGCGTGCCGGCTGCGAGCGGCGACCAGACTTTCTCGTTCCTCGGCGTCTCTTTTCATGGGGACCCGGCCATCGCCCGGGTGGTGGTGACGTCGGGCGACGTGGCGATCGACGGCGGTGGCGAGCCCGTGGGCCATGACGCCGTGGCGGCCGACGACTTCCTCTACAGCGAGCCGGTCGAAGCGGAGAACGGCGGCTGCGTCGCGACGCCGACCGCGCTCTGCCTCACCGCCGGCCGCTTCCGCGTCGAAGCCACCTTCTTCGCCGCCCAGACCGGCAGCGGCATCGCCCGCGTGGTGCCGCTCAACGCCAACTCCGGCACGATGACCTTCTTCTCGCCGCAAGTGAGCGAGGTGCTGATCAAAGTCATCAACGCCTGCGCGCTCAACAACCGCTTCTGGGTCTACGGCGCCGCCGCGACCGACGTCGGCTACGACATCACCGTCACCGACACGGCGACCGACGACATCAAGGTCTACTCGAAGACCCAGGGCCCGCCCGCCCCGGCGCTCACCGACAGCGACGCCTTCGCCACCTGCTGGGCGAACTGAAGATGCCGGCCCGGGCGCTCCGGCGCTCGGGCCACTTCCGCACACCTGTGTATCCCGTCCCACCCCTAGGGGTGTTGGCGCACTCCTCGCGGAAGGAGCATCTTGTCGGGGAAGGGAGGCGTCATGGACGGAGCTCCCCAGACGACCACCACGGCCCGCAAACGGCCGTTGCCGTATCTCGAAGCGCAGTTCTGCAAGGGTTGTGGACGCTGTATCGGATCCTGCCCCAAGCACTGCATCACTTACGACGACCATGTCGACCCGCGCACCGGCCTGGTCCCGGTAGTGATCGATCACCACGACTGCAACGGCTGCGCGCTCTGTATCGACGCCTGCCCCGAGCCCTACGGCCTGCGGCCGGAGGTCCAGGGAACCGCGCCTCTGGCTGAGGCGCTGCCACTGGCGCCGCTGCCTGCGGCGCGCACGGCGACGCCGAGCGCCGAGATCGGCGTCGAGGGCCGGCCGGAGATGCCGGTCGCGGTCGAGATCGCGGACGAGTGCCTGCCGCTGCCGGCACGCGAGCCGCTGACCGTCAAAGGCAACCACGCCGCGGCGATCGGCGCCCTGCTCGCCGGCTGCCGGCAGTTCTACGGCTACCCGATCACGCCATCGACCGAAGGCACCGAGCTCATGGCGCGGCTGCTGCCCGACCTCGGCGGCGCGTTCGTCCAGGCGGTCTCCGAAGTGGCGACCATTGCTCACCTCTACGGCGCCGGCGGCGCCGGCGTGAAGGCGATGACGTTCACTTCTTCGCCCGGCTTCAGCCTGATGCTCGAAGGGATGAGCTATCTCATCGGCGCCGAGCTGCCGGCGGTCGTCGTCAACGTCATGCGCGGCGGCCCGGGACTCGGCAACATCGCCCCCGAGCAGTCGGACATCAAGCTCGTCTGCCGCGGACTCGGCCATGGGCATACCCACGCCATCGTCCTGGCGCCGGCTTCGCCGCAGGAGATGCTCGACCTCACCATGCTGGCCTTCGAGCTCACCCTCAAATACCGCAATCCGGTGATCCTTCTGGCCGACGGCTATCTCGGCCAGATGACCGGCAAGATCGACCTGCCGCCCTACTACGTCAAGCCCGGCGTGCCCGCCTGGGCGGTCACCGGCGATCGCGCCCACCGGCGCAATCTCATCTCCTCGATCTTCCTCTCCGAGACCGACCTCGAAGCGCACAACCACCATTTGCTGGCGAAGTACGCCGAAATCGAACGCGACCAGGCGCGCGCCGAGCGCTATCGCACCCAGGACGCCGACGTCCTGCTCATCGCCTGCAACACACCGGCGAGGATGGCCAAAGGCGCGGTCGAGACACTGCGCGCGCGCGGCATCCGCGCCGGGCTCTTCCGCCCGGTGACCCTGTGGCCGTTCCCCATCCGGCCGCTCCTGCCGCTGGTCGAGCAGGCCCAGCGCATCGTGGTGGTCGAGGCCTCCGCCGGCCAGCTCGAGGACGAGCTGCGGCTCGCGCTCTCGCATGCCGGCGTCGCGCCGCCGCGAATCGAATCGGTGCGGCGCCTGGGCGGCGTGCTGCCGTCGACCGAAGAGATCGTGGAGGCGATCGAATCTCCCGGCAAGGACATGCGCGGGATGGAGGTGGCGTCATGACCGTCTTCTACGACCTCTTCGAGCGCCACGCCCACGGCGAAGGCCTGAAAGGGCACTCGACCCACTACTGCCCGGGATGCGGCCACGGCCTCATCCAGAAGTTCCTCGCCGAAGCGATCGACGAGCTCGGCATCCAGGACCGCACGATCGCGGTCTCGCCGGTCGGCTGTTCCGTCTTCATGTACTACTACCTCGATGTCGGCAACACCCAGGCGGCGCACGGCCGCGCCCCCGCCGTGGCGGTCGCGCACAAGCTCGCCAATCCGGAGGCCATCGTCATCTCCTATCAGGGCGACGGCGACCTCGCCTCGATCGGGCTCGCCGAGATCCTCTCCGCCGCCGAGCTGTCGCTACCGATCAGCGTCATCTTCGTCAACAACGCGATCTACGGCATGACCGGCGGCCAGATGGCGCCGACCTCGCTCCCCGGCCAGGTCACCGTGACCTCGCCCAACGGGCGCGGTACGTTCGAAGGCAAGCCCCTGCGCATGTCGGAGATGATCGCCGGCATCGACGGCCCGATCTACGTCGAGCGCGTCGCGCTCTACGATCCGAAGCAGCGCCAGCGCGCCCGCAAGGCGATCAAGAAAGCGCTCGAGCTGCAGGTCGAGAATCGCGGATTCTCGTTCGTCGAAGTGCTCGCCGAGTGCCCGACCCACCTTCAGAAGACGCCCGAGGAGGCCGAGGCCTGGGTACGCGATGCGATGACGCCCTACTTCCCGCTCGGCGTGAAGAAGGACCTGACCGTCGAGCCGCTGGCGGCGCTGCCGGTGCCGGACTACGATCCGCTGCGCCTGCTGGCGGCGATCGGCGCTTCGACCGAAGCTCCGCCGCGCTTTGCCAAGGGCTTTCCGCTGCAGCTCGGCACGCGCGACATCGGCGTCAAGTTCGCCGGCGCCGGCGGCGACGGCGCGCAGACCGCGGCGATGCTGCTCACCCACTCGGCGATCCACGAGGGCTTCGACGCCACGCAGATTCCGTCCTACGGCCCCGAGTCGCGCGGCGGCACGTCGTACGCCGACGTCCGTCTCGCCGCCGACCACGTGCTGTCGCCGGCGGTGCCGAAGCCGCAGGTGCTGGTGGCCTTCAACGCCCCGAGCGTCGCCAAGTTCGCGCCGCAGATCGTCCCCGGCGGCATTCTGATCTACGACTCCTCGGTGACGCCGGAACTGCCCGAGCTCGCCCCCGGAGTGCGTGCCATCGGCGTGCCGTTCAC
>JAGOCP010000045.1 GCA_017998715.1 Thermoanaerobaculia bacterium | reverse complement strand
GACAGAAACTGTACTTGGAGAACGACTCGCGCCGCCCTCCGAGCGCGGCGAGCGCGGCGAGTGCCGGCGGGAGATCGCGGCTTCCCCCCTTGATCTCGACGAGATACGGCGAGCACCCGCCGGCCGCGACGCGTCGAACGCCGGGCACGGTGGCCGCCCGGGCGGCCACGCGGATCGGGGCGATCTCGCTGTCGAGCGCGAGACGCAGAGCCGACGCCGGCTCGACGAAGCGCTCGCGGCGATAGGCGAGGTGCACGGCGGGTGCGAGGCCCGCAGGTGGCGCCTCGCCCGCGGCGGCGAGCAGCGCCGGGAGCGTCGCCAACGACGGCGCATCGAGGCTCTGGCGCGAGAGCTCGCGGCCGTCGAGAGCGACGGGTACTCGCAGCTTCTCGCGCCGGCTGCCGAAGCGGCGCTTGACCTCGAGCCAGACGGCCGCTCGGCCGTCGTACCAGCGCAGGCGGATTTTCGACTTGCGATAGTCGCTGCCGAGCTTCTCCGCCAGCGATTCGAGCCCAGGGCCGTCGAAGTAGATCGTCTCGACGAGGCTCGCGGCGTACGGCTCTTCGCGACGACAGACCGCCCGGAGGATCGTGCGCGCCACTTCGACCGTGGCGCCGGGGAAGACGAACTTCACCTCGTGGTCGCGGGCGTCTCCGTCAACTTGTGCGAGCTCGGGGCCGGGCACGACCGGATCAGGAGGCGCGGTCGATGGCGAAAGCGAAAGCGAGGTCGTCGATCGGCGCCGGCGAGAGGCCCTCTTCGCCGGGCGCGGCCTGCCACTCGACGGCGAGAGTCTCGCCGGAGATCCAGGCGCGGTGCTGCGCGATCGCGGCCTCGAGGTCCGGCGCGGCGGTGTAGCGCACGCGGATGCGGTCGGCATAGTCGAGGCCGGCATCCTTGCGCGCCGTCTGCAGGCGGTTGACCACTTCGCGGGCGCGGCCTTCGGCGACGAGCTCCGGCGTAAGAAGCGGATCGAGGGCGACGAGGAGCTCGCCGTCGTTGGCGGTGGCCATGCCCTCTTTCTCGATCAGCCGGACCTCGAGATCCTCGGGCAGGAGCACGAGCGCCTCGCCGTCGACCTGGATCTCGATGCGGCCATCGCGCGCCAGGAGCTCTGCGAGCGCGTCACCGTCGGCGGCGAGCAGCGCCGCCTGCGCCGCCTTCATCTTGCCGCCGAGCTTCTTGCCGAGCACGCGGAAGTTGGGCCGCACCTCGTGCGTCACGAAGTCCCCGCGGCGCTCGGCGAAGGCAAGGCTCTTGACGTTGAGCTCGTCCTCGATGAGTGAGCGTACCCTCTCGAGCTGCGACCGCACGTCGACGCCGAAGATCTCCGGCGCGAGCACCAGCGTCGCCGAGGCGAGCGGCTGGCGGTTCTTCAGATCGTGCTCCGCTCGCGCCACGCGCCCGAGGCCGACCAGGCGCTTGGCCAGGCCCATGGCGCCGACAAGCGCGAGAAGGCCGCGATCCTGCTCCAGAATTCCGGTCGTCTCGGGCCAGTCTTCGAGGTGAACGCTCGCCGGAGCTTCCCGGTCCACGGACCGCACGAGGTGCTCGTGCAGCGTCTCGGCGAGAAAGGGCGCGAACGGAGCGATCAGTCGGGCGAGAGTGGTGAGGACCGTGTACAACGTCTGATAGGCAGCTTCCTTGTTCGAGCTTTTTTCGCCCGTGGCACTCCAGAAGCGATCCCGGCTGCGCCGGATATACCAGTTGTTCAGATCGTCGACGAAGGCCTCGAGTCGCCTCGCCGGTTCGGCGATGCGATAGCCCTCGAGGAGCCGTGCAATCTTGTCGATCTCGTCGTCCAGGCGAGCGAGGATCCAGCGATCGAGATCGGGCCGCTCAGCGACAGGAATGGCGCGCCCGGATCCAGCGGATCCGCGCTCTGCGCTCGGCGGGACCCAGCCATCGAGGTTGGCGTAGATAGTGAAGAAAGAGAGCGCGTTCCAGATCGGCAGCTGCAGCCCCTGCGCCGCTTCGCGCACCAGCTTCGCCGAGAACCTCGACGTCTGCTCGGGATCGTTGACGTAGAAGTACCAGCGCATCGCATCGGCGCCGGTCTCGGCGATGACCCCCATCGGATCGACGACGTTGCCCAGGCGCTTCGACATCTTGCGCCCCTGCTCGTCGTTGACGTGGCCCATGACGATGCAGTGCTCGAAAGCGACCGAGTCGAAGAGCGCGCAGGCGAGGACGTGCAGGGTGTAGAACCAGCCGCGCGTCTGGTCGATCGCCTCGGAGATGAAATCGGCCGGGCGGAACTGTCCGCCGGGGGCGACCCTCTCGAGGTTCTCGAACGGGTAGTGATGCTGCGCGAACGGCATCGCGCCGGAGTCGTACCAGGCGTCGATGACGTCGTCGACGCGCCGGAAAACGCCGTTCCTCCCCTGGTCCCTGCAGCCGTAGCACTCCCAGGTGATGTCGTCGATGTTCGGGCGGTGAGGATCGAACTGGGCGCGGTCGTAGAGGTCTTCCGGCACCTTCCTGCCGGCCTCGTGCAGAAGCTCGGCAAAGGAAGAAAAGACGCGTTCGGCGGGGCAGAGGTCGCACTTCCAGATCGGCAGGGGCGTGCCCCAGTAGCGCTTGCGCGACAGCGCCCAGTCGACGACGCCTTCCAGCCAGTTGCCGAAGCGCGCCTTGCCGATCGCTTCCGGATGCCAGTCGATCGTCAGGTTCTTCGCCACCAATCGGTCGCGAATGGCGGTCGTCCGGACGAACCAGCTCTTCGAGGCGAACTGCAGCAACGGCGTGTCGCAGCGCCAGCAGAACGGGTAGCTGTGCTTGTAGCGCTCGGAGTGGAGCAGGAGGTTGCGCTCCTTCAAGTCGCGGGTGATCTCCTTGTCCGCGTCCTTGAACCACATGCCGGCGAAGCGCTCCAACCCCTGCTTGGGCGAGATCTTGCCGTCGGCCTCGACGGTCTTGAACAAGGGCAGCCCGTACTTCTTTCCCGTCGCATAGTCGTCGGCGCCGAAGGCCGGCGCCGTGTGCACCAGGCCGGTGCCGTCGGCGGCAGTGACGTAGTCGGCGGTGACGACCAGCCAGCCGTCTTCGTCGGAGGGCGGCGGTTGCGGAGCGCCGTCGGGATCCTGGCGCTCGTCGAACGGCTCGGTCCGGTAGGGGCGGTCGTAACGGAGGCCCGAAAGCTCCTCGCCGGTGACGCGCGCGAGCGCCGGCTGGTCGCGCAGGTCCCGCCTCTGGCGCTTGCCCTCGACTTCGATCTCGTACGGAATCGGGATCTCGATCCGATCGGCGAAGAGGAGGCGCGCACCCGGGCGGCTCGGATGCTCGACGACGCGATACACGAGGTCAGGATGGACAGCGAGCCCCGAGTGCCCCGGCATCGTCCAGGGGGTCGTCGTCCAGGCGACGAGGTAGAAGTCCGTCGGCACGACGAGCTCTTTGCCGTCGACGGTTTTCAAGCGTCGTCCCGGACGGGCGGGGAACATCACCCAGATCGAGGGATCCTCGATCTCCTTGTAGTTCTGTGCGACCTCGTGCGACGAGAGCGTCGTGCCGCAGCGCGCGCAATAGGGCTGGACTTTGTGGCCTTCGAAGAGCAGTCGCTTGTCGTGCAACTGACCCAGCGACCACCAGACCGACTCGATGTAGCGGTTCGAGTAGGTGAAGTAGGCGTCGTCGAGGTCGATCCAGTAGCCGACGCGCTCCGTCATCGCACGCCACTGGCGCTCGTAGGTCATCACCGAGTCGTAGCAGGCGCGGTTGAACTGGGCGATCGAAGCGCGCGGGTCGCCAGGGACGAGCTGCTCGATGTCGCGCTTGCCGGAGAGGCCGAGTCGCTTTTCGACTTCGATCTCGACCGCGAGGCCGTGCGTGTCCCAGCCGGCTTTGCGGGCGACCCGCTTGCCGCGCATGGTCTGGAAACGCGGGAAGAGGTCCTTGACCACACGGGTCAGAACGTGGCCGACGTGCGGCGTGTTGTTGGCGGTCGGCGGGCCTTCGAAGAAGGTGAACTCGCCGGCGCCGTTGTTCTTCTCGACCGAGCGGGCGAAGATGCGCTCACGCTTCCAGAGGTCGAGCACCTCCGCCTCGAGCTGCGGAAACGGGTAGCCCGCGGGCACCCGGGGGAACCTGGGGGTCGTCATCCGGCCGGCAGCTGCTCGACGAACGGGGCGATGCGCTCGGCGAAGGCCAGTGCCGCCTCGCTGTGCGGCTGCGTTCCGGCACCCTCCAGAACCTCGAGCTCGGCGTTCTCGATCGCCTGCAGCCAGAGGTCTGCCGACTCGACCTCCGGGTTCACCGCCTCGCGGCCCCAGACGAGGAGCGTGGGCGTCGTCAGGCGCGCGAGCGCCGGACCGATGCGGTGATTGAGGTAGCCCGAGAGGTAAGCAGCCAGCGCGGCCCGGTTCTCGGGCTCGTGGGCGCCACGGTAGTGATGATCGACCAGTGAATCCGTCACCTGCGCGCGGTCGAAGTAGACCTCCTCGACGAGATAGCGCTCGATGCCCTTGCGGCTGGTGTAGAGGTTCATCGCCGAAGTGCCGAAGACCGGGAGCTTCAGCAGCCGGTGGATGACGGCGTCCTTGAGGTCGGGCTCCTCGCTCGCCAGATCGACCCCGACCGGGCAGGAGAGCACCAGACCGCGGACCATCTCGGGGTGATCGACCGCCACCTGGACGGCATAGGCGGCGGTCAGGCCGGAGGCGACGATCACCGCCCTGCGGCGCACCACGTCGTCGAGGAAGTCGAGCAGGAACTCGATGTAGAGCTCGCCGTCGAGCGCGGTCGGCGGGCGCTCGGAGCGGCCCCAGCCGGGAAAATCGGGGGCGAAGACCTGGAAGCGCTCGGACAGCCGCTCCGCGGCCTTGCGCCACTCGAGCGAGTCGTGGCCTGGCCCGAAGGAATGCAGCAGGACGAGCGGGTCGCCGGCTCCGAGGCGCTGGAAGACGACGTCGGCGAGATCCCAGGCATAGCGGTGGCGGCGGCCCCAGACGGTCGGCTCGATGCGCCGCGCCTGGCGCGCGATCGTGGCATTGATGACCGCGGGAAGGCCGATCGCCGCGCCGCCCAGGAGCAGGCCGCGCAGGATCCGCTGACGCCGCTTTCGACGCTGCTCTTCTTCGGAAGTCCAGGCTGTCATGGAAGGCTCAGAATACCATGCCGCCCGGCGTCGGCCGCCGCGTCCCCGAGGCGTTAGGATGCGCAGCGAGGGGGTCTTATGGCTGTTCTGCCGATCGTCCGCATGGGAAATCCGGTGCTGCGCACTCCGGCGGCGCCGGTGCCGCTCGCCGCCCTTGCCGAACCCGCCACGCAACAGTGGATCGACGACATGATCGAGACCATGCACGACGCCGATGGGGTCGGTCTCGCCGCGCCGCAGGTCGGCGTCGCCTGGCAGCTGTTCGTCTACCAGGCCGAAGACGACGACGATCCCGAAGGCGGCATCGCGCTCGCCGTGGTGGTGAATCCGATGGTCGAACCGCTCGCCGGGGAGCAGGTGTTCGACTGGGAGGGCTGCCTGTCGATTCCCGATCTGCGCGGTCTCGTGCCGCGCCATCCGGCGCTCCGGCTGTGCGGTCTGGATCGGCACGGAGCAGCGTTCGAGCGCGTCGTCGAGGGCTTCGAGGCGCGCATCGTGCAGCACGAGTTCGACCATTTGAACGGCGTCCTCTTTCTCGACCGGATGCGCGATCTCGCCTCGCTCGCCTTCCTCGACGAGTGGCAGGAGTACATGCAGGATCCGGCAGAGAGCGACCGGCCTGCCGCCGCCGACAAAGCGGAATAGTGAGCCTCCGGTTCCAGCTCATCTGGGCAGGCCGCCATTCGCCCGAGCCCTGGGAGTCGCTTTCGGCGGACTACCGCAAGCGCATCGAGGGCTACGTGCCGATTCGCGAGCAGGCGGTGCGGGTGGCGACCGCCGGAGAGGATCGCGCGCGGCGGCGGCTCGAAGGCGAAGCGCTCGTGGCGGCGGCGCCCAAACCGGCCTTTCTCGTCGCGCTCGACGAGCAGGGGGCGCTGTGGACCTCCGAGGAGCTCGCGCGCCAGGTCGAACGCTGGCGGGCCGAATGGCCCCACCCGGTGGTTTTCTACCTCGGCAGCGACGTCGGCCTCGACCCGGCGCTGCTCGAAACCTGCCGCCTGCGGCTCGCCTTCGGGCGCATGACCCTGCCCCACCATCTGGCCCGTCTGGTGCTCCTCGAACAGCTCTATCGCGCGCTTTCGATCGTCGCAGGAATCAACTATCATCGCGCGACGTTGAAGTAGGACCAGGAGCCCGGCCACGAGGCCGTTGCGAGGAGGCAGTCGGTGGCAGCCAAAAAAACGAAGAGTTCCGGCAAGAGCGCGAAGCAGGGGGCGAAGGCCCGCAGCTCGGCGCAGCCGGTGCGCAAGACCGCGGTGAAGCCGGCGAAGAAGTCGGCGGCGACGCCCGCGAAGAAGGCCGCCAAGCCGGCGAAGACGCCGGCGAAGAAGGTCGCTGCCCGCCCGGCGGTGAAGGCTGCGAAGCCGGCGGCCAGACCGACGGCGACGAAGCCAGCGGCCAGGCCTGCGGCGAAGAAGCCGGCGGTGAAGGCCGCGGCCGCGAAGAGCAACGCCAAGCCGGCGCCACCGGTACGTACCGCCGCCGCGGCTCCGCGTCACCCGCAGCGCCGGCCCGAGGTCGCCTCGCCCGCGCCGAAGAGTGCTTCCAAGCCGGCGATCGCGGTCGCCGAGCCGGCCGCTGCGTCGCGCCCGGTGCAGCCGATGCGACCGACGCCGGCGGCCAAGCGGCCGTTTTCGCGCGAGTCTGTCCGGGTCGGCGAGTCGCGGTATGCGCAGCCCGCCGGTGCCCGTCCGGTTTTTCCGGCCGAGTTCCTCGAGCGTCAGCGCGAACGGCTGCAGGTCAAGAAGCTGGAGATCCTGGCGATGTACCAGAAGGATCTGAAGAGCGGCCAGGAGTCCAACGACAGCCCGACCGAAGATCTGGTCGATCGCGCCAACAACGCCTACACCCGGGAGCTCGCCTTCTCGATCTCGGACAGCGAGCGCGAGCTCATGCACCAGATCGATCTCGCGATCGAACGTCTGAAGTCGGGCGCGTACGGCTTCTGCCTGCACACCGGCCAGCAGATCGGCCAGGCACGACTCGAGGCGATTCCGTGGGCCAAGTACAGCGTCGAAGCCCAGGAGTTGCTCGAGAAGGGACTCCTCTCGGAGGCTTGACCTAGGGCCCTCCGGCCCAAGGGCGGCCGTTACCCCCCATGCGCGTCCGCTCTTTCATCGGGCTTCTGCTCGCGGTCGCGGGTGTCGTCTACGCCGTCGCGCTGCACACGGAGAACCGCGAGCTCTTCCAGCAGCGCTTTCACCTCGGCCCGGAAACCTCGATTCCGCTCTGGGGGGCGCTGCTCGCGATCTTCCTTGCCGGCTTCCTGCCGACGGGCATCACCCTCGTCGTCGACACCCTGCGCCTCGACCTGTCCCGGCGCCGGGATCGTCGCCGGCAGCGCGAAGAGGAGAGCCTCGAGGGGACGCTGCGCCGCGCCGTCGACTTCCAGGCCGACGGCCAGTGGGGCAAGGCGGCCGCCGAGCTCGAGACCTATCTGGCGGGCAAACCCGACCACTTCACCGGCCAGCTGCGCTACGGCGAAGTTCTGCGCCACCTGGGACGCACCGCCGAGGCGATCGAAGTGCACCGGCGCGCCGCCGCGACCTATCCGCGCTCGGTGAGTCTCCTCTACCATCTCGCCGCCGACTATCGCGACCGCGGCGATGTCGAGATTGCCCGCGAGACCGAGTCGCGGATCGTGCGCGATTTCCCCGGCTTCGGGCTCGAGGTCCTGCGTGGTCGCCGCGCCGCCGCGCTCTCGGCGCGCGATTTCGGCGCGGCGCGCGAGCTGCACGGACGAATCACCGAGCTGCTGAACGAAAGCGGCGACTCGGCGGCGCTTGCGCGCGAATCGAGTCTCGCCCAGGGATTGACCTATCAGCGCGGCGTGCGTCTGCTCGAAGAGGACAAGGCGGTCGAAGCCGCGGCCCTCTTCCGCGGCCTGCTCGCGCACGAGCCGAGATTCATTCCGGCGCGCATCATGCTCGGCGAAGCCGAGCTGCTCGAGGATCGCGAAACGGAGGCGATCGACGCCTGGCGCGCCGGGTACCAGGAGACCGGCAGCCCGGTCTTCCTGCAGCGCATCGAGGACTACTTCATCGAGCAGGAAGAGCCGATGCGCGCCATCGAGACCCTGCGGGCGCTCATCGCCACCGCCGGCAACGACCTGCTGCCGCGTTTCTACCTCGGCCGGCTCTACTACCGCCTCGAGATGCTCGAGGAGGCGATCAAGCAGCTCGCCGGAATCGAGGACCGCATCAAGTCGTCGCCGACCTACCACTTCCTGCTCGGGCGGATTCACCACCGGCGCGGCGACTTCGCCAAGGCGGTGGAGTCGTTCGGCGCCTGTCTGCGGCAGCTCGACATCGGCGGCGCCGAGTACCTGTGTCGGGTCTGCCGGGAGCGCTACGCCGACTGGCGTGACTCCTGTTCGCGGTGCGGCTCGTGGAACTCGGTCGATCTCAACTTCGAGGAAGAGCGGCTCTCGGCGGAGGAGCTCGGTGTCATCGAGGTCCCGGTCTGGGGACCGACTGAGGATTCGGGCGAGTTCTCCCTCGCGGCGCTCGCCGTGCCGCAGGACTCCGAGCCGGAGAAGTAGACCCTGCAGACGATCCTGAAGGCGATTGCCGCCGGCGGTTTGCAACCGGTGTATCTCGTCCACGGCAGCCGCGCGCTCGCCGAACCTGCGGGGCTGCGCCTGGCCGAAGCCCTGGGCAAGGCCTTGGGTTGCGAGCCTCATGTCGTCCGCCGGCCGGACGAGATCGCCGACGTCGCGGCCGACCTGCGGACTTTCTCGCTCTTCGCCGACGGTAAAGTGGTCGCGGTCGTCGAGAGCGGCGTCTTCGCCGACCGGGCGACGGCGGCGACACTTTTCGAAGAGGTTCGCCAGCAGCTTCCCTGGAGCGGCGGCGCCGACGACCTCAACGGCAAGGCGCGTGACGCGGCGACCCGGCTGCTGCAGGTCCTGCGGCTGTTCGACCTCGATCCGGCGGCGCTCGGTGTCGAACGCGCTGTCGCCGGCCTGCCGGAGGCCCTGCTCGTCGGCAAGGGAACTCGAGGCGCCAAGGGAAAGGCCGGCGTCGAGGACCTGCGCTCGAGCCTTCTGCCGCTCCTGCAGGCGGCGGTCACCGCCGGCCTCCGCGGCTTGGGCGACAGTGCGGCCTCGCTGGTGGCCGACCTCGTGCGCGACGGCCTGCCGGACCGCCACGCCCTGGTCCTCATCGAGAGCGCGGTCGCCGGGGAGCACCCGGTGCTCGAGGCGCTCACCCGCCGCGAGGCGGTCGTCTTCGCCGGCGAAATCACCGCCGGCAAGGGGGGCTTCGACGGCCTCTCGGCGCTCGCAGGGGAGCTCCAGCGCGAAACCGGAGTCGAGATCGACCGCACGGCGCTCTCGGCGCTCGCCCGGCGGACGTTGCGTTTCGCCGAGGGCTTCGGCGACGGACGGGAGGTCGACGCGGACTCGATGGCGCGCTTCGCCGGCGAATACCGCAAGCTCGCCGCGCTCTCGGGCGGCGCGAAGATCCAGAGCTCGCTGGTCGAGACCAGCATCGAGGATCGCGGGCAGGAGGACGCCTTCCAGATCCTCGACGCGATCGGCGACGGCAAGGCCGCCGAGGCGCTCACCAAGCTCGAGCGCTATCTCGGCAGCGCCGAAGATCCTCTGGCGGCGCGTCTCATGTTCTTCGGCAGCCTGGCCGGGTTCTGCCGCCGCATCGTCGCCGTGCGCGGCCTCGCCGCCGCCCTGCGCGTGCCGAGTGGCGAACGCAACTACGGGCGCTTCAGCACCCAGTGGGCGCCGAAGCTGCAGGGCGAGGTCCCCGGTCTGGCCAAGAACCCGTTGGCGGGGATGAAAGCCTTTCCCATCTTCAAGGCCTACCAGGCCGCCGGTCGGATCCCCGCCGCCACCCTCGACACCCTTCCCGCTCGCGTGCTCGAGACCGAGCGTCGGTTGAAGGGCGACTCCGGCGACCCCGACGCCGCCCTCGCCGCGCTGGTCTTGGCGCTCGCCCGACCGTAGGCGCCGCCCTCAGGCATGCGCGATCCTCAGGCGTGCGCGCTCTTCACGCGTGCGCGGCCTGGGCGCGGGGGAGGCCGTGCTGCAGGCGCAGGCGGCGGAAGGTCGTGAGCAGCTGGTCCTTGGCGCTGCCTTCGAGGTAGTCGCTCTTCGCGTACAGGCGCTGGTACATCCCGAGGAGGTGAGGGAACTCCTCCTTCAGCCAGGGAAAGAACTTGACGCGGCTCGCCGGCTTGAGGACGAGCGCGCTCTGGTGGATGTCGATGGCACCTGCCGCCAGCGCGGCCGCGAAGAGCGGGGCGAGCTCGGCCTCGCTGTCGTTGATCCCCGGCATCACCGGCATGCAGTTGACGGTCACGGCGATGCCGGCCTCGGCGAGCCGCTCGACGGCGCGCAGGCGGGCTTGCGGGTCGGGCGCCGCCGGGTCGAGCTTTCTCGCCAGCTCGCGATCGAGGGTGGTGATCGACATGTGGATCTCCATCGCGTGCTTGCGGTCGAGCTCGGCCAGCAGGTCGAGGTCCTTCAACACCAGCGGCGACTTGGTGGTGATCGAGAGGTTGAGCCCTTCGACGGCAGTGAAGGCCTCGAGCAGCGAGCGGGTCACGCCGAAGTGCTTCTCGGCCGGCTGGTAGGGATCGGTCGCCGTGCCGATGGCGATCGTCTGGCCGCGCAGGTCGCTCTTGCGCAGGCGCTGGATGAGCCGCTCGGCGGCGTTCCTCTTGACGAAGATCCGGGTCTCGAAGTCGTCCGGGCTGGTCGACTCGAAGAAGCCGTGGGTCGCGCGGGCGTAACAGTAGACGCAGCCGAACTCGCAACCGCGGTAGGGGTTGATCGTCCAGTCGAATGGCAGATTGACTGCCTCCGACTTGTTGAGGATCTCGCGCACCAGCAGGTCGAAGTAATCGACCCCGGCACGGCGGCGCAGTGCCTCGGCGTCCGGCGCCGGGCGTCCTGCCGCGGGGAGCATGGGGAAGAGCGGGAGTGTGGCTTCCTGGTACATTTACGCCTTTTTTACGCCATCCCGGAAAGTTTGTCAAGAGGAGAGAATGTGCCGTGCCCGAACTGCCCGAGATCGAGGTCCTGAAACGCAGCCTCGAGCCCCGTCTTGCCGGCCGCCAAATGCTCGAAGTCCGCGTCCATGCGCCGGCGTTGCGCGAGCCGCTCGACCGGCGGGCGCTCTCGGCCCTGGCCGGCCGGCGGATCGAGCGCCTCGGACGCCGCAGCAAGTACCTGCTGATCGAGGTCGAGGGGGGACGGACGCTGGTGATCCATCTCGGGATGAGCGGCCGCCTGACGCTGGCGCCCGAGGCGACCGAACGCGAGGCGCACGAGCACCTGAGCTTCCGTCTCGACGCTGGGGAACGGCTGCGCCTGCGCGATCCGCGGCGCTTCGGTCTCGCCTTCGTGGCGCCGACAGCCGGACTCGAGCGCGAACGCCACTTTCTCCATCTTGGCGCCGAGCCGCTCGCACCGGCCCTGACCGGCCCCCAGCTCGCCGGTCTCGCCGCAGGGCGCCGCGGGCCGGTGAAGAGCTTCCTCATGGACGGGCGACTGCTCGTCGGCGTCGGCAACATCTACGCCACCGAGGCGCTGCACCGCGCCGGCGTCCATCCGGCGAGGTCGGTGGCGCGGATCGGCGCCGAACGCTGGCAGGGCCTGGCCGACGCGGTCGTTGCCGTCCTGGAGCGCGCCATCGGCGAAGGCGGGACGACCCTGAACGATTTCACCGACGGCGCCGGCCAGGAGGGCTACTTTCAGGGTTCGCTCGCCGTTTACGGCCGGGCGGGAGAGCCGTGCCTGGCCTGTGGCGCGACCGTGCGGCGCATCGTCCAGGGCGGCAGGAGCTCCTTCTACTGTCCGCGCTGTCAGCGTTAGAGTAGAGGCCTACCGCTTCAAGCAGGACCCCCAGGAGGCTCCATGTTGCCGACCACGAAAGGCCCCATCGTCCCGCTTGCCGCCTGTTTGCTGCTCGCCGTCGCCGTGGCGAACGGCTGCAGCAAGCCCGCGGCGAGGGCGCGAGAGACGCCGGCCGCGGGGGCGCCGGAGGCGACGGCGGCCGCCGGAGCGTCTGAAGCTACGAGCGAGGCCGCGAAGACGCGCGAGCTCGAAGAGAAGGCCGCCGGCTACAAGGATCGCTACCAGGAGATCCAGGACAGCAGCATGAGCGCCGAGGAGAAGGCGCAGGCGACCGGCGAGCTGGTGGACGAGCAGCAGCGCACCGTGCGCGAGGCGGAGGAAGGCTCTGGTGGCGGGGAAGAGGCACAGCAATGACCGCGATGATTCTCGGTGTCGCCGGCGGCACCGGTTCGGGCAAGACCACCGTCGCCCGGGAGATTCTCGAGGCGGTCGGCGCCGACCGGATCGCCTTTCTCGCCCAGGACAACTACTACCGCGACGTCGAATGGGAGAGCCCCGACCAGCTCCTGGCGTACAACTTCGACCACCCCAACGCCATCGACACGGCGCTCTTCGTCGAGCATCTGCGCGCGCTCAAGAGCGGACGCGCGGTCGAGCTGCCGATCTACGACTTCGTCACCCACCGCAGGACCTCGGCCTCGCGCCGGATCGAGGCGCGGCCGGTGGTTCTGGTCGAGGGCATCCTGCTTTTCGCCGAACCCGAGATCCGCGCGCTGCTCGACTTCAAGGTCTTCGTCGATACCGATGCCGACGTCCGTCTGGTGCGCCGGATCCGCCGCGACCTGACCGAGCGCGGGCGCGCAGTGCCGGACGTGCTGCGCCAGTACATGGGGACGGTGCGCCCGATGCACCTCGAATTCGTCGAGCCTTCGAAGCGCTGGGCCGACGTCATCGTGCCGGAGGGGGGCGAGAACCGCGTCGCCCTCGAGATGGTGGTGGCGCGAGTCGAGCAGCTGCTGGTGCCGGCAGAATCCCGCGTCTGAGCGTCACCCGAATCTGACCGGCGTCATAGGGCGCCTGCGTGGGACCTGATCCAATCCTCCCCATGAGGCACCTCCTGCTCGTCCCCATCGTCCTCTCCGCGCTGACCCTCGGCGCGCACCTGCTGCGCGGCGGGTCGCTGCCGCTCGCCGTCGCCGCGGCAGCACTGCCGCTTCTGCTCCTCCCGCGCTCTGCGGCCGCTCTGCGCGTGCTCCAGGGTCTGCTCCTGCTGGGCGCCTTCGAATGGCTGCGCACGCTCGCCGGGCTCGTCGAGCTGCGCCGTGCTCTGGGAGAACCCTGGCACCGCATGGCGGTCATACTCGGCGCGGTGGCGCTGGTCACCGCCCTCGCGGCGCTCGCCGCCGGCACCTGGCATCGCCGCCGACCTCTGCCCGACGGCGGAGCTCGCGCGGTGGCGGCGGAAGCCGCATGAACCGCCTCGACGCGGGGAGAATGCGCCGCGAATGGCGGACACTCCAGGCGATGATCGCCATCACCTGCCGTGGCCGCGAGCACGCGGAGAGGCGCGGCGACCGGCGTGGTCTCTGTGTGGGCTGCGAGGAGCTTCGCGCCTATGCCGAGCAGCGGCTGACGCGCTGCCCCTTCGGCGAGGACAAGCCGACCTGCAACAACTGCCAGGTGCACTGCTATCGCCCCGAGATGCGCCAGCGGGTGCGCGAAGTGATGATCTACGCCGGCCCGCGCATGCTCCTGCGCCACCCGGTGCTCGCACTCCTGCACCTGCTGGTCGACGAGCGCCGGCCGGCGCCGGCGCGACCGGTCCGCCGGCCGGGCCCGGGCGAAGCCGCCGGGACGGCGGCGCCCGAAGCGCTCAGACCTTGAACGGCCAGATCACCGGCACGAGCAGGCTCGCCAGCAACCAGAACAGCAGGTTCAGCGGGATTCCGGCCAGCAGAAAGTCCTTGTAGCGGTAGTTGCCGGCGCCGTAGACCATGGCGTTGGTCTGATAGCCGATCGGGGTGACGAAGCCGTTCGACGCCGCGAAGGTCACCGCCATGAGGAGCGGCCGGCTGTCGACGCCGAGTGCACTCGCCGTGGCGAGCGCCACCGGCACCATGAGCACTGCGGTCGAAGCGTTCGACAGCACCTCCGTCAGCACCATGGTCACGAGATAGAGCAGCGAGAGCGCTGCCCAGGGGCCGAGGCGGCCGCCCTCGAGCGCGATCCAGTCGCCCAACTGCCCGGCGAGGCCGACGCGCTCGACCGCGATTCCCAGCGGCAGCGAGGCGGCGAGAAGAAAGTAGACCGACCAGTTGACCGAGCGGTAGACGCGCTGGATGCGCACCACCCGGGTCACCAGCAGGGCTCCGATGGCGACCAGCGCCGCCTGCAATAGCGGAACGTCGAAGAAGGTCGCGGCGCCCACTGTTCCGGCGAACGCCGCGGCGTGCAGCCACCATCGGCGATGCAGTCGCAGGCGGAGATCGACCTCGTGCAGCGGCAGGAAGTCGTCCATCTGGTAGAGCTGTTCGACGCTGCGCCGGGGACCGAAAACGAGCAGGGTGTCCCAGCGCTGCAGCGGAATGAGCGCGAGCTTCTCGCGGATCAGCTCGCCGGTGCGGGAGAGGGCGAGGACGAAAGCGCCGAAGCGGCGGCGGAAGTCGATCTCACGCAGCGAGGAGCCCTCGAGCGTCGACGAGGGCGCGAGCTGCATCTCGACCAGCACATTGTCGTCGTCGGCGAGATCAGCGTCGGCGAGTTTGGTGTCGGAGAGCAGGAGGAGCTTCTCCTGCTCCTTGAACACGACGATGTCGGCCATCGTCCCGCGCACGATGAGGATGTCCTCCGGCGCGAGCGCCGTGTTCCGCAGGTCGAAGGCGATCTTCTTCGTGCCGCGGAGAATCTCGAGGACGTTGATGTGGTAGCGGTCGCTGATCTCTTCGTCGACGACCGTCCGCCCGACCAGCCGCGAGCCCGCGGGCACCTTCACCTCGGTGAGGAAAGTCGCGAGCTGGTACTTCGAGGTCAGGCTCGAAGCATCGCCGCGCTCGGGGAGCATGCGCACGAGCAGGACGTTGTAGAGCATGCCGCAAGAGAAGAAGATGATGCCCATCGGAAAGAGCTCGAACATCGCGATGGCCGGCAAGCCGCGGGCCTCGGCGAGCGACGAGACGAGAATGTTGGTGGAAGTTCCTACCAGTGTGCAGGTGCCGCCGATCACCGCCGCGTAGTTGAGCGGCAGCAGGAGCTTCGACGGCCCTTTGCGGTGCTGTTTGGCGATCTGGATGGCGACCGGAAGGAGCATCGCGATCGCCGCCGTGTTGTTGATGAACATCGAGATGCCGCCGCAGACGACGAGCAGCAGCGCGACCGATCGCCCCCAGGAGCCGCCGGCGATGCGGCCGATGCGATGGCCGACCTGGGCGACGAGCCCGCTGTCGGTTACCGCCTCCGACAGGATCATCATGAACAGCACGGTGATGACGGCGGAGTCGGAGAAGCCCGCGATCCCCTCGGCGAGCCCGACCTGGCCGGTGACGAGCAGCGCCGCAAGGATGGTCAACGCGACGACATCGACCGCCAGCCATTCGAACGCCGAGGCGGCGAGCATGAAGACCACGAGGATGAGAACGATGGTCGTCGACATGGGCTCGGGAGGTTCTCGAAGTCTACCAGCGGCGTCGCCGCTCGAAGCGCCGCGACGCCCGGCGAGGGAAAGATCGGCTACGATTGCCGCGTGGGACGCTATCGAGTCGAGGTACACGCCGCTTTCGAGGCGGCGCATCATCTGCTCTCCTACTTGGGAGCGTCGGAACCCGCGCATGGCCATAGCTGGAGGGTCTCGGTCGAGATCGTGGCCGACGAGCTCGACTCCGAGGGCATGGCGTTCGACTTCGTGGCCGCCCGGCGGGCGCTGCTCGATCTTGCCGCGCTCTTCGACCACCGCGACATCAATACGGTACCGCCGTTCGACCGCCTGAGTCCGACGACCGAACGGCTGGCCGCCTGGTTCTGCGATCGCATGCGGGAGCAGCTCCCGGCTGCGACCATCCGCAGCGCCACCGTGTGGGAGGGCCCGAATTGCAGCGCAACCTATTTCCCCGCCGAGGCAGAAGCCTGATGCGTGCCGTGCCGTCCTCCGTCCGCCGGGCGCCCTGGCTCGCCGCCCTCTCCATCGTCGCCCTCGCAGGGTGCCGCGGCGCCGGCGAACCGGTGGCCGAGATCGCCGTCTCGCCGGCGGAGATCGAGCTCCAGCTCGGCTCGTTCGTCGAGCTCGCCCTGCGCATCATGCCGCTCGTCGACCTCGACCGCGGCGCCACGCCGCAGGTCTTCGTTCACCTGGTCGACGAGCCCGGCTCGGTCCTGCGCACCTTCGACCACCCGCTGCCCGGCGCGTTCCGGCAGGGACAGGAGATTTCCTACAAGGTGCGGATCCAGCAGTCGGCGATCGCCGAGCCGCTCTCGCCGGGCCTCTACACGCTGACGGCGGGACTCCACGACGGCGCCGGCAGCCGGTACCGGTTGCGCGTGGCGCTGCCGGAGGTGGCGAAGCTCGAGTACGCGGTGGCGAAGGTCCGGGTGCCCGAGCCTTCGCCTGCCGCTCCGGCGGTGCGCTTCTCGCCGAGCTGGTTGCCCGTCGAGCCCGGGCGCGATCGTCAGATCGTGGCGCGCCGCCCGCTTGCCGGCGCCGGACCGGGGACTTTTCAGATCGGACCGCTCCAGGGGCCGGGAGAGATCCTGCTGCGCCTCGGGTTGCCGATACCGGGGAGCGGCAGACTCGAGCGCCTGTCGGAGGAGGCGACGTCGAAGATTCGCCTGCGCTCCTCCTGCGGCGAGTTCCAGGCGGAGCTCTCGGGCGAGGCCGGAGCGGACGGCAGCGGCGTCGAAGTGCTGATTCCGGTGCCAGTCACCGCCGCGCCCGTCGAGTGCGACATCCGCATCGAACCCAACTTCCTGGTGCGCACGCAGGATGCGGCCGACGGACGCTCGGTCAGCCTCGAGCTTCTCGCCTGGCGCGCCAGTGGCTCTGACGATCCGGAAGACGGCCGGAATGAGTAAGCAGCCGCCGTCGCCGATTCTGCGTCCGGCGCAAGCGCGCTACCTCGAGACGCTGCGGCCCTTCCGCGACGCGCTGGTCGCGGAGATGGAGAAGTACGCGCTGGAGAACGGCATTCCGATCGCGCTGCCCGACCTCGGAAGGCTCCTCGAGACGCTCGCGGCGAGCCGACCCGCCGGTCGCATGCTCGAGATCGGCGGCGCGATCGGCTACGGCACCCTGCGCCTGGCGCGCGGCGCCCGCGAAGGCCAGATCGTGACCATCGAGCGCGATCCGGCGCGCATCGCGATCGGCCGCCAGTACCTCGAGACCGGTGGAGTCATCGCCCGTGTCGAGC
>JAGOCP010000291.1 GCA_017998715.1 Thermoanaerobaculia bacterium | reverse complement strand
GGGTGCCGCTACTGGAGCCTGAGAAGGAGCCGGCGTCGGAGCCAGTATGGGCGCCGCTACTGGAGCCTGAGAAGGAGCCGGCATCGGAGCCGGTATGGGCGCCGCTACTGGAGCCTGAGAAGGAGCCGGCATCGGAGCCGGTATCGCGAGCGGCGCAGGAGTCGGCGCAGGAGCCGCTGGGACCGGAGCTTTCACCGGCGGAGGAGCCGGCGCAGGCGCAGCAGCAGCGACCGGAACCGGAGCCACGGCCTTCGCTGGAGCTTCTACTGTTGCTGCAGAGGGCGCCGGCGCCGGCGCGGGAGCGGGCGCAGGAACCGGCGGCACCACCTTTACCGGAGCTTGTTCTTCTGCTGGAGCTGCAGCAGTCTCCACCGCTGGTGCAGGCGCAGGTGCAGCTGCCACTGGCGATGCCGACGCTGCCGGCGCCGCAGCCCCGCCGCGGCCGCGAGAGAACTTGACCTTCATCGTCGATGTGGCGCCAGGTGCCATCAGGTGCGAGGCCGACAGCGTAGCGGCTTTGCCGTCGGCGGAAATCGACAGCTCGGCGCGGTAGCTCATGTGACCGGCGTGGCGAATCTCCGCACTCCAGCGGCCGGCTGCGAGTCCGCCAATGTTC
The DNA here is from genome assembly GCA_017998715.1 of Thermoanaerobaculia bacterium. Taxonomy (GTDB): domain Bacteria; phylum Acidobacteriota; class Thermoanaerobaculia; order Multivoradales; family JAGPDF01; genus JAGPDF01. The sequence continues at coordinate 3,998 of JAGOCP010000291.1, read as the reverse complement.
GCCTTGCCGGCAGCATCGGTCAGCACTGACGGGAGGCTGCCGCCGCCGTCGGGAGAGAGATAGACAAGGAGGACTTCGGCGCCCGTGAGGTTCTTGCCTTTGGCGTCTTCCACTTGCACTTCGATCGCCGCGGGGCCGCGCCAATCCTGGGCGCCGGCCGCAGCCGGCAACACGAGAGCCGCCAACAGAAGGGCTGTCTTGCGCATGACTCGATCCTACCCCAGGCCGTTTCCCGCCGGTCAGGCTAGAGCCGGCCGGTGGGCGTGACCTTCACCGGCGTTGCCTCCCCGACACCGGCCGGAGGGGTGAAATCCTCGCCCGGGTTGATGAAGCGGTCGGACTCGAGCCGGTATTGCCTATCGTGCAGCTGCTTGTAGCGTCCGTCCTGGGCGATGAGCTCGCGATGGGTGCCGTGCTCGACCACTTCGCCCTCCTCGATGACCAGAATCTGATCGGCGCTGCGGATCGTCGACAGGCGATGGGCGATGACGAAAGTCGTCCGGCCGGCGCGCAGCGTCGCCAGGCCGTCCTGGATCATCGCTTCGCTCTCGCTGTCGAGGCTGGAGGTCGCCTCGTCGAGGATCAGGATCGTCGGATTGGCGAGCACCGCGCGGGCAATCGCCACCCGCTGCCGCTGGCCACCCGAGAGTTTTACGCCGCGCTCGCCGACGATCGTCTCGTAGCCGTTGTCGAATCCGGCGACGAACTCGTCGCAATGCGCCACCTTGGCTGCAGCGAGGATCTCTTCGCGCGTCGCGTAGGGACGCGAGTAGGCGATGTTCTCGGCAATCGAGCCGTCGAACAGGAAGTTGTCCTGAAAGACCGCGCCCAAGTGCCCGCGATAGTCGCGCAGGCGCAGGTTGGCGAGGTCCTCGCCGTCGACCCGGATCCGGCCGCGCGTCGGGCGGTGGAAGGCCATTACCAGTCCGATGAGCGTGCTCTTGCCCGAGCCCGAGGAGCCGACGAGCGCCGTCGTCGATCCCGCGGCCGCGCGGAAGGAGACCCCGCGCAGCACCGGAGTGTCGGCCTGATACTCGAACCAGACGTCCTCGAACTCGATCTCGCCGGAAAGCTTCTCCACCGGCTTGCGCGCGGCATCCTCGTCGTCCTCGGTGGTCTTGCCGAAGATCTCGCGGATGCGATCGAGGCCGGCGAAAGCCTCGGACAGCTGGGTGCCGATCGCCGCGATCTCGGCCACCGGCGCGACCAGCAGGCCGGAGAAGAAGATGTACATGATGAAGTCGCCCAGCGTCATGGAGCCGGCGAGAATCGACCGCCCCCCGACGACCATCATGATCACGCCGACGACGCCGAGGAGCGCGGTCGAAGCGCTGGTGACCCCGGCGATGCCACTCATCGTGCTGCGAACGTTGCCGAAGAGCTTGTCGATGCCGCCGCCGAAGACCTCTTCCTCGAATTTCTCCGCCGTGTAGGCCTTCACCACCCGCACGCCGCCGAGCGACTCCGCCAGCCGGCCGGTGATCTCGGCCTGGATCTTGTTGCGCTCGCGGAAGATCGGGCGCAGCCGGCGAAAGGCGTAGGCGAGCATGCCGGCGAAGAGCACGAGCACGACCAGGATCGCGGTCGTCAGACGCCAGTTGAGCCAGAACAGGACTCCCAGCGCGAGGCTCGCGGTGACCAGCCCGCCGACCAGTTGCACCAGGCCGGTGCCGACGAGATTGCGGATCCCCTCGGCGTCCGTCATGACGCGCGAGATCAGCTCGCCGCTCTTGGTGCCGTCGAAGTAGCTGGTCGGAAGCCTGAGGACATGCGAGTGCAACCGCTTGCGCATCTCGGCGATCTGCTTCTGGGCGGCGATTCCCAGGAGGTTGGCGAGTCCCCAACCGGTCGCCGCCTGCACCAGCGTCGCCGCGCCGGCGGCGAGCGCCAGCGGCAGCAGCAGTCCGCGGTCGCCCTTGCCGAGCACGTCGTCGATCAGGAACTTCGACGACGCCGGCAGAACGAGGCCGGCGAGCCGCCCGATCAGCATAAGGAGCAACGCCCAGCCGAGCCGCCGGCGCTGCGCCCAGACCAGCGTCTTCGCCTCGCGCCAGACCGACTCGAGCTTCAGTTTGGGCTTCTTCGTCTCCGGCGACTTCTCACTCATGAGCCCTCGATAGCGCGCAGAATCTGCGCGCCGGTCACGATCGACAGGACGATCGACACCGCCGTCAGAACCAGGCAGACGAGTGCCCAGACCATGTGGATCGTGCGTTCCTGCTTCAACGGATTGAGCGCCGTCGCCGCCCCATAGCCACCCAGAAAGCCGCCGGCGTGCGCCCAGTTGTCCACCCCGGGCATGATGACTCCGAAGAGGAACATCACCACTGCCCAGGTCCAGACCTGCTGGTGCATCGCGCGTTGCCCGGTGCGCCGGCCGTAGCAGACCAGCGCGCCCAACAGGCCGAAGATCGATGCCGAAGCACCCACCGTGAAGGGGGCGTGCGAGGAGAGGATCGGGATCGCCGGCAGGAAGGCGCTGGCCGTGGAGCTCAATCCGAAACCGACGATCGAGGCCGCCGTCCAGACGAGGATCATCCGGCCGGCGCCGTAGAGCTCGGCGACCGGGCCGGCGAGCTGCCGCACCCACATCATGTTGAACACGATGTGCAGCAGCCCGCCGTGGAGCCAGGATGCACTGAGGAGCGTCCAAACGTGCCCGAGTCCGTAGACCGGCAAGGCGCCGCTCGCGCCGAGCAGGAAGAGCGCCCGGGTATCCGGCGCGAAGAGCTGCATGATCCCCTTGGGCTGCAGCGCCCCCGGCGACATGAGCACACTCACCACATAGAGGATCGAACAGCCGCCGATCAGCAGCTGCACGAAGCCGAGGTCGGCGCCGAGTCGGCGCAGGAGGGGCGCGAACCCCCACAACGAGGGGTTACGCGCCCCGCAGTGAAAGCAGCGCTCGTCCTTGACGCCGACCAGTCGTCCGCAGGAGGCGCAGACGACCGAGCCGCTGGTCTGCCGTGCGAAGAGGCTCAGGGCCGGCGACTCAGGGCTTCTCGTTGTAGGCCACGAGAGCCTGGGTTTCGCCGTCCTGGGCCGCAGCGGTGATCGACAGCTGGCGCTTGCCCGAATCGATCGTCGCACTGAGCGTCCCGCTCGGAGCGCCGTTGAACGACAGGCTCGCCTTCTGCACCTCGAAGCCGGCCTCCTTGAGCTTCGATTCGAAGAATGCCGTGACGACGTCGGGCGCGTCGGCGGTGCGCAGGGTGAACGTGCCGGACTTCTCTCCCTTGGCCTCGATATTCGCCAGGCCTTCGGTGCGCGCGCCGGGATAGGCCGGGATCCACTCCGGCGTCTTGCCGCCGCCGGCCCCGAAAACCGCCGTGCCCTGGTCGGTCACGACCTTCATCTGGCCGCCGTTCTCGCCCGTGGCGTCGATGTCGATCGTGGATTTCTCGCCGTCCGTGGTGACCGAGAACTTGCCGGCCTTGATGTCCTCGAGGTCGAAGATTACTTCCTTGCCGGTCTTCCTCTCGCGCACCGTGATCGTTCCGGCCGCCGGATCGGAGGAGATCACTTCGACCTCCGGGTTCAGGCGCAGCGCCATCGCAGCCGCCTTCACAGCAGCGGCATCGGGATTGGATTCCATCTCCTTGGCGAAGTCGGCGAGGCCGCCGATGGTCTTCTTGGCGAAGTACCCGCCGACGACGACGCAACTGCCGACCAGGAGAAACAGCAGGACTCCGCAACCGAGGAGCACCTTGACGACGGTGGACATGCCCTTCTTCGGGGCCACTTCAGGAGTGAGAGGCTGGTTCATGGTGACGGCTCCTAGGTTTGCGATTCGTGGCGAAAAATCAGATTAACACGCGCGGTCAGCCGCGCACGTCGTCGCCGAGCTCGTTGCGGTCGTCGGCGCGCCGGGAGAGGCCGTGGGAGGTCAGCAACTCACCCGCCCGGCGCACTGCCTGCAGGAGTCCGGCACCGGGGCCGGCGGAACGCACGGTCGTCGCGGTTTCCTTCGCCAGATCTTCCCAGGTCCCGGCGGGCAC
>JAGOCP010000044.1 GCA_017998715.1 Thermoanaerobaculia bacterium | reverse complement strand
CGGCACCTACGATCCCGCACTGTCATGCTCGCCCGCCTCCCTGCCCACTTCGTGATCCCGTTCGTTCTGCTCGCCGCCACCGCAGGCGCCAGCTCCGCCGCCGGTTCCGAGGCCGGTCTTTGGGCCGCCGGCTCGACGACCCTGCGCAGCGTCGGCGGCGACTTCTTCGTCGCCACTGCCCGCGGCGAGCGCCGGGTCGCGCTGCCCGCGTCCCTCCGGGTCGAGGAGCTGTTCCCGCTGCGCCGCGGCGCCTTTCTGAGCGCCCTCGCGCCGGCCCCGCGAAGCGCAGCGCCCTCGTCGCCGCGGCAAGACCTCTACCTCGCTCTCCTGGACGACCAGGGGATCCATCCCCTGCCAGCGCCCGCGGCGGCCACTGCCGAGGCGGAGAGCGTGCGCGAGAACGCCGTGCCGCTCGTCTCGGCCGCAGGCGAGCTCGCGGGCCTCGCCTGGCTCGAGGGCGCCGATCGGCAGTCTCACACCGTGCGTTACGCCAGCTGGGACGGCATGAGCTGGTCGGAACCGGCGACGGTCGCCGCCGCGGCGCCCGGCAGCCAACTGGCTCTCGCCGCTGCCACTCTCGGCGACGGCTCGCGACTCCTGGTCTGGAGCCGCTTCGACGGGCACGACGACGAGATCGTCGCGGCGCGGTTCGCCGACGGCCGCTGGAGCCCGGCGCAGCCGCTCGCCCCCGACAACGCCGTTCCCGACGTAACCCCGGCCGTGATCGCCGTCCCCGGCGGCGCGCTGGCGACCTGGAGCCGCTACGACGGCCACGACTACAGGGTTGTGATCTCACGCTTCGACGGCCGCGAGTGGAGCCCGGCCCTCTGGGCCGGACCGGCCGGTTCCACCTTGCCGTTCCTGACGCTGGCCGCGACCGGAAGCGACGCCGCTGGCAAGGCGCCGGCCTGGCTCACCTTCTCCAGCGCCCGGCCCCGCGGATGGGGCGTGCTCGAGCTCGACTCCGCCGGCCGCGTGCTGCGCCAGGGAAGCGTCGTCGACACTCCCAGCGCCCGGCCGGCGCTCGCGGCGCTGCCGTCCGGCGAGGTTCGCCTGCGTTGGGCGACGGTCGAGACCGACGTCGAGCTGAAGTAAGTAAGCCCGTAACACCTCGCCCAGCGACGTCTTGCTTCCTCACCCGAGTCGGTCTCGTCGAAGTCTCGGCGGTGGAGCGATCCTGGGTCTCTTTTCGAATTCGACCCCGCCGGCTCGGAGGCAGCTCCTGGGCCCCCCGAAGGGGACCGCACCGGCCGCTGACCACGGGCCCCGAGACTTCCGGTGAATGGCAATTCCCTGCACGATCTACCGCCTGGAGGATCCACTACACTGCAGGTCGGAGCTGAACCCGCCGATTCGCGGAGCACGACAGGGAGGTCTGACGATGAAACCCAAGAGTAGCCGCCCGATCATCCTGGCGCTTGTCACCTTCCTCGCTCAGACACCGTTGACCGCGACAACTTTCTACATCCTCACGTTCTCGGACGGGATTGCCGTAGATGGAAGCTGTACGCTGCGTGAGGCCATCGTAGCCGCGAGAACCGACCAACCCGTCGACGCCTGTGCTGCGGGCGGTGCCGAGGATGAGATCGTTCTCGCGAACACTGGGACGTACTCATTCGGGCTGGGTCACGAGAGTCTCTTGGATCCAAGCACCCGACTCCGAATTCGCGGCGGGATTCCAGAGCTTTCAGAGCTTTACGTGATCGACATGGAAAGCGCGAACAGATTCCTGCAGATCGACGGAGGAGCAAATGTCGAGCTCCGCAACCTCGTGCTCGAAAATGGGTCGGCCTTGACAGGAGAGAACGGCGCAGGCGGGGCGCTCTACGTCGGCGATGCGGCGCTCTCCGTGGCGAACGTGACCGTTCGAACCTCGGAGGCCTCCATGGGTGGGGGGCTCGCGTTCACAGGATTGGGCGAGGGCAGCCTCGATCTTCGGAACGTCCGATTCTTGAACAACAGCGCCATTCTCGTGGCCGCGGAACCGTCCTATACGTGGGGCGGCGGGCTTCTAATTTCCAGGATGGACACCTTCTCGACGGTGCTCCTGCGGGACGTACTTTTTCAGGGGAATCGAGTCCAGGTTACAGCGCCGCAGCCCTATGCGTTAGCCGGAGGCATGTTCCTGGGGCTCCGGAACGAAGGACTCGCGCTACTCGAGCGGGTTCGGTTCGTGGGAAACGGCATCGAGATCGGACCGGAGTGGGGCACGGTAGAGGGCGTCGGAATCAGCATCTGGCTGGACGACTACGAAGGAATCGATCAGATGCCCGAGATCAGAATGAGCGACATTCAGATCGAGGGAAACTACATTCAAGGACCGGTCGAGACCGCGCTCGGCATCGCGATGAACGTAGAGGTCCAGAACGGCCCGTCGATCCAGGTGGACCGTCTCGAAGCGAGAGACCACGGCGTGACTCCCGGCGCGGAGCTCCGAATCAACTCTTTTGGCGGCGAGGTCGAGTTGAAGAACACGCTTCTCGTGGGGAGCTCGGCGCGTGGGCTCGAAGTTCGCGAATGGGGGTACGGGTCGGTCCGGATCGGTCACTTGACCACAACGGGACACTCCACGGAAGAGATGTCTCTCGTTGAAGAAGGCACGGGCTCGATACGGCTCGAGAACTCCATCCTCTGGGGGGACGGAACCGCAGACCTGACCACAATCGGAAACGTCGATCTCGCTACGGAGAACCTGATCGGCTCGAATCCCTTGTTCGTTGACGCCGGCGCTGGCGACTTTGAGCTGCTGCCGAGTTCACCCGCAGTTGGCTCGGGGAACTCTACCTTTCCGACGGTTGGTATCTACGATGTACGCCACCGTCCGCGAATCGTCGGAGGCAACACCGACCTGGGCGCCCTTGAGCTCGGAGGCCTGTTCGGAGACGGCTTCGAATCGAGCGACTCGGGTTCCTGGTCGCTTGTCGAACCCTGACCCGGACGATGCGCGAAGGCGGATGATCTCATCGACACGGTAGGCTCCGCGAACGCGGACTCTCCGTGGTGGCTCCGGGAGGGTGCTGGGCGAGAAGCTACGAAACCCCCACAAACCCAATTTCAGGCGCTAACCGCCGGACCGCCTGGAGCAAGAGGAGCGATCCGCTCGACCACGAGCGGCGGCGCTCCCGTCTCGGCACCGATCTCGAAACAGCCAGCGAAGCGCTCCTCGAGATCGGGATCCTCGGCTCGGAGATAGACCCGCGCCAGTTCCTCCCCCGCCGCGACCTCGCGCCCCAGACGAGTGCGATAGTTGAGAGCAATTCCCAGGTCGAGCTCGGAGCCGATGGCGCGCCGTGCGCCGCCCGCTTCCGCCAGCAGGAGGCCGAGCCGGCGCGTGCGCACCGCTGCGACGCAACCCGCCTGCGGCGCCCGGATCACCACCTCGCGCGGCGCGAGCGGCAGCTCAGGTTTGTCGAACCAGCTCTCCGCGGCCCCTTGCGCCACGGCCCAGCGCACGAAGCGGGCTCGCGCCGCTCCCGACTCGAGCAGGCGGCGCAGGCCGGACTCCGTCCAGCCGGCGCCGATCTGTCCGCCGAGCGAGAGCGCCAGGGCGAGGGTCAGGTCCACGGTCTCCTGCGGGCCGCGGCCTTCGAGGCAGTCGAGCACCTCGCGGATCTCGCAAGCGTGCCCGGCCCAGTCGCCGAGCGGCTGGCTCATGTCGGTGAGCAGCGCCTCGGCCTTCATTCCGAGCTCGCAGGAGATCCCGGCGAGCAGCTGCGCGAGCTCCCGCGCCTGTTCGATCCGCGGCAGGAACGCGGCATCCCCGACCTTGACATCGAAGACGATCGCCGCGGCGCCGGTGGCGAGCTTCTTGGAGAGGATCGAAGCGACGATCAGCGGCAGCGAATCGACGGTCGCCGTGCGATCGCGCAGCGCATAGAGCTTGCGATCGGCCGGCGCGATGCCGGCGGTAGCGATCCCGAGGGCGATGCCGCAGCGCTCGAGAAGCTCGACGGCGCGGCTGCGGTCGAGCTCCTGACGGAACCCGGGAATCGACTCGAGCTTGTCGGCGGTGCCGCCCGTATGCCCCAGTCCGCGGCCGGTGAGCATGACGACCGGGGCTCCGGCGGCGGCGAGGAGGGGGGCGAGCACCAGGCTCGCCTTGTCGCCGACGCCGCCGGTCGAGTGCTTGTCGAGGAGGTCGGGACGCTCGCGCGCCAGCTCCCAGCGCTCGCCGGAGGCGAGCATGCCGGCGGTCAGCTCCCGGGTGCGCTCGAGGTCGAGGCCGCGGATCGCGACACCCATCAGGAAAGCGGAAAGCTGGGCATCGCTCCAGCTCCCGTCGGCGGCGGCTTGCGCCACTTCAGCCAGGTCGCCGCGTCGCAAAGGCTCGCCGGCGCGCAGCCGCGACAGAACCTCGTAGGCGCTCAGGACTGCTCCCGACTCAGCTGCCCTTCGGTGCGAGGGTTGCCGGCCCGGCTTCGCGCTGGGCGTCGGCGATGTAGGGCGACTGCGGAAACTCGTCGACGATGCGGCGATAGGTCGCGCGGGCGTCATCGGTCTTGCCGAGGGCATCGTAGGTGAGCGCGAGCTGATAGAGGATGACGTCGACGGGCAGCGGCTTCGAGTCCAGATCGAGCATCTTCTGGAGCTCGAGGGCGAGCTCCGAGCCGCGGCCCTGCTCGCGATCGAGCTTGAAGAGGTTCACCCGCGCCGCGGCGGAGAGGGAACCCTGCGGCTCGGCATCGAGGAAAGCCTTCCACAGCTGCTTGGCGCGCTCCTTGTCGTTCTCGGCGACGGCGATCTGCGCCAGATAGAGCTTGGCAACCCGACCGGTCGTCGTCGAGCCGTACTTCGCGTCGAGCTCGGCGAAAAGCTCTTTCGAGCGCGCGCGCCGGGCAGCTTCCGAAGCGAACGTCGGATGCAACGGATCGGCGGGGTTGGCGCCGGTCGCCACCACCGCGCCGCCGTCGACGACGAGCGCCTTGCCGAGCAGCTCGTTGGCGCCGTCCTTGCGGCTGCCGATCCAATAGAAGATGCCGGCCGCGACGAGCGCCGCGCCGAGCACTCCGCCCACGCCGTAGAGGATCATCCGCTTGTGATCCTCGGCGTAGTGAATCCCCTTGCCGAGGGCCTCCTCCAGTTCGTTCCGCTTCAGATCTTCCCGATGAGCCGAATCCATGAGTCCGAGGCCTTTCTGTATGCGAGTGAAGTGCGCCTGAATCCTGAACCGGCGCAACCTGGTGCGGCTGGGAGGAGTCGAACCCCCGACCTTGAGCTTAGGATGCTCCTGCTCTATCCATCTGAGCTACAGCCGCGCGGAGCGCATTATATATGCCCGCCGGTCCGCCCGGTCGGCTGGACTGCGCTCCGTCAGTAGCGAATCAGCGATTCGACCTCGTACTCCTCGAGGCCGGCGCGCCCGGGGAGGAAGGTGAGCTCGATGATGAAGCCGAACCCGGCCACTTTGGCGCCCAGGCCCTCGACGAGCTTCGCCGTGGCGCGCGCGGTGCCGCCGGTGGCGATGACGTCGTCGACGATCAGCACGCGCTCTCCCTTGCCGATCGCGTCCTCGTGGATCTCCAGCCGGTCGGTGCCGTACTCGAGCTGGTAGGACTGCGACACGGTCTTCGCCGGGAGTTTCCCGGGCTTGCGCACGGGCACGAAGCCGGCGTTCAGGCTGTAGGCGAGCGAGGGCGCGAACATGAAGCCGCGCGACTCGATGCCGACCACCTTGTCGATCGGCGGATGCTTCGCGAACAGCCAGGCGAAGCGGTCGACCGTCATGCGCAGGGCGAGCGGATCCTTGAGCAGGGTCGTGATGTCGAAGAAGTTGATTCCCGCCTTGGGGAAATCCGGCACTTCGCGAATGTAGCGTTTGAGATCATCCACCGTTCAATCCTCCAATTCGAAATCAGACATCAGCACCGTGTCGACGTCGTCCAGCACGGAAGCGTCCAGGCGCTCCACACGCGCCTCCGGCGGGCCCATGCGCAGGCCGGCGGCGAACGACATCAGCGCCGCGTCGGTGCCCGCGGCTTCGGCCAGGACCGAGCCGTCGGCGTCGTTGCGCACCCAGCCGACGACACCGCACTCGCGCGCCAGCCGCACTGCATAAGCGCGGAAGCCGACGCCCTGCACCCTGCCGGTGACGCGATACCTCATGCGTCTCATTCGGGCCGCTCCTGCGGATCGCGCCAGCCGAACCGCCCGACCAGCGGCACGAAGGCCACCGGCTCGAGCTCGCGCCGCCGCAGGCCGCGGGCGAGGCGTTCGTAGAGCACCAGCTGCTGACCGTTGCGCCCTCCTTCGGGGACCAGGAGCTTGCCTTTCGGCGCCAGTTGGTCGAGCAGCGGCTTCGGAACCGTCGGCGCTCCGGCGGTGACCAGAATGCGGTCGAAAGGGGCGACGTCGCTCCACCCGACCGTACCGTCGAACGCCTGGATCTTCACGTTCAGGATCTCGAGCTGGCGCATGCGGCGGATCGCCTGGTGGGCGAGCTCCGGGATGCGCTCCAGACTGTAGACCCAACGCGCCAGGCGGGCGAGAATCGCCGTCTGGTAGCCGGTGCCGGTGCCGATCTCGAGCACTTTGTGGGCGGGATCGACCTCGAGCAGCTCGCTCATGCGCGCCACGATGTAGGGCTGCGAGATCGTCTGCGCGTCGCCGATCGGCAAGGCGTGATCGCCGTATGCCTGGCTGCGCAGGTGCGTGCGCACGAAGAGGTGCCGCGGCACTTCGCGCATCGCGGCGAGTACCCGCGGATCGCGCACGCCGCGCGCCTCGATGAGCTCGCGCACCATCTGCTCGCGGGAGAAGGTGTCAGCGAACATTCCCGGCGTCGGGGCTCACGATGCGGTCGAGACGGGTGCGCAGATCGGCGTGCCCCTCCAGACCGCGGTAGTCCGTCAGATCGAGATGCAGCGGCGTCACCGAGACGCGCCCGCTGGCGACAGCAGCGTGGTCGGTGCCGCTCTCGGACTGCCACTCCGGGGTGCCGGCGATCCAGTAGTACTTGCGCCCCCGGGGGTCCTCCTTCTCCACCACGACCTGCTGATAGACGCGCTTGCCGAGGCGGGTGAACGAGAGGCCCAGGAGCTCGCCCGCCGGCAGGTTGACGTTGAGCAGGAGGTCGGGCCGCAGGGTCTCGGAGAGCAGCTCGGCGATGAAGCGGCCGGCGAAGGCGGCGGCGCGCTCGAACGAGTAGCCTTCGGCGATCTCCTGGCTGAAGGCGACCGAAGGGATGCCGAGGAGCGTGCCCTCGAACGTCGCGCTCACCGTCCCGGAGTACGTCACGTCGTCCCCCAGGTTGAGCCCGAAGTTGATTCCGGAGACGATCAGGTCGGGCTTCGCATCCTTGAGCAGCCAGAGAACGGCGAGGTTGACGCAGTCGGTCGGCGTGCCGTCGACGGCGTACCAGTTCTCCTCGATCTTCTGCATGCGCAGCGGCCGGCCGAGTGTCAGGCTGTGCCCGGTGGCGCTCTGCTCGCGATCCGGCGCGACGACCGTCACCTCGCCCAACGGCGCGAGCGCCCGCGCCAGGAGGCGGATGCCCTCGGAGTAGACGCCGTCGTCGTTGGTTATCAGGATGCGGGTCATCGCACGCTCTTCCCTGCCCGCTGGTGGAGCGCTACCGCCGCCAGGCGAGCTTTCCGCCGCTGCGGTCGAGGTACTTGCCGAGGAGCGGCTCGAGCGCCGCCAGGGTGTCGGCTGGGACCAGATTCGGATCGGTGATCAGCGACATCGCGAGCGCGCTCGCGCAATCGTTCGCGACTTCGGGTCCGAGCACGGCGATGGCCCGGCGCACGACGCGCTGAGCGAGGGCGACGTTCTTGCGCAGCACCTCCATCACGCCTTCGCCGGTGACGTGCTCCTCCTCCTCGCGCCAGCAGTCGTAGTCGGTGACCATCGAAAGCGAGGCGTAGGCGATCTCCGCCTCGCGCGCCAGCTTCGCCTCCTGGAGGTTCGTCATGCCGATGATGTCGAAGCCCATGTGGCGATAGGCCATCGACTCGGCGCGGGTCGAGAACGTCGGGCCTTCCATGTTGACGTAGCACCCGCCGCGATGCGTCACCGCACCCTCGCCCTCTGCGGCATCGGCGAGAACGGTCGCCAACGTCTTCGAGACCGGATCGGCGATCGAGACATGGGCGACGATGCCGTTGCCGAAGAAAGTGTCCGGCCGGTGGCGGGTGCGATCGTAGAACTGGTCCGGCACGACGATGTGCCCTGGGACGTACTCCTCTTTCAGCGAGCCGACTGCCGAGACCGAGATCAGGAACTCGACGCCGAGCTGTTTGAAGCCGTAGATGTTGGCGCGGAAGTTGAGCTCCGTCGGGAGCAGGCGGTGACCGCGGCCGTGCCGGGCGAGGAAGACGACTTTGCGGCCGTCGAGCTCACCCACGATGAAGGCGTCGGAAGGCGCCCCCCAGGGGGTCTCGATCTTCCGCTCCTCGGCCACTTTGAGGCCGGCCATCTCGTAGAGGCCGCTGCCGCCGATCACACCGATCCGAACATCACTCATCTGCTTCCTCCGAAATCTGCCTGTCTGGAGCTTGAAAAAGGGGTCGGCGGTCAGCCGGAATTACGGAGCCGCAAGACTAGCATAGGACCCCGGCGCGGCGGCGGCGACGACGTCGAGGGCGGTGGCCAGAGCGAGGCGTCCGGCGCGGCCGTCCACCTGACGCACGCGCTCGCCGCGGCAGGCGGCGAGGAACGCCGCGAGCTCGCGCAGCAAGGGCTCCGACTTCTCGACCGGCGGGTTGGCCGGCAAAATGGAACGCGCGCCGCCGGCAAGATCGAGCCGGTAGCCCTTGATCTCCTGAGCCTGGTAGTCGAGTGAGAGGTAGCGGTCGGAGAAGAAGGCACGGAGCTTGCGCACGCGCTCGCCCGAAATGCGCGAAGCGGTGACGTTCGCCACCAGACCCGAGGCGAAGGCGATGCGGGCGTTGGCGATGTCGATGCGTTCCGAGAGCACCGGGATGCCGACGGCTCGCACCTCGACCACCGGCGAGGCGTCCATCGCCTGCAGGATCTGCAGGTCGTGGATCATCAGGTCGAGGATCACGTCGACATCGAGGCTGCGCGGCGAATAGGTGCCGAGGCGCTCGATCTCGATGAACCGCGGACCCGAGCCGGCGTCGAGCAGGGCCTGCACCGCCGGATTGTGGAACTCGACGTGCCCCACCGCCAGCACGAGATTTCGCGACTCGGCGGCGGCGATCAGCGCATCGGCTTCGGCGAGCGACGAAGCGATCGGCTTTTCCACCAACAGGTGCACGCCGCGCTCGAGAAGGGCCAGGCCGAGCTCGCCGTGGAGCGTCGTCGGAGCCGCCAGCACCGCGGCGTCGATTCTCCCGGCGAGCTCGTCGAACGACGCCGCGACCTTGGCGCCGTATTCGGCCGCGACCGCGCTGGCGACCTCGGGCCGGGTGTCGAATATCCCTTCGAGGGTGACGCCGGGGAAGGTCGAGAGAATTCGCGTGTGGTGACGCCCGAGAGCGCCGATGCCGAAGACGCCGAGGCGGAGGTTGCCGCGCTCAGTCGCCACCGGATTCACTCGCTCCCCGGTGCGTCGGCAGCGCCTTGACCACGCCGCGGCGGGCGCTGCGCACGAAACCGATCAGGTACTCGACATCGGGTGCGCCGGGAAACTCCGCCTCCAGCCGCTCGAGCGCCTGGGTGGTATTGAGCCCGGAGCGCAGGAAGATCCGCATCGCCTTCTCGACCGTGCGGATGCGGTCGTCGTCGAGTCCCTTGCGGCGCAGTCCGATCCGGTTGACGCCGAAGACCGCCGGGCGGAGACCTACCGTCTTGACGTAGGGCAGGGCGTCGACCAGCAACCGGGTGTAGCCGCCGACGTAAGCGTACTTGCCGACCCGCCCGAACTGTTGCACCGCCGAAAAGGCGCCGACGACGGCGTCGTCGCCGATCTCGACGTGGCCGGCAAGCGTCGCGCAGTTGGCGAAGATCGTCCGGCTGCCGACATGGCAGTCGTGCGCCACGTGGCTGTAGACCATGAACAGGTTGTCGTCGCCGACAGTGGTCAGGCCGCCGCCCTTGCCGGTGCCGCGATGAAAGGTGGTGAACTCGCGGATCGTGTTGCGGTGGCCGACCTCGAGGCGCACCGGCTCGTTGGCGAACTTCAAGTCCTGCGGATCCATGCCGAGGCAGACCGACGGATAGACGCGATTCTCGCTGCCGATCACCGTCGGCCCGTGGATCTGGACGTGCGGTCCGATCTCCGTCCGGTCGCCGATGGTGACGTCCGGCCCGATGACCGCGAACGGCCCGATGGTCACGCCGTCGCCGATCCGGGCGGAAGCGTCGACGACGGCGAGGGGATGAATGCCGCTCATCGCACGGAATCCCGGTCGACGGTCGTCGACAGCAATTCGGCTTCGGCGTGAACGACGCCATCGACCAGGGCCTTCGCCTGGAGCTTGCAGTGATTCGCCTTGAGCCGCAGCACGTTGGCCTCGAAGTGCACCCGGTCGCCGGGGACCACTGGGCGACGGAAGCGCGCACGCTCGATCGACATGAAAAGGAGGAGCTTCTTCTCGCGCTCCGGGTCGTCGTGCATCAGCAGGATGCCGCCGGCCTGCGCCATGGCCTCGACCAGCAGAACGCCCGGTACGACCGGGTGCTGCGGGAAGTGGCCATTGAAGAACTCCTCGTTGATGGTGAAGTTCTTGAGCGCCACGATGCGCTGGCGCGGCTCCATCTCGAGGACCCGGTCGATCAGCAGCATCGGGTAGCGATGCGGCAGGACCGACATGATCCAGCGTACGTCCCAGTTAGGCTTCTCGGTCGTTTCCGGCGTCACCGTCGTCTCCGACATCCTGGATCCCCATCTTCTTTTCGACTGCCCGCAACCGTTTCCAGATCTCCGGCAAACGGCGCAGGATCGCCTGCTGACGCCGCCAGGCGGCGATCGGGATCGCCGGGATCCCGGCGACCGCCGTCCGCGCCGGTACTGCCGCGAGCGCTGCCGATTTGGCAGCGACCTGCGCGCCGTCGGCGACCTCGAGGTGTCCGGAGACCCCCGCCTGCCCCGCCAGGACGACCCCGGCACCGAGCCTCGCGCTGCCGGCGATACCCGCCTGGCCGCAGAGGATCGACCGCTCGCCGACGACCACATTGTGTCCGACCTGGACCAGGTTGTCGATCTTCGTCCCGGCGCCGATCGACGTCGCGCCCAGGAGTGCCCGGTCGATGGCAGTCAGCGCGCCGATCTCGACGTCGGCGCCGATCTCGACCCGCCCCACCTGCGGGACTTTGTGGTGCACGCCGCGGACGGTGGCGTAGCCGAAGCCGTCGCTGCCGACGATCGTCCCGGCGTGGATCTCTACGCCATCGCCCAGGCTCACGCCCGGATAGAGCACGACATGCGGATGCAGCACGACGTTGGCGCCGATCCGGCAGCCATCGCCGACGACCGCGTGCGCGTGCAGCACGCAGTCCTCGCCGACGGTCACTCCACGCCCCAGGACGACGTACGGCCCGACTGCCGCCGAGGAAGCGACGGCGCTCTGCTCGCCGACGACCGCCGTCGGGTGAATGCCCGGCGGGTGGACGACCGCCGGATGAAAGAGGCGCAGGATCTCGGCCAGTGCGAGCTGGGGTTGCGCCGTCCGCAACAGATCCCGGCCCGGCAGCCGGGCGTCACGCCCGGTGAGAATCGCCCCTGCCGCACTGGCGCGAGCCTGCTCCAGGTACTTGGGACTGGTGAGGAAAGAGAGGTGCCCCGGGCCCGCCTCGGACAGCGTCCGAACGCCGTCCAACTCCCGGGCCGGCGAACCCTGGACTTCTCCGCCCACCCGCTCGGCCAACTCTCCGAGCGTCCAGATCAAGGCTCAGTTCGCCTTCTGCGTCGCCGAGGCGTCGAAGCGCTGGATGATCTGGTTGGTGATGTCGGCGGCGTCGTCGGCGTACAGCAGCCCGCTCTGGAACTTGTTGAAAATGAAGGTGTAGCTGCCCTCCTTGCCGACCTGCTCGATGACCGGGAAGACGCGCCGTTCGATCTCGCCGAAGGTCGTCTCGCGGCTCTTGTTGAACTCGCGCTCGGCATCCTCCTGGAAGCGCCGCAGGCCGGTGACCTTCTCTTCGAGCTGCTTCTCGAGCTCGGAGATCTTGTCGTCGGCGAGCGAGAGCCGGCCCTCGTTGAGCCGCTTGCGCAGGGCGTCCACTTCGTCGTTCTTCGCCTTGCCCTCGGCGATCTTCTCGTCCTGCAGCTTCTTCAGACGCGCCAGCGCTTCCTTGCCGGCGACCGAATCGGTCACCAGACGCTGCACATCGATCACCGCCACCTTGCCGGCCTGCGCGAACGCCGCCGTCGACGGCAACAGGGCGACGATCGCGAGCGCCAGCACGATGCGTCCAGCCAAAACGGTCGTACTCCTCCACACATTCGATGACATGAACTTGCTCCTTTGTTGGGACTAGAAAGTTGCGCCGATGCTGAACTGGAAGCTCTCGAACCGGTCCCCTGGCTCCAATGGCGGATTGGGCTTGATCGGGTCCAGGTTGGAAGAATAGATGAATCGGAGCGGCGCGCCGAAGATCGGCACGAAGATGCGCAGCTCGCCGCCGGCGGAGTATCGCAGACGCGAGACGTCGATGCTCTGGTCGTCGTCGTAGACGTTGCCGCCGTCGGCGAAGAGGATCACCCGGAACGGCCCGCCGACCAGCACCTGGAGCTCGACGTTCATCTGCAGGAACTTGTTGCCGCCCTTGTAGTAGCCGTCCTGGAGCACGGGGAGGTTGGTCTTCTCGTCGCGCACGAAGATCGAGCGGAACTGGAAACCGCGGACGCTGTTCTCGCCGCCCATGAAGTAGCGCTCGAGCGGCACGACCTCGCGGCCGTCGAAAGGCTTGACGATGCCGGCCTCGAGGTTGAACGCCGCCAGCGTCTTCACCGGCGAGAAAGTGAGCGGCTGGAAGCGCGACAGGTGCACCTCCGGCCGCCAGAAGTAGTTGTCGCCGCCGAGGAAGCCGCCGGCATACTCGACCGATCCGACGAGATTCCAGCCGCGCGTCGTCTCGAGCCGGCTGTCGCGGCTGTCGAAGGAGTAGGTCGGCTGGATCGACGAGTTGGCGATGTCGTAGTTCAGCTCGACGATGGCGTTCGCCGGCCCGGAGTAGAACAGCCGGTCCTTGGACTGCGACAGGGTGTAGCTGATGCTGCCGCTGCCGAAGAGGCCGAAGTTGCGGCCGTAGGTGAGCACCGCGCCCTGGCTCTGGCGCTCCGACTGCTGGATCGTCGTCTGCGAGTAGTTGAGATTGCTCTTGAACAGCTGCAGGCCGATGCTCTGCGGCCGGTCGAGCCACCACGGAATGTAGTACGACAGGCCGTACTCGTCCTGATAGCGCCCGGACTGGAACGACAGGCCGACCGTCTCGCCGCGGCCGAGGAAATTCTGCGTGCGCACCGAAAGCTGGCCGAAGAAGCCGTAGGTCTCGCTCCAGCCGGCGCCGACCTGGAGCTCTGTCCGGTCGCTCTCGTCGCCCTTGACCTTGACGTCCACCGTCTTCTTCTCGGTGTCGAAGTTCTCGAAGGTGATCGGATCAGTCTCGTTGAGCTTGAAGTAGCCCAACTGGTTGACCTTGAACAGGCTCCCCTTGATCGCGCCCATGTTCAGGAGGGTCCCCTCCTGGATGCGGAACTCGCGCCGCAGGACCTTGTCGCGCGTGCGGGTGTTGCCCTCGAACTCCATCCGGCCGACGCGATACTGATCGCCCTCGGTGATCTTGATGTCGATGTCGGCGATGTCGTTTTCGCGCTCGACCAGCTGCAGGTCGATGTTGGCGAAGATGTGGCCGTAGTTCTTGTAGGCGTCCTGGACCGCCTCGGTGCCCTTGGTCACCATGGACGAGCGCAGCCAGCCGCCGCGGGGGCGCGAGAACTGCGCGGCGAGGAAGGCCTCGTTGAAGACCTGATTGCCTTCGATCTTGATCTCGCCGAGCTTGAAGCGGCGGCCCTCGACGACCGGAATCTCGATCTTGAGACTCCGCTTGCCGCTCTTTTTCTCCTTGACACCGAGGACCGGATCCTCGAGCAGGACGTTCTTGTAGCCCGCCCCGCGGTAGAGATCCTTCACCTTCACCATGTCTTCGGCGATCGTGGCCGGGTTGTAGATGTCGCGCTTGAGCACCCGCCAGAGGAGATTGGTCTCCTTGGTCTTGCTCATCGCCCACTTCAGGCGCCAGTCGCCGTAGATCGTATTGTCGGCGAACTTGATGTCGCCGATGCGGACCTTTTCGGCCTCGTCGATCGAAAAGACCACCCGGCGCTCCGTGGGCGCCACCTCCTCGAGAAGGAACTCGGCCTTGGCGAAGCGGAAGCCCTTTTCGCGGTACATCTCCTCGATGGTCGTCTGCAGGCGCTTGACCTCGCCGAGAGAGATCGGCGAGCCCTCGCGCACCGAGATCGACTCCTTGGTGATGCGCTCCGTGATGTCGGTGCGGGAGAGGCGCTTCAGCCCCTTGAAATCCAGGGAGCGCAGGATCGGCCGCTCGGCAACGGTGACGATCAGCCTGACGCCGCCGTCGGCCGCGAGACGCTCGATCTTCAAGTCATCGACGAGATTGCGCCGCCAGAGATCCTCGATGCTGCGATTGAGCGCCGCCTCGTCGAGCTCCTGCCCATCGACCAGTCCGAGGTAGTACCTCACGGTCTCCTCGGCGAGCAGATGAAGGCCGCGGAACTCGACTCCGCGGATGGTCTCGGCGCGCGCACCAGCCGCGAGCAGGAAGAGTGCGACCGGCAGCCAACGCTGAACTTGCCTCATAGAATCTCCGCGCGCTGCAAGACGGGTACCATGCTCGGCGACCGCGGTCGCAGTCAGCCAGGAACCGGGAGTTTTTCAGGCCCTGCTGGGCTCCAACTCCCGGGGCCGTGCTCTCACCGTGAGCTCAGAACCGTTCACATCCGCCTCGATGACTTCGAAATCCTGCTTGCCTGCCCGAATCAACAGCTCCGAGATTGTATCCTGCACATGGCGCTGAATCGTCCGCCGGAGAGGTCGCGCCCCTGTCGAAGCGTCGATTCCGGCCCGCTTGAGCAGCCATTCCTTGCCCGCCGGTGTCACTTCGACGCGCAGGTTGCGCTGCGCGAGTGTCACGTTGACGTCCTCCAGCAGCAGATCGACGATCGCCCGGAGCTCGGACTCGCCGAGCGGGTGGAAGACGATGACCTCGTCGACACGGTTGATGAACTCGGGACTGAAGGAGCGCCGCAGCTCGGAGAGGATCTCGTCCTCCACCCGGCGGAAGGCCTCCTCGGCGTCCTGGCTGCCGAAGCCCATCCGCCCGCCGCGCAGGACCAGCTTCGAGCCGATGTTCGAGGTCATCAGCAGGAGGGTGTTCTTGAAGTCCACCTGGTTGCCGTAGGAGTCGGTGAGCGTTCCGTCATCGAGGATCTGCAGCAGGAGGTTGGCGACATCGGGATGCGCCTTCTCGATCTCGTCGAAGAGCACCAGCGAATAGGGCTGCCGGCGCACGCGCTCGGTCAGCTGTCCGCCCTCCTCGTGGCCGACATAGCCCGGCGGCGAGCCGATGAGCTTGGAGACCGCGTGCTTTTCCATGTACTCGCTCATGTCGAAGCGCACCAGGGCGTGCTGTGAGCCGAAGAGGAACTCGGCGAGCCGCCGGGCGACTTCCGTCTTGCCGACGCCCGAAGGGCCGAGGAAGATGAACGAGCCCATCGGCCGCTGCGGATTGGCGACTCCGAGCCGCGAGCGGCGGATGGCGCGCGAAATGCCCGAAATCGCCATCTCCTGGCCAACGACGTGCTTGCGCAGCGTCTCTTCCATGTGCAACAGGCGTTCCGCTTCGTCCTCCTGCAGGCTCGAGACGGGAATCCCGGTCCAGGCGGCGATGACCTCCTCGATGTCCCGCGTGGTCACTTCGAGCTCGACGTCCTCGTTGCCCACCGCGCCCATGCGCTCGAGGTCCTCGCGCAGCTCGATCTCGCGCTCGCGCAGGAAGACCGCAGACTCGAAGTTCTTCTCCGAGATCGCGGTCTTCATGTCGCGCACCACCTGGCGGATCTCCTGCTCCAGCCGGCGCAGGTTCTGCGTGTCCTTGACCTTGCGCAGCTTGACCTTGGCCCCGGCTTCGTCGATGACGTCGATCGCCTTGTCGGGCTGGAAGCGGTCGGTGATGTAGCGCGAGGTCTGGTAGATCGCCCGCTTCAGCGCTTCGCCGGAATAGCGCACCTTGTGGAACGACTCGTAGCGATCCTTGACGCCGTCGAGGATTTGCAGCGTCTCCTCCTGGTTCGGCGGCGAGACCTGGACGGACTGAAAGCGCCTGAGGAGCGAGCGGTCCTTCTCGATGAACTTGCGGTACTCCTTGATCGTCGTGGCGCCGATGCAGCTCACCTCGCCGCGCGACAGCGCCGGCTTCAGGATGTTGGCGGCGTCGAGCGATCCTTCCGCCGATCCGGCGCCGATCAGGGAATGGATCTCGTCGACGAAGACGATGATGTCCTTCGAGTCCTTGAGCTCCTTCAGGATGCCCTTCAAGCGCTCCTCGAACTGGCCGCGGTACTTCGTGCCGGCGACGATGAGCGAGAGATCGAGCGCCAGCACCCGCTTCTGGGCGAGGAAGATCGGCACCCGCCCCTCGACGATGCGCAGGGCCAGACCTTCGACGATCGCCGTCTTGCCGACGCCGGGCTCTCCCAGCAGGATCGGATTGTTCTTGGTCCGCCGCGACAGGATCTGGACGATCCGCTCGACTTCGCGCTCGCGGCCGATCAGCGGATCGAAGCTGCCCTGCGTCGCGAGCGCCGTCAAGTCGCGGCTGTACTCCGACAGGAACGGCAGCTCCTTCTTCTGCAGCGAGGCCTCGCGCTCCTTGGCGAGCGACAGCACCTCTTCGCGCAGGGTGTAGACGTCGAAGCTCTGCTGGGTGAGGATGCGCGCCGCGACGCAACCTTCGACGCGCAGGATGCCCACCAGGAGGTGCTCGGACCCCACCGCGGCATGCAGCATCGATTCGGCTTCGTGGGCGGCGTAGGCGAGGATCTTTTTCGACTCTTCGGAGAGCGGCAGCTCGGCGGTCGAGGAGATGCGCTCGACGAAGACCCGCTCGCCTTCGATTTCGCGCCGGACGTCCTCCGGCCGGGCGTGGAACCGGCGGAAGAGCTCGGTGACCGTCTCCTCCCCTTCCCGCAGGATGCCGAGCAGGACGTGCTCGGACTCGATGACGCGGCTGCCGAGCTTCGAGGCTTCGTAGCGGGCGAAAAAGAGCGCCCGTCGCGCCTTTTCGTTGAACTTCTCGAACACTCTCGACTCCTTGAGGAAAAGCCTCGAAGTGCTTGCAAATCAAACACTTTCGAAGTGCAGCGCCCCCCCCTCCAACGTCAAAATTCTATCACATCGCCGGGCCAGTACCGGATTGTGGGTGACGACGATCGCGGTCAT
>JAGOCP010000290.1 GCA_017998715.1 Thermoanaerobaculia bacterium | reverse complement strand
CGCTGCTGCTGGCGAGCGCTCGCCCGGTTGCACGAGCTGCTCTCGCGCTGGCGCTGGTCGGCGCACTCGCCGTCGCTGCCGTCGCGACCCACCGCCAGACGCGCGTCTGGAGAGACGACGAGACGCTCTGGCGCCATGTCCTGGCACATTCGGAGAGTTGTCTCGCCGACAACAATCTCGGTCAGATCCTGCTCGCCCGCGGCGAGGCCGGGCCGGCGCTCACCCATCTCGTGCGATCGCTCGAGCAGGTTCCCACCTATTCACGCCCCTGGCGGGCAATCGTCGCGATCCTCGAGGCGCCGTGGCCGGCCGCGGCGCCGGCGAAAAAGCGGGTGGCAACCACTCTCGAGCGCGCCGCGCTGCGCTCTCCGGGCTCGACCCTCACGACCTACGCTTCGGCGCTCGCCTGGCTGCGGGCCGGAGAGCTCGAACGGGCGCGGGCGAAGTTGCGGCGGGTTCTCGCGCTCGAGCCGGGGCACGACGGCGCGCGCCTCGCCCTGGCCAGACTCGAATCGGCGGCAGTCGGCGGTGCCACGGTCAGCGAGCCAACCGCTCCAGCTCGGCCCTGATCTCCGGCGAGGGGGCGAACGCGAGGCCGCGCCGTGCCGCCGCAGCCGCCTCCGCAACGCGACCGAGATCGGCGAGCAGCGAGGCTTCGCGCAACGCCATGGCGGCATCGCGCGGCGCGAGCTCGGCAGCGCGGTGGATCGCAGCCAGCGCCTCCTCGCGCCGGCCCTGCTGCCGCAGCAGAATGGCCTGCTGCGTCCACAGCAGCGGATCCTGCGGAAACCGCTCCAGGGCCTGCGCCAATGTCGCGTCGGCGCCGGCGAGATCGCCACCGCGCGCCTGCACGACGACGAGATTCCGCCAACCGGGCAAGTAGCCGGGGTTGCGCTCGACGATCCCGGTGAGAATGTCGTGGGCTGCGGTCAGGTCACCGCGGCGGACCGCCAGCAGTGCCTGGCGCAGGCGCGGCAGCTGGGCGCGCGGGTCGAGCTCGACCGCCCGCTGCAGCGCTTCGCCCGCCGCTGCCAGCTCTCCCTTGTCGGCACGCAGGCGCGCCCATTCGGCCCAGGCTGTCGAGCTCCCGGGATCGGCGCGGATCGCCGCCGACCAGAATCGTTCCTCACTGGCGAAAGACCGCATCGCCGCCAGAGAGAGCCCGGCGAAGATCGCCAGCAGAGCCGTCCAGACCCAGGCCCGCCAGCGCGATCGCGCCGCCTCGATCGGCAGCAGGAGGGCCAACGCCCAGGCAAGGCCCAGGCTCGGCAGCAACAGATAGCGGTCCATCACCATCCATTCCGGATTGACCGCCCAGAGCGCCAGGACGGGAGCGAGCCAGGCCGCGATCCAGCCCAGTGGGCGGGCGAGCGCCGGCCAGCGGCGCCGCGCGCCGTAGGCCGCGGCGAGCAACACGAGGAGCCCGCACGCAGCGCCGAGACTCTCGCCGCTCATGGCCGCCGCCACCGGCCGCGCGGGGTGCAGCAGAAAAAGACCCACCGGCCAGACTAAGTCCCTGAAGTAGGCGAGCAAGGCCACCGGGACGCTGGCGAGGGCCTCCGGCAAGGCGGGCGCGGTCGGGAAGGGGTGGGCCAGCTCGCCGAGCACCGACCAGCGATAGACGAAGTACGCGCCCGCCACCGCGAGCAGCACGAGGAGCTCGGCGCGGGGTCTGCGCTCGACGTTGGTTCCGGGTGCGTCGGGGATCCAGCCGGCGGCCTCCGCGCCGACGAAGAGGATCAGACCGATCGCCGGCTCTTTCGCCAGGAGGGCGATGGCGAAGGCGAAAGCGAGAAGGCACAACGGCGCCCAGCCTGCCTCTGGCCGACGCCGAGAGCGGCGATAGGCGAGGAAGGCGACCAACGCCGTCACGCCGAAGAGCAGATCCTGTAGGCCGGAAACCCAGGCTGTCGACTGCACGTGCGAGGGATGGAGCGCGAAGAGCAGCGCCGCCGCGAGCGCCGTCGCGGCGCCCATTCCCTCGCGGCGCAGCAGGAGAAACGCCAGGCCCACGAGCAGGCCGTGCAGGACGATCGCCGTCGCGTGCCAACCGAGCGGTGAGTCGCCGAAGAGGCGATGGAGCCCGACAGCCCCGGCGATGAAGAGGGGGCGCAGATAGTTGGTTACAGGCGCTTCGCTGTTGCGGGCGTTGGCGTCGAGATCGGTGGTGAGAATCTCGCCCAGCCCGCGCGGCGACGCGACGATCGGGTTGTCCATCAGCAGCGGCCGGTCGTCGAACAGAAAGCCGAAGCGCAGCGTCGGCAAGTAAAGCGCGACCGGGACGAGGATCGCCGCGAGCAACGCCAAGGCTGGGAGTCGGCGGTTCATCGTGCGCAGAGTCTACAAAGTTCTCCACCCGCGCCTCTGGGAAGGGCCCTGGTAGCCCTCCAACGTGTAGACTAGAGCTTCTATGAAGAGCGATGCTCGTCGCGCGCCGCGTCGGCGAACGGCAGAGTGATTCTCGAACACAGATGCGCTGGAGGCCACAAGTCATGAAGAGCCGCAATTCACTTCTCGCAGTTCTCGCCCTCGTGGTCGTCGTCTTCGGCGCCGCCCAGCTCTACGCCGCCGTCACCGAGTCGAGCACCAACGTTCCGCTCGCCATTCCGGACGCCAGCAGCGTCAACAGCACCCTGAACTTCAGCGTCAACGGCACGATCTCCGACGCCAACCTGACGGTCAACATCAGCCATGCGTGGGACGCAGATCTCAGACTGACGCTCGCGAGCCCATTCGTTGCGGCTCAAATCGTGTGGGTCAACTGCGGCTCGAGCGGTGACAACATGACCAACACCGTCATCGACGACGACGCCGCAGGTCTTGCTGCCTGCACGGCGGCGGCCGGACCGCCCTTCACCGGCTCCTTCAGGCCCACCGACGGTGGCTCCAACGCCGGAACCACTCCGGTAGCCGCTCCGGGGAACATGACTGCCTTCGATGGCAGCGCGTCGGGCGGCGTCTGGACGCTCACCGCGGCCGACGACTCGTCGATCATCACCGGTACGCTCAACGCCTGGTCGCTCACCCTCGACGGAAACCCGCCGTTGCCCGTCGAGCTCATGAGCTTCGAGATCAACTGACCTCGCGGCGCCATCCGGCGCCTGCAGCAGATCGCTGAAACCGGGCCTCCGGCACTCGTGCCGGGGGCCCTTTTCTCGTGCTACTTCGTCCGGTGATACGAGTCCGGGTCGGCGGCGGCGAGTTGGGTGAGGGCGATGAAGTCGGCGTCGCGGTGGTAGCTCGCGAAAGCGATGTCGTCGCGCGCCTCCTGCATCTCGCGCGTGCGCACCGGATCGAAGCGCTCGTACTGATAGAAGTGCCGGGTCAGCAGCTCGAGCGCCTTCTCTTTCCTGCCCAGCTGCGCCCAGATCGCCGCCAGGTTGTACGACGCCTCGAGCACCGGCTCATTCTCCTGCGCGATGCGCAGAGCCTCTTCGGCCTTACCCTGGCCGACGAAGTACGTCGCGGCGAAGATTCGGTTGTAGAGCTCGTCGGGCGCCAACGCAAGCGCCTGCTCGACGAAGCCCCAGGCCTTGTCGAACCGGCCCTCGGAGTTCCAGAAAACCGCCAGATTGCGGTAGGTGAGCGGCAGCGGGAACTCGGCAATCGACGCCTCGAACATCGCGACCCCGCGCTGGAACTCGCCCTGGTGGATCGTCATCTTGCCCAGCCCGTGCAGGGCGACCGCGCGCGAGATCGCGTCCGCCGGACGCGCCAGGATCTCGTCGAAGAGCGCGCGCGCCAGCTGCCAGTCGCCGGAGTGGTGGCGGTGGAACTCGGCGAGAAACCGGGTCGCCACCGGATCGGCCGGATCGGCGGCATGCGCCTGCTCGTAGGCTCGCCGGGCGTCGTCGATCCGCAGCTCCAACTCGGCCTTGAGCCCGGCGGCGAGCAGTGTGCTCATCTCCGCGCTCTTCTCCGGCGTGACCACCGGTTCCGGCAGGTCGAACGCGGAGCTCTCCTCCCCCACCGGCCGGCCGAGACGCTTCAAGGCCTTCTGCGCTTTGCGCGCCGCTGCCGGGAACAGGCAGCCGCGACCGAAGACCTCCTGATAGAGCGCCGCCGCGCCGTCCACATCCCCTGCCTTCTCTTTCGCCACCGCCTCGTCGAGGCGCGCTTCCGCGACCGCCCGGCGGCGATCGAGCTCGCTGCGCAGCGTCTTTTCGAGGCTGCCCACCCGGAGCTCGCCCTTCTCTGGCGCGACACGGGCGAGCTCGACGCCGTCGGCCCCGGTGAGCAGGGCCACCGCCGCACCGTCCATCGCGCCGTGCTTCAGGCGCAGCGCGGCGGCGTCGGCGGGGACGATCCAGAACGCGACGCAGGGGGAGATCGACACGGTCAGGTAGCGCGACTCGAGCAGCTGCGAGCCGCGCGCCTCGTCGCGCGACACCGGGAACCAGAGCACCGCGAGGCCTGCTGGGCCCGGCGCCGGCGCGGCCTGGGGCTCGAGGACCTTCCACGGCACGCGATAGACCTCGGCCCCGCCGGAACTGCCGGAGGAGATGCCGCCCATGCCGCCTCCACCGCCGCCGCCGCAGGTCGCCGCGGCCGGCGAAAGTGTGCAGAGGAGCGTGAGCAGCGCGAGTGCAGCGGTCAGTCGGCGCATGGGGGATCTCC
>JAGOCP010000289.1 GCA_017998715.1 Thermoanaerobaculia bacterium | reverse complement strand
GAACGACGTCGATCCCGAAGCCTGGCTGGCCGACGCCATCGCCCGAACCCCAGACTACCGTATCACCAGGATCGACGAACTGCTCCCCTGGCATTGGAAATCATAGCGGTCACGCCGGACGCTTACGATGAAGCCACGGATCGTCGGCATCGACGTCGTCAAGGATCGCCTCGACGTGCATGTGCGTCCCGCTGCCGAGACCTTTGCCGTCGCGCGCGACGGCAAAGGTCTCGAAGCCCTGGTCGCCGCCTTGCGGGACCGGAATGTCGCGCTGGTGGTGCTGGAGGCCACCGGCGGCTTCGAGCTGACGGTGGCGGCCGCCCTCGCCGGCGCCGGACTGCCGCTCGCGGTGGTCAATCCGCGCCAGATCCGCGACTTCGCCCGCGCCACCGGGCGGGTCGCCAAGACCGCCGCGCTCGATGCCGAGGCGATCGCGCGCTTCGCCGAAGCCATCCGCCCCGAGCCCCGGCCGCTCGCGAGCGAGCACGCGCAGGCGCTTTCGGAGCTGGTGGCCCGGCGTCGGCAGCTGGTCGAGATGATCGGCATGGAGAAGAACCGCTCCCGGCAAGCCCGCGCCCGGCGCGTCCAGAAGAGCCTCGTGGCCACGCTCAGGGTGCTCGAGGCCCCAGCTCGCCGCGCTCGACCGCGACATCGACGGCGGGGTGCGCGGCTCCACGGCCGCGCCGTCACCATATCCTCGGTCTTCGCCGGCCAGCGCCTCGGACTGCGCGAGGTCGACGCCGACGTTTGGCTCGTAAGCTTCATGCACTACGATCTCGGATACATCGACCTGGAGGCATGCACCCTGCAAACCATCGACACCCCGTTCGGCTCGAGGGTGTCACCCAGGTGATCGGTACAATCTGTAACCTATGTCCTCGGACCGGACAGGAGGGCGCCGCGCCCAGTCCGCCTCCTTATGCATCGTTCGAGGTAAGTCCGGTTGTTGAGGAGCCTTGTAAAGCTAACCCTTGTCGAAGAGCTTACCGCGTTTGGTGCGGATGCCTTCGGCCCGCAGTTCCCGCGCCAGCACCGTCGCCGAGCCGATCCGGACGAACCGCTCGAAGATCGACCGGACGATCGCCGCCTCGGGCTCGGAGGCGCACCTGATCCGAGCTGTCCGGCCCCCGCGAAACATCGTTATCGCGTGTTGACATCCCCTGGCGATCCCCCTAGGTTCCGCGCGCTCCGAGGAGGCCCCGGCCATTCCACGGAAAGCCTGGAACTGGCGGTCACGACTCGGGCCTCGCGCCCCAGTCCTCTGGAATATTGCCGCGCGCCCGCCCCGAGGAAGGGGCCGGCGCGCGGCGGCGTCGGCGTTTCGCGGATCCGCCGCGGAGGGCCGAAGGACGAAACGGTGTAGACGAGGTAGAGAACTCGAATGCCAACGATCCAACAGCTGATCCGCAAGCCGCGGCAGCCGCGCGTGGCGCGCTCGAAGTCGCAGCACCTGGAGGGCAGCCCCCAGAAGCGGGGCGTCTGCACGCGCGTCTACACCACCACGCCGAAGAAGCCGAACTCGGCCATGCGCAAGGTGGCGAAGGTGCGGCTGACCAACGGCTTCGAGGTGATCAGCTACATCCCCGGCGAGAGCCACAACCTGCAGGAGCACTCGGTGGTCCTGATCCGTGGCGGCCGCGTGAAGGACCTTCCGGGCGTGCGATACCACATCCTCCGCGGCGTTCTCGACACGCAGGGCGTGAAGAACCGTCGCCAGCGCCGGTCGAAGTACGGCGCCAAGCGGCCGAAATAAGGAGAGCCCGAGATGTCGCGACGTCGCCAGGCCGAAAGGCGCGAAATCCTCCCCGACGCCAAGTTCGGCGACCGGGTGCTGACCAAGTTCATGAACAACCTGATGCACGACGGCAAGAAGTCGGTCGCGGAGGGCATCGTATACGGCGCGCTGACCAAGGTCGAGACCAAGGTCCGCCGCGCGCCGATCGAGGTGTTCCATGAGGCGCTCGACAACATCAAGCCGTCGGTCGAGGTCCGCTCGCGCCGGGTCGGCGGCGCCACCTACCAGGTGCCGGTCGAGGTGCGCCCCGAGCGCCGCGAGGCGCTGGCGATCCGCTGGCTGATCAAGGCCGCGCGCGCCCGCAACGAGCACACGATGGAGGAGCGTCTCGCCGGCGAGGTGATGGACGCGGCCAACATGCGCGGCACTGCGGTGAAGAAGCGCGAGGACACCCACAAGATGGCCGACGCCAACAAGGCGTTCAGCCATTACCGCTGGTAAGGCGGAAGAGCAGGACTGACAGAGATGGCCCGCGAATATCCCCTCGACCGCTACCGCAACTTCGGGATCATGGCGCATATCGACGCCGGCAAGACCACGACCACGGAGCGGATCCTCTTCTACACCGGCAAGAGCCACAAGCTCGGCGAGGTGCATGACGGCGCCGCGACGATGGACTGGATGGAGCAGGAGCAGGAGCGGGGCATCACCATCACCTCGGCCGCGACGACCACCTTCTGGGAGCGCACCGAGGACGGCGTGACGCCGGAGACGCCGAAGCACCGTTTCAACATCATCGACACGCCCGGCCACGTCGACTTCACCATCGAGGTGGAGCGCAGCCTCGCCGTGCTCGACGGCGCGGTCTGCGTGCTCGACGCCAACGCCGGCGTGGAGCCGCAGACCGAGACCGTCTGGCGCCAGGCCGACCGCTACAAGGTGCCGCGCATCGTCTTCGTCAACAAGATGGACAAGATCGGCGCCGACTTCTTCAACTGCGTCCGCATGATCAAGGACCGGACCGGCGCGATCCCGTGCCCGATCCAGCTGCCGATCGGGGCCGAGGCCGAGTTCATCGGCCATGTCGACCTGATCACCATGGAGGAGTGGACCTGGACGGGCGAGGACCTGGGCGCGACCTGGACCCGCCAGCCGATCCGGGCCGAGCTCGCCGACCAGGCCGCCGAGATGCGCGCCACCATGGTCGAGCTCGCCGTCGAGATGGACGACGCGGCGATGGAGGCCTACCTCGAGGGCGAGGAGCCCGACGTCGACGCGCTGCGCAAGCTGATCCGCAAGGGCACGCTGGCGATGAAGTTCGTCCCCGTTCTGTGCGGCTCGGCTTTCAAGAACAAGGGCGTTCAGCCGATGCTGAACGGCGTCATCGACTTCCTGCCGAACCCGCTCGACGTGCCCGCCTACATGGGCTTCGCGCCGGGCGACGAGGAGGAGGTGCGCAACATCGCCCGCTCGGCGGACGACGCGCAGCCCTTCGCCGGCCTCGCCTTCAAGATCATGAACGATCCCTTCGTGGGCTCGCTCACCTTCACGCGCATCTATTCCGGCTCGCTCAGGAAGGGCGACCAGATGATGAACTCCACCAAGGAGAAGCGCGAGCGGGTCGGCCGCATGATGATGATGCATGCGATCAACCGCGAGGAGATCGAGGAGGCCTTCGCCGGCGACATCATCGCGCTCGCGGGCCTGAAGGACACCACCACCGGCGACACGCTCTGCGATCCGTCGAAGCCGGTGGTTCTCGAGACGATGACCTTCCCCGAGCCGGTGATCGAGATCGCCGTCGAGCCGAAGACCAAGAACGACCAGGAGAAGATGGCCGCCGGCCTCGCGCGGCTCGCCGCCGAGGACCCGTCCTTCCGGGTGGAGACCGACCGCGAGAGCGGCCAGACCATCATGAAGGGCATGGGCGAGCTGCATCTCGACATCCTGGTCGACCGGCTGAAGCGCGAGTTCAAGGTCGAGGCCAATATCGGCGCGCCGCAGGTGGCCTATCGTGAGACGATCAGCCGCAAGGCCGAGATCGACTACACGCACAAGAAGCAGACCGGCGGCTCGGGCCAGTTCGCGCGGATCAAGCTCGTCATCGAGCCGACGGAGCCGGGCGAGGGCTACTCGTTCGACAACAAGATCGTCGGCGGCGTGGTGCCGAAGGAATACGTGCCCGGCGTCGAGAAGGGCATCCAGTCGGTGATGGACTCGGGGCCGCTCGCCGGCTTCCCGGTCATCGACTTCAAGGTGGCGCTGGTCGACGGCGCCTATCACGACGTGGACTCGTCGGTTCTCGCCTTCGAGATCGCGGCGCGTGCGGCGATGCGCGACGGCCTGAAGAAGGCCGGCGCCAAGCTGCTCGAGCCGATCATGAAGGTCGAGGTGGTGACGCCGGAGGAATATACCGGCGGCATCATCGGCGACCTGACCTCGCGGCGCGGCCAGATCGGCGGCCAGGACACCCGCGGCAACGCCATCGCGATCACCGCGATGGTCCCGCTCGCGAACATGTTCGGCTACATCAACAACTTGCGCTCGATGTCCTCGGGCCGGGCGGTGTTCACCATGCAGTTCGACCACTACGACGCGGTGCCGCAGAACATCTCGGACGAGATCCAGGCGA
Source organism: Thermoanaerobaculia bacterium (assembly GCA_017998715.1). Taxonomy (GTDB): domain Bacteria; phylum Acidobacteriota; class Thermoanaerobaculia; order Multivoradales; family JAGPDF01; genus JAGPDF01. Next base: position 264 of record JAGOCP010000289.1, on the reverse strand, counting down.
AGTTCGCCTGATCGGGCGAACACGGGGCGGGCCATCGGCCCGCCGACAGGAACACGCGGTCCACGGGTCCGCAGCACGAACAGGAGGCCATGATGGCGAAGGCGAAATTCGAGCGGACGAAGCCGCATGTGAACGTTGGGACGATCGGGCACGTCGACCACGGCAAGACGTCGCTGACGGCGGCGATCACCAAGTACTTCGGCGAGTACAAGGCCTACGACCAGATCGACGCGGCTCCGGAGGAGAAGGCGCGCGGCATCACCA
>JAGOCP010000043.1 GCA_017998715.1 Thermoanaerobaculia bacterium | reverse complement strand
CCGGCCGGTCGGGCGCCAAGGAGAGCGAGATGGGAAGAATCGGCAGGGAAATGGTGAACCGATTGATCTGGGGCCTCTTTCTCATCGCCATCGGCGCGACGCTGCTGGCGGTGAATCTGGGATGGGACCTGCCTCATGGCGCCTGGAACTACTGGCCGTTCCTGGTCATCGCCATGGGCACCGCGAAGATGCTCTTCGGCGGCGACCGCGAAGGCGGCGGCTTCTGGCTGATCCTCGGCGGACTCTACGGCTGGATCAGCATCTGGAACGTCGGTGGCCTCACCTGGGGAACCGCCTGGCCGATCTTCGTCATCGCCGGGGGCCTGTCGGTGATTCTCAAGCCGGTCCTCTGTCGCGGCGGCCGAGTGGCCGGTGGCGACCGGTCGGGCGATGTCGGCTCGCAGCGCGGAGTCGATCATGTCGGCTGACCGGGACTTGCGCACGCAGGACGGCGCGGCGCCCTGGTTTTCGCCGCGCCTCATCCTTGGTCTCGCGATCGTCGTGCTCGGCAGCCTGATGCTGCTCGACAACCTCGACATTCTCGACGCCGACCCGCTCTACCGCTTCTTCTTCCCGGCCGTGCTGCTCGCGGTCGGCGTATCGGTCCTCATCCAGGGCAGCATCTGGGGCTGGGTGTGGATCGTCGGCGGCGGCTGGATCCTGGCGGAGAAGCTCGACTACATCGAGCTCAACTTCTTCCAGCTCTTCCTGCCCGCGGTTCTCCTGCTGGTCGGCGGCTCGCTGGTCTATCGCACCTTCGTGCGGCCGAAGGCGACCGCGCCCGGCGCGGAGGATCCGGCGAGCTACGTCCGTGCTTTCGCAGTGATGAGCGGCAACGAGCGCCGCGGCATCGCGTCGACGTTCCGCGGCGGCGATCTCGCCGCTTTCATGGGCGGCGTGACGCTCGATCTCCGGCAGGCGAAGATGACCCCCGACGGGGCGGTGCTCGACACGTTCGCTTTCTGGGGTGGAATCGAGATCAAGGTGCCCGAGAGCTGGCAGGTGCGCGGCGAGGTGATTCCGCTCATGGGTGGATTCGAGGACAAGACGCGGCCCAAGGCGGGCGCCATCGAAGGGACGCTGGTCATCCGCGGCTTCGCCATCATGGGCGGCGTCGAAGTCTCGAACTGAGCGGCCGCGAATGCACCCGATGATCGAACGCCCGGTTCGCCTCGTCGCCTATCTCGGCGTCGCGGCGATCTTCGGCGGCCTGCTCGCCCTGCTCATGCAGACGATCGCGCCGGGGAGCCTGCGCGGCGCCCTGGCGCTGTGCCTGCCGCTCGCGCTGGTCTACGGCTTTCAGTGCCTCTCGGTCTGGTACCCGGTGCGTCAGCTGCCGGCGAGCCGCGCTGGCGCGCCGCAACTGGTCCTCCTGCTCACCCTGGCGTCGTTCGCCTCGGCGGCGATCTGGACGGCCGCTGGTCACCTGTGGGCGGCGGCGCTCGGCCGTTCGGCCGGCTTCACCGACCTGCCGGCGCGCTACGCGACAGCTCTGCCGCTGTTCTTCGTGCTCGGCGTCTTCCTCTTCATCCTCGCCACCCTGGTGCACTTTCTCTTCGTCGTCGTGGAGCGCTCGCGCGACGCCGAGCGCCGTGGGCTGGAGCGCGAGGTGCACGCGCGCGAAGCCGAGTTGAAGTCGCTCAAAGCACAGCTCGATCCGCACTTCCTGTTCAACAGTCTCAACTCGGTCTCGGCGCTCATCGGCTCGGATCCGCCGGCCGCCAGGAGGATGTGCTACCTGATGGCCGGCTTCTTCCGCAAGAGTCTGGGGCTCGGACAGAAGGAGCAGATCGCGCTGGCGGAGGAGATCTACCTCGCCGAGACCTACCTCGCGATCGAGGAGGTCCGCTTCGGTGCGCGGCTGCAGGCGCGGTTTCAGGTCGCCGAGGCGACGCTCACCTTCGCCGTGCCGCCGCTCGTGCTGCAACCGCTGATCGAGAACGCGGTGCATCACGGGATCGCCCACCTCGTCGAGGGCGGCGAGGTGACGATCGCCGCCAGACGCTCTGGCGAGCACCTCGAGCTCGTGGTGGAGAATCCCTGCGATCCCGACCGCCCGGCCTCGCGCGGCGCTGGTGTCGGACTCGGGAACGTCAGGGCGCGCATCGAGGCGCTCTTCGGCCACCGCGCGCGGCTCGACGTCGAGGCGTCGCCCGAGCGCTATCGCGTGCGCCTGCTGCTGCCCGCGGTGCCGGCGCCATGATGCGGGCGGCCCGGCGGTGAGAGGATGCGACCGATGCGCGTCCTGATCGTCGATGACGAAGTGCTCGCCCGGGCGGTTCTGCGGGAGCTCCTCGCCGCTCACCCGGAGGTCGAGATCGTCGGCGAGGCCGGCAACGGCTTCGAGGCGGTGAAACTCGCCGACGAGCTGGCTCCAGATCTGCTTTTCCTCGACATCCAGATGCCGAAGCTCTCCGGTTTCGAGGTCATGGAGCTCGTCGGCGAGAAAGTCGCAGTGATCTTCGTCACCGCCTACGACGAGTTCGCGCTCAAGGCCTTCGATGTCCACGCGGTCGACTACCTGCTCAAGCCGGTGGAGCCGGCGCGACTCGGCGAGGCGATCGAGCGCGCCGCAGCGCGTCTCGCGATCGAGCAGGCGCGCCCCTCCGCTGCCGCAGTCGCCGCCGCGGCGCGGCCGCCGGGACGGCCGCTCGAGCGCGTGCTGATCCGCGAGGAGGGGCGGGTTCACGTCTTGCCGCTCGCCAAGATCGACTTCGTCGAGGCCAAGGACGACTACCTGTCATTCGCGGTCGCCGGAAAGCGCCTGCAGAAACAGCAGACTATGGGCGAGCTCGAAGCGCAGCTCGACGGCGGCCGCTTCGTGCGCGTGCACCGCTCCTACCTGCTGAACATCGATCGCCTCGCCCGGCTCGAGCTCTATGCCAAGGACAGCTGGATCGCGATCCTCGCCGACGGAACGCGCATCCCGGTGTCGCGCTCCGGGCATGCGCGGTTGAAGGAGCTGCTGGGATGAGGACGAGGGAAAGAGCGTGCTGATCGAGATCGAGAAGCTGGTGAAGGAGTACGACGGGCACCGGGCGCTCGCCGGTGTCGACCTGGCGATCGAAGCCGGCGGCACGGTGGGCCTCCTCGGGCCGAACGGCGCCGGGAAGACGACGCTCGTCGAGATCCTCGAGGGCCTGCGCGAGCCGACCTCGGGCCGGGCGACGGTCTTCGGGCTCGATCCACGCCGCGATGCCAAGGCGCTGCGGCTGAGGATCGGAGTGCAACTGCAGGCCACCGCGCTGCCGCAGGAGTTGCGCGTTTCGGAGGTCCTGCGCCTCTACGCCGCGCTCTATCCGCGCACGCTCCCGGCCGGGTCGGTGCTCGCGCAGGTGGAGCTCACGGGTAAGGAGCGGGCGCTCGTCCGCACGCTTTCCGGCGGCGAGCGCCAGCGCCTGGCGCTGGCCCTGGCGCTTCTCCACGACCCCGAGCTGCTGATTCTCGACGAGCCGACGGCGGCGCTCGATCCGGTGGCGCGACGCGGTGTGCACGCCATCGTCGAGCGGCTCGCCGCGGCCGGCAAGACCGTCGTCCTCACCACGCACTACATCGAAGAGGCGGAGAAGCTCTGCAAGCGGGTGATCCTCTTGCGCCGCGGCACCGTGGTGGCGGACGGCTCGCCGTTCGAGCTCATCGGGCGCGCTGCCGGGCTCTCGACCCTCTGGATCGAGGTCGAGGGACCGTTCGACGCCGGTCCGCTCGAGGCGGCGGGCGCCGTTGCCCAGGGCCGCGAGGGGCGCCATCTGCGCTATTCGGTCGCCGACCCGGGAGCGGTGGTGGTGGCGTTGGGCGACCTCCTGCGCGCCGGCGGTGGCAAGCTGGTCGACCTGCGCATGCGCCGGCCGACGCTGGAGGACGTCTATCTCGAGTGGATGGGCGAGAGCGCCGAAGGCGGCGAGGGCAGCGAGGAGAAGAGCGCATGAGCGTCGTCCGCAGCACCGTTCGCAGCGCCCTCGCCCTCGCGTCGTCGTACCTCATCGAGAACTCGCGTTCGCGAGCGGCTCTTTTCTGGACGCTCGCCTTTCCGCAGCTCTTTCTCTTCGTGTTCGGCTTCATCTTCGCCGACGGCGAACCGCAGAAGGTCGCCTACATGATGCCGGGTCTCCTGACCCTGACCACCATCACGTCGGCCTTCTTCGGCTACTCGATGCGGTTGGTTGCGGAACGCGAACGCGGTGCGCTCCGGCGGCTGCGAGTGACCCCGACACCCGCCGGAGCGGTGGTCGCCGGACACATGCTGCATGCGATGGTCAATCTGTCGGCCGCGCTGCTCTTTCAGCTGGTTCTGGCCAAGCTCATCTTCGGTTTTCCGATCGCGGGCTCGCTCGGAAGCCTCGCGCTCATGCTCTTCGCGGGGGAGCTCGCTTTCGTTCCCCTCGGTCTGTTCGTGGGTTGCATCAGCCGGGATACCCGCTCGGCTCCGGCGCTGACCAACCTGATCGTCTTCCCGCAGATGTTCCTTTCCGGCAGCGCCATGCCTTTCTTTCTGCTCCCGGCGTGGGTGCAGAATGTGGGGAGACTCCTGCCGGCGACCTATCTCAACGAGGGTCTGCAACGGGTGATGATCGCCGGACAGCCGGCTGCGGCGCTCGCCGGACCGATCTCTGCCCTGCTGCTCTTCGGCGCTGTCGGCCTCGTCCTGAACTCGCTGCTCTTTCGCTGGGAGTCGTCGGACCCGTTGCCTGTCGGCCGGCTCGCGGGCAGTCTCGTCCTGCTTGCGCTGGCCCTCGGCGCGGTGGCGCTCTGGGGCCCGGAGCTCTCCATGGCGGTGTCGCCGGTTCACTAGCCGGCACGCGACGCAGGTATAAACTCGCCGGCATGCCGAATCCGCCCGTTCGCGAGCGTTCGAACCTCGGGCCGGTCGTCGGCTTCGCCGCCGGCGTCGTGGTGGTGGCGGGTCTCAAGCTCGCGGCGCCGGTGCTGGTGCCGGTCGCGTTCGCTCTCTTCCTCGCCATTCTCGCCATGCCGCTGCTGCGCTGGCTGGTCGACCGGCGCTGGCCGGCGTTTCTCGCCGTGCTCGTCACCATGTTGCTGCTCGCGGCGGTGGCGTCGCTCTTCGTGCTGCTCTTTCTCGGCTCGATCGGCGAGCTGCGCGACGTCGGGCCGCACTACTACGCGCAGTTGAACGAGCGGATCTCCTACACCGTCGACTGGTGGCAGGCGAAGGGGATCTCGATTCTCGACTGGGTGCCGGCCAGGTGGCGCGAACCGGAGACGCTCGCCGATCTCGCGGGAGGAACGGTCAAAGGGCTGCTGCATCTGTTCTCGCAGTCGATGATCGTGCTCCTGACACTGGTCTTCATCCTCTTCGAAGCGCTGGTGGTGCCGCGCAAGCTCGCCCGCCTGCCGCTGCGTCTGCGCGAACCGCTGTCGCGCTTCGGCGCGGTGTCGCGCGAGCTGCAGCGCTACCTGCTGATCAAGACGATGATGTCGGCGCTCATCGCGGTCGCGGTCGGGCTCTGGGTGGCTCTCCTCGGCGTCGATTTCCCCGTGCTCTGCGCGCTGGTCGCCTTCGCCTGCCATTTCATCCCCAATATCGGCGCGGTTCTCGCGGCGGCCCCCGCCATGCTGTTCGCCTTCATCCAGTTCGACCTCATCCAGGCGCTCGTCGTCGGCGCCGGCTACCTGGTGATCGGTACCCTGCTCGGCAACCTCGCCGAACCGGCCCTGCTGGGGCGGCGTCTGGGCATGTCGACCCTGGTCGTCTTCCTGTCGCTGATCTTCTGGGGCTGGCTCTGGGGTCCGGTAGGGATGCTGCTTTCGGTGCCGCTCACGGTGACGATCAAGATCCTCCTCGAGCGCAGCGCCGTCTGGGGATGGGTGGCCATCCTTCTCGACTCGGGGGAGAACTTGCCGGCGGTGACCCAAAGAGCGATCGAGGACGATCCAGAAGAGCTCCCTGGCCCGGCGGGTCTCGACGCGCCGTCCCTCGACCGCCCCTAGCTTTCCTCGGGCCCGAACCGGGTCGCGCCGTTGACTTTCTGCCGCAAGTCCGTATCATTGCCTCGAAACCGGACTGTCCAAGTCCTGATTCTCCGAGGCGCCCACCATGATCCGGATGACCAAGCAGACCGACTACGGGTTCGTCCTGCTCACCCGGCTGGCCGCAGAGCCGGGCACGGCGATGAACGCTCCCGAGCTCTCAGCCGAGACCAAGCTCCCGCTGCCGATGGTGAGCAAGATCCTCAAGTTGTTGGTGAGACAGGGTTTGCTGGCGTCGCACCGGGGAGTCAAAGGGGGCTACGCCCTGGCGAGGCCGGCGGCCGAGATTCACGCCGCGGAGATTCTCCGGGCCCTCGAAGGGGCGGTGGCGCTGACGGTATGTATCGAGGGCTCTCCGGGCGAATGCGACCGCGAGCCCTTCTGCACCGTGCGCGGACCGTGGCAGCGGATCAACAAGGCGGTCTTCGACGCTCTCGCCGAAGTCACGCTGGCCGAGCTCGCGGGTGAAACGGCGCCGCGGCTGGCGCAGTTGGGGCCCGGCCTGGCGGGAGCGCTCGCGCGCCTCGATCCGGCTCGTCGGGACCCGGGCAGCCGGATCGAATCGCACTGAGGTTGGAGAACAGATGACCACGACCGATACCCAGACCATCGAGCAGTTGGCGACGCAGGAATACAAGTTCGGCTTCGTCACCGATATCGAGCAGGAGACTCTGCCGCCCGGCCTCTCGGAAGAGACGGTGCGCAAGATCTCCGCCTTCAAGCAGGAGCCCGAGTGGCTCCTCGAGTGGCGCCTGAAGGCCTATCGCCATTGGCTGACGATGACCGAGCCCACCTGGCAGAACGTCCACTATCCGCCGATCGACTACCAGTCGATCATCTACTACGCCGCACCGAAGTCGAAGAAGGATGGCCCGCAGACCCTGGCCGACGTCGATCCGGAGCTCCTCAAGACCTACGAGAAGCTGGGCATTCCGCTGCATGAGCGTGCCGCGCTCGCCGGCGTTGCCGTCGACGCCGTGTTCGACTCGGTTTCGGTCGCGACGACTTTCAAGGCCAAGCTGCACGAGATGGGGATCGTCTTCTGCTCTTTCTCCGAGGCGGTGCGCGAGCACCCCGAACTGGTGCAGAAGTACCTCGGCTCGGTGGTGCCTTACTCCGACAACTTCTTCGCTACCCTCAACAGCGCGGTCTTCTCGGACGGCTCGTTCGTGTTCGTGCCGAAGGGCGTCAAGTGCCCGATGGAGCTCTCGACCTACTTCCGCATCAACGCCAGGAACTCGGGGCAGTTCGAGCGCACGCTGATCGTGGCGGAAGAAGGGGCCGCGGTCTCCTACCTCGAAGGTTGCACCGCGCCGATGCGCGACGAGAACCAGCTCCACGCCGCCGTGGTCGAGCTCGTCGCCCACGCCGACGCCTCGATCAAGTACTCGACGGTGCAGAACTGGTATCCCGGCGACAAGGAGGGCAAGGGGGGCATCTTCAACTTCGTCACCAAGCGCGGCAAGTGCGAAGGCGCCCGGTCGAAGATCTCCTGGACCCAGGTCGAGACCGGCTCGGCGATCACCTGGAAGTACCCGTCGGTCATCCTCAAGGGCGACCACTCGATCGGCGAGTTCTATTCCGTGGCGGTGACCAACAACTACCAGCAGGCCGACACCGGCACCAAGATGATCCACATCGGCAAGAACACCCGCTCGACGATCGTCTCCAAGGGCATCTCCGCCGGTCACGGCCAGAACACCTACCGCGGCCAGGTGAAGATCCTCGCCGGCGCCGACGGGGCGCGCAACTTCTCGCAGTGCGACTCGATGCTCATCGGCGAGAAATGCGGCGCGCACACCTTTCCGTATATCGACGTGCAGAACCCGACAGCGCGCATGGAGCACGAGGCTTCGACCTCCAAGATCGGCGAAGACCAGATCTTCTACTGCAACAGCCGCGGCATCGAGACCGAAGACGCCGTCTCGATGATCGTCAACGGCTTCTGCAAGGAGGTCTTCAAGGAGCTGCCGATGGAGTTCGCGGTCGAGGCGCAGAAGCTCCTGTCGGTGTCGTTGGAGGGCAGCGTGGGCTGAGGTTTTGTCGCACGCGCCGCCGGCGGTTCCAGAAATCCGGAATCGCCGCTACGCGTGCTGTAGCCGCTGACGCGTCGATTGCGGATTTCTGGAACCACCGGCGACGCTGATCGGCACGGAATGGCTGCATGGAAGTACGACACCGGAGCGCCGGCGTCGTGGCTGCGATTTCTAGATCGACGCGTCAGCGGCAACAGCACGCGTAGCGGCGATCTAGAAATCGCAGCCGCGACGACGGTGCGGCCAAAGCGAGAGTTTCCTGCGGGTGAACGAGGAATGAGGACGACATGCTTCTAGAGATCCAGAATCTGCACGCCAACGTCGAAGGCCGCGAGATCCTGCGCGGCATCGACTTGAAGGTCAATCCCGGCGAAGTTCACGCCATCATGGGCCCCAACGGCTCCGGCAAGTCGACGCTCGCCCAGGTGCTCGCCGGCCGCGACGCCTACGACGTCACCGAGGGCAAGGTCCTGCTCGACGGCAAGGATCTGCTCGACATGGCGCCCGAGGAGCGCGCCCGCGAGGGCGTCTTCCTCGCTTTCCAGTACCCGGTCGAGATCCCCGGAGTCTCCAACACCTACTTCCTCAAGGCGGCGGTCAACGCGGTGCGCAAACATCGCGGCCAGAGCGAGTACGATGCCATCGACTTCCTCAAGCTGGTCAAGCAGAAGGTGAAGCTCGTCGGCCTCGACGACTCGCTCCTGCAGCGGCCGGTCAACGAGGGGTTCTCGGGCGGCGAGAAGAAGCGCAACGAGATCTTCCATATGGCGGTGCTCGAGCCGCGGCTGTGCATACTCGACGAGACCGACTCGGGCCTCGACATCGACGCCCTGCGCATCGTCTCCGAAGGCGTCAACACGCTGCGCTCGCCGGAGCGTTCGTTCGTCGTCATCACCCACTACCAGCGCCTGCTCGACTACATCGTGCCCGACTTCGTGCACGTACTGCTCGACGGGCGGATCGTCCGCTCGGGCGGCCGCGAGCTCGCGCTCGAGCTCGAAGCCAAGGGCTACGCCTGGCTCGAAGACGAAGCCGCCGTCGGCGCGCGGTCCTGAGGCATCGCCGACGATGAGTACCCCCACCGAGACCACGACCCCGAGCGCGCTGCCGATCCCTGCGGCCGCCCCGGCCGCCGTCGCCTTCTTTGCCGCCGACTTTGCGCGCCTCCGGGCGGCGGAGCCGTCTGCGCACCGCTTGGCGCTGCGCGAGAGTGCCTGGCAGCACTTCGAACGCCAGGGATTTCCGACCCTGCGGCAGGAGGAGTGGCGGTTCACCAACGTCGCGCCGGTAGGGAAAACGGCGTTTCGCCGCCCTGTTGCCGTCGACCGCGAGAAACTGGCCGCCGGCGTCGAGGCCTTCCGGCTCGCTGGAACGATCGAGCTCGTCTTCGTCGACGGGCGCTTCGATGCCGCCCTGTCGGCGAAGGAGCTGCCGGCGGGCTTGACCGTGGCACTCGCCGGCGAGTCGAGCCGCGCGGACGCGCTGCTGGGAAGCGTGTCCGGTATCGACACGCGCCCTTTCGCGGCGCTCGCGACCGCCCTGTTCGAGGAGCTCGCCTTCGTCGAAGTCGCTGCCGGTGCCGTCGTCGAGCAGCCGCTGCACCTGCTGTTCTACTCGACCGCCCAGGAGACCCCCGGAGCGAGCTTTCCGCGCACCCTGATCCACGCCGGCGAGCATTCACAGGCGACGATCGTCGAGAGCTTCGCCGGCGACGCCGATGCGGTCTACCTGACCTGCCCAGTCACGGAGATCGTCACGGAGCCCGCCGCCGTCGTCGACCACTACAAGTTCCAGCGCGACAGCCGCGAGGCCTTCCACCTCTCCGGACTGGCGCTCGCGACCGCGCGAGGCGCCAACGTCTCGACGCATTCGTTCTCGCTCGGCGGCGCGATCGTCCGCCACGACATCCAGGCGCGGCTCGCGGGTGAAGGCAGCGAAGCGACCCTCAACGGCCTCTACCTGGTGGACGGGCGCCAGGTCTGCGACACCCACATGCGGGTCGATCACGTCGCGGCGCACTGCAACAGTCACGAGCTCTACAAAGGGATCCTCGACGGCCGCTCGCGAGCCGTCTTCAACGGCCGGATCTTCGTCCACAAGGGGGCGCAGAAGACCGACGCCAAGCAGACCAACCGCAACCTCCTGCTCTCGGACGACGCGCTGGTCAACACCAACCCGCAGCTCGAGATTTTCGCCGACGACGTCAAGTGCACCCACGGCTCGACCGTCGGTCAGCTCGACGACGACGCCATCTTCTACCTGCGCTCGCGCGGCATCGGCGCCGAGGCGGCGAAGAGCCTGCTGACCTACGCCTTCGCCAGCGATCTCGTCGAGCGCGCCAAGGTGCCGGCGTTGGCGCGGGAGCTGCGCGAGTTTCTCTTCCACTGGATTCCGCAGGGCGATGTCGTCCGCGACGCCGTCTGACAGGGTCGCCGTCGGCGAGGCCGCGCTCGACGTCGCGCGCCTGCGCGCCGATTTCCCGATCCTCGGCCGGCGGATCGGTGCGGCGCCGCTTGCCTACCTCGACAACGCGGCGACGACCCAGAAGCCGCGGCAAGTCCTCGCTGCGATGCAGCGCTTCTACGAAGAGAGCTACGGCTCGGTGGCGCGCGGCGTCCATCACCTGTCGGCCGAGGCGACGCGGCAGTACGAAGCCTCTCGCGCGCGCGTCGGCGCCTTTCTCGGCGCTGCATCGCCCGAGGAGATCGTCTTCGTCCGCGGCACGACCGAAGCGGCGAACCTGGTGGCCTGGAGCTTCGCCCGCCCCAGACTCTCCCCCGGCGACGAGATCCTGGTCACCGAGCTCGAGCATCACTCGAACCTCGTTCCCTGGCAGATGGTCTGCGAGGAGCGCGGCGCGCGCCTCGCCGTCGTGCCGGTCGACGATCGCGGCGAGGTCGATCCCGAGGAGTTCTCGCGCCGACTCGGTCCGCAGACGAAGCTCGCGGCGTTCGCCCACGTCTCGAACGCGCTCGGCACGGTCCTGCCGGTCGCCGAGTTGGTGCGGCGCGCGCAGGCGGCAGGCGTGCCGACGTTCGTCGACGGCGCGCAGTCGGCCCCTCACCTCGCGGTGGACGTCAGCGCGCTGGGCTGCGATTTCTTCGCCTTCTCCGCTCACAAGGTCTACGGGCCGACCGGGATCGGCGTCCTCTACGGCCGCCGCGAACGCCTCGCCGGTATGCCACCGTGGCAGGGCGGCGGCGGCATGATCCGCAGCGTCACCTTCGAGCGCACGACGTATGACGATCCGCCGCGTCGCTTCGAGGCTGGCACGCCGGCCGCCGCGGAGGCGATCGGCCTGGCGGCGGCGATCGACTACGTCGAGGCGATCGGCTGGCCGGCGCTCGAACGGCACGAGAGCGAGCTGGTCGACGCGGCGGTCGCCGGTCTCGAGGCGATCGCCGGCGTCCGTCTGATCGGGCGGCCACGGGCGCGCGCCGGCGTCGTCTCGTTCGTGCTCGACGGCATCCACGCGCACGATCTCGGAACGGTTCTCGACCACTATGGCGTCGCCGTGCGCGCGGGTCATCATTGCGCGCAACCGCTGATGCGCCGCTTCGGCGTACCCGCGACGGTGCGGGCGTCGTTCGCGATCTACAACACGAGCGCGGAGGTAACGGCGCTGGTCTCGGCAATCGAGGGAGCGCGGGCGATCTTCGGGCTCGGCGCCGCCGACGGTGGGGAGGCCGGGCGATGAACGAACTGCAGGTGCTCTACCAGGAAGTGCTGCTCGACCACTATCGCAGTCCGCGCAACCATGGCCGCCTGGCGACCGCGACCGGCCGCGCCGAAGGGCACAATCCGCTCTGCGGCGACCGCATCGCCGTCGAAGTCGAGCTGAACGGCGATCGCCTTCAGCGCGTCGCCTTCGAGGGCTCCGGCTGCGCCATCTCGACCGCCTCCGCTTCGCTCATGACCGAAGCGGTCGCCGGACACACAGCGGGCGAGATCTCGCAGCTCTTCGACCAGTTTCGCAAGGCGGTGACCGGCGACCCTGCCGCCGACCTCGAGCCGCTGGGCAAGCTCGCCGTGCTCTGCGGCGTCAAGGACTTCCCAATGCGGGTGAAATGCGCGACGCTCGCCTGGCACACCCTGGTCGCGGCGATGGCCGGCGGCGGCAAGGTCTCCACCGAGTAGCCGGTCCGGGCGCCCGCCATCGTCCTGTCGGAGATCGCGGCGGCTCCTGCGTGGTAGCGTTCGACTGCATTCACGCTGTCGCGGGAAGGAGACGGACAATCCGATCGTTCTCGACCGATCGGCTTCGCAGGCTAGCCGTCCTGGCGGTGATCTCCTCGATCGCCTCGCTGGAGCCGCGAGCTGCGAGCGCGCAGCGACTCCCCTTCACCATCTACTCCACCGACGAAGGTCTCGCGGCCTCGCAGGTCTGGCACGTGCTGCAGGATCGCCGGGGCTATCTCTGGGTCTCGACGACCTGGGGTCTGTGCCGCTGGGACGGCGTCTCCTTCGGCACGCTGTCGATTCCGGACGGCCTGCCGAGCGCGACCGCCCGTATCGCCGTCGAAGCGGGCGACGGCACCCTCTGGATCGGCACCAACGGCGGCATCGCCGCCTACGACGGCGAGCGCATCGTCTCCTACGCCGATCGCGGCGGCGCCCTCGCTGCGACCATCTGGTCCGCCGCGGTCGATCGCCACGGGGCGCTCTGGTTCGGCAGCGACCACGGTCTGGTGTCTTACGACGGCAGGCAGTTCCGCACCTTTCTGCGCGCCGACGGCCTGGCGGACGACTACGTCTATTCGCTGCTTCCAGCGAGTGACGGCGCCCTCTGGCTCGGCTCGCGCGGGCATGGGGTGACGCGCTGCACTCTCGAGCCCGGCGGACTTCTCGGGAGCTGCCGCGTCTTCACCACCGCCGACGGGCTGGCGAACGACTCGGTGCGGGCGATCGCCGAAGACGAGAGCGGCACACTCTTCTTTGCCACCCGCGGCGGCGGCCTGTCGCGTTTCGACGGCAAGGCGTTCACGCGTCTGACGGTGGCGGACGGGCTGCCCGCCGACGATCTCTATGCCCTGCTCGTGACCCGGGACGGGCGCGAGCTGCTCGTCGGGAGCACCGCGGGCGTCGGAGTCTGCCCGCTGCCTGCCGCTCATCCCTGCCGTCTGTTGCGCGAGAGCAACGGTCTCGGCGACAACGAGGTGCACAGCCTGCTCGAGGACCGCGAGGGTTCCTTCTGGATCGGCTCCGAGGGCGGCCTCAGTCGTCTGGTGCGCAAGAGTCTCTGGAGCTACGGCGAAGCCGAGGGGTTGCCGGATCGTCAGGTTTTCGCTCTGGCGCCGGACGGCGACCGCGGTATTTGGGCGGGCACCGTCAACGGCCTCGGCCACCTTACATTCGGTCCCGACGGCGAGCCCGCCTCGCGGATCTGGCGAAAGGCCGACGGCCTGCCGGCCAACTGGGTATGGGCCTTGCTGCGCACCCGCCGCGGCGAGCTCTGGATCGGCACCGAAGAAGGCCTGTCGCGGCTGCTGCCCTCGGGCAGTTTCGAGACCGTGACCGTCGCGGACGGCCTCGCAGCGAGCTACGTCGTGAGCCTGTTCGAAGACAGCGCCGGGGCGATATGGGTCGGTTCGATCGACGGCTTGACGCGCCTGCGCTTCGATGCCGCGGGGCGGCGAAGCGAAATCCGGACCTTCGGCCAGGCCGACGGGCTGGTGACCGACCGCGCCTACGTCGTGGCCGAGGATGCCGGCGGGCGCATCTTCGTCGCCCACGGGGAGAGCCTCTCCTACCTCGACGGCGAGCGCTTCAGCCAGGTCGGCAGGGATTCCGGCCTCGATACCGGCAGCGTCCGGGCGCTCGGCCGAACCAGCGACGGCACGCTCTGGGTCGGCGGCTACTCGCGTCTGGCTAGGCTCGCTTCCGCACCCGGAGAAGGGCCGCCGCGCTTCATCCCCTACAGCGCCGCGAGCGGACTCGCCAACGCCCTCGTGCTGACCATTGCCGATGACCGCCAGGGACGACTCCTGCTCGGTACGAACCACGGTGTGCTGAGCTTCGATCCCGCGGCCCGCGGTGGACTCGGCGCCGTGCTGGCGAGGTTCGATCGCGCCGCGGGGACGATCGCAAGCGAGGTTTCCCACAGCAGCGCCTTCGCCCGCGACGCGGCAGGGAGGTTCTGGTTCGGCTTCAAGGGGGGGGTGACCGCTTTCCCGGCCGATCTCGGCCAGACGCGCGCGGCGGATCCGCCGCCGGTTCACTTCGAGCGTCTCGCGACGCGCAGTGGCAGCGAATGGTTGGCGCCCTTCTCCGGGCGCAGCCCGGCCGGCGAGCGGCAACTCGGCCTGCAGCCGATCGTGCTCGCGCACGAAGACTCGAACCTTCGCGTAGAGGCGCGCGCGCTCACGTTGCGCGGCGAAGCGCAGGTGCGATTCCAGTTTCAGCTCGTCGGTTTCGAGAGCACCTGGTCCGAACCGCAGTCCGAGGCGTTCCGCGATTACACCAATCTGGACCCGGGAAAGTACCGACTGCAGGCGCGCGCGGCGCTGGGAAACGCCTCCTGGAGCGCGCCGGCCGAGCTCGAGCTCGAGGTTTCGCCGGCCTGGTACCAACGGCGGATGGTGGGGCCGCTCGCCGGACTCGGACTACTCGCCGCGGCCTTCGCCGCGGCGACTTTCCGCACCCGTCGGGTTCGCGCCCACAATCGGGCGCTCGAGAAGGACGTCGCCGAACGCACCGACGACCTGGCGCGCTACACCCGGGCGCTCGAAGAGCATGCGCATGCGCTCGACCGCGCCAACGAGCGGATCCGGCTCGCCGACCGCCATCGCAGCGAGTTCCTGGCCAAGATGAGCCACGAGCTGCGCACGCCGCTCACCTCGGTGTTGGGCTTCGCGGCATTGCTCGCCGACGGTCTCGCACAGGCGATCGAGCCGCGCCATGCGCGTTACCTCGAGAACATCCGGGAAAGCGGCAACCAACTCCTGCGTCTGATCAACAACCTTCTGGACCAGGCCAAGATCGAGGCCGGCCGGATGGATCTGCAGCTCGAGCCGGCGAGTCTCGACGCGATCGTGGAGAGCGCGCTGTCGATGATGGAGGGTTATGGTTCGACCCGCGGCGTGCATCTCACGGCTCACTTCGGCACCCGCGTACCGGCGATCATCGTCGACGTCGCCAAGCTCCGCCAGGCGATACTCAACCTGCTCTCCAACGCGATCAAGTTCTCGGGCAAGGGCACCGCAGTCGAGGTGCGCACACGCTTCCTGCCCGGCGACGAGAGCGGCCTGGGACTCGATAGCTACGAGATCGTCGTCGCCGACCAGGGTCCGGGGATCGAGCCCGCCGAGCAGCAGCGCATCTTCGAGCCGTTTCACCAGGTGGCGACGCGTGGCGAGTCGGCTCCCGGGACCGGGCTGGGTCTGTCGATCGCACGCCAGTTCATCGCCCTCCTGGGGGGAACCCTCGAGGTGAATTCGGCGGTGGGGAAAGGAGCCGCCTTCCGCATTGTGCTGCCGGTCGACGCCGCCGCGCGGGCGCAGAGAACCCGGGAGCCCGCTCTCGCGAGTGAGCTCGGCGGCAGCGATCGGCCGCGAGTGGTGGTCCTCGAGCCGGATCGCGGGCGCTTCACGACCGTCGCCGGGGATCTCGAGCGCCAGGGCTTTCTCGCCGTGCGCGCCCCCGACAGCGAAGAGGGCCGGCGGATGGTGCGCGAGCTGCGCCCGGCGGTGGTGGCGATCGACATCTTTCCTGCCCGCCTCGAGGCCTGGGCCAGTCTGCGCGCTCTCGAAGCCGATCTGGCGCGCGCCGGGACGCCACTGGTGCTCTTCGCCTTCGCCTCCGGCAGCGGTCGGGGCGTGGCCGCGAGCTTCGAGCGCATGCTGCCCGCGCCGGTCTCTGCCGGCGAGCTCATTGCGGCGCTGCAACTCGCGACGCCGGAGGCGTCGCGGCCGGGCTCGGGCGGTCGCGGCGCGCAGTCGGCCCGTCGTGCCTGCTGGCTCGCCGCCGGAGAGCGCAACGCTCCGCCGGAGCTCGACTCCGAGCTGCTGGCGGCCGGCTTTCCCGTCTACCGTCCGACGACTCCGAGCCGGGCGCAGGCGCAGGCGGCAGGCGGCGAGTTCGCCGCCGTGGCGGTCGATCTCGCGGACCGCTCGGTCGGCGGCTTCGAGCTGGCGGTCGAGCTCCAGGCTGGGCGCAGCAGGGAGCTCGCCTGGATCGCCCTGGTTCCGGAGGAGCTCACCTCGAGCGAGCGCAAGCGACTGGTGGAGTATGTCGAGGGCGCCGTTGGCTCGGTGGGCGCGGCGGTCGCGGCGGCGGCGATCCGCGTCACCCGCGAGGCGCCGGCAGCGGGGCGCCCGGCACGCGACGATCAGAGATAGAAGGCGAGGTTGATCAACGTCGGGACGGCAGCGGCCGCGGCCAGCCCGAGCGGTGAGATGCCGGACTCGAAATGGCGCCCGAGCACCGCTTGCCCGGCCGGGTTCGGGGCGTTGGCCACGACGGTCATGCCGCCACCGGCGACCGCGCCGGCGACCACGGCGATCCGACCTGCATCCGACAGCGAAGGAACGAGCGAGGCGAGGTAGGTGATCGCCGCGTTGTCGTTGACGGCGGTGAGTGCGGCGCTGCCGGCGAGAAGCGCCGTCGGCCCGAGACCGCCCAGGAGCGGTCCGACCCACCATGCCTGCAGCGTGCCGTGCAACACGAGACCGGCGAGAAAGCAGCCGACGAGCAGCGGCGAGCGCAGATCGAGCTCCGACTGGTGCGGTGCGGTGGCCTCGCGGAAGACGAGGAAGAAGAGCAGTCCGCCGATGAACAGCGGCGGGGTGTGGGCGGTGAAGACCGTCCACCCGAGAAGGGCGAGGTGGACGAAGACGATCCAGACGGGAACGGGTTCGGCGACGGTCGGGGCGGGCGGCTGCGCGGCGGCGCGCAGCGCCAGCTCGCGGAACTCGCGCCGGAACCAGAGCGCGTAGAAGAGGTTCGCGATGCCGATCGCGATCGCTGCCTTGAAGCCGAAGTTCTGAAGCATGAAACCGGTCGTCCATCCCCACTTTCCAGCCACCATCAGCACGGGCGGGGCGGCGAAATGGGTCAGCGTGCCGCCCACCGAGACGTTGACGAACAGCAGGCCGAGGGTGGCATAGCGCAGATTCCGGCTCGGCCCGAGGTCGTAGAACATGCGTGACAGCAGGAGAGCCGAGATCACCATCGCGGCGGGCTCGGTGATCAGCGAGCCGAAGAGCGGTCCAGCGGTCAGGATGGCGAGCCACCAGGCGAGCGGCGTCTTGCGGCCGGCGCTTGCGAGCAGGCCGATGGCGCGCTCCGCCACCTGCAGGACGGGGCGCGAAGCGGCGATGGTGAGGATCACCACCACGAACATCGGCTCGGCGAATTGCACCAGGTGACCGACGAAGTACTCGGCGGCGGCGAAGCCGCGGCTCCAGATGATCGCCGCCAGCAGCGGCACGCCCCAGATGAGAAAGACCGCTTCGATCTCGCCCAGCAGGTGCAGCATCTCGA
>JAGOCP010000042.1 GCA_017998715.1 Thermoanaerobaculia bacterium | reverse complement strand
GCGACTTTCGGCAGCGACGCCAGGATGTCGGGATTGGCCACCAGCGCGATCTCCGGCGTCCCCTGGTGGCGCTTGATCTTCTCGTCGACGTAGGCGGCCGGGCGGAAGTCGGCCACCGCCGCCGCCATGACGATGAGATCGGCGCCGGCGGCGTAACGCTGCACGGCGGCCTCCATCTCGAGCGCCGTGCGCACGTCGTGGCGTTCGACGCCGGCCGGCGTCGCCAGGGCGACCGGACCGGCGACGAGCACCGTGTGTGCACCGCGGCGCGCCGCCTCGGCGGCGAGGGCGAAGCCCATCTTGCCGCTCGAGCGATTGCCCAGGTAGCGCACCGGGTCGATCGGCTCCTGCGTCGGCCCGGCGGTGATGAGGACAGTGCGGCCGGCGAGCGTCGCCGGCGGCGCAACCCGTTCGCACGCGTCGATGATCGCCGACGCTTCCGCCAGTCGCCCGAGCCCGATCTCGCCCGAGGCGAGGGCGCCGGAGTCGGGGCCGACGAAACGGACGCCCGCCTGCTGCAGGCGAAGAACGTTCTCCTGCAGGGCCGGCTTCTCCCACATCGCGCTGTGCATGGCGGGGGCGACGACCACCGGCCCGCGAAAGGCGAGCGCCAGGGTCGACAGGAAGTTGGGGGCGAGGCCGAGGGCGAGGGTGGACAGCATGTGCGCCGTCGCCGGCGCGATGCACAGCACCTCGGCCCAGGCTGCGGCGGCGATGTGCTCTTCCTGACCCTGGCGGCCGGCTTCGAGATACTCCTCGCCGTAGACCGGATGTCCGGAGAGCACTTCGAGCGTCAGCGGGCTGACGAAGCGAGCCGCCGAAGGCGTGACGGCGCAGCGGACTTCATGACCGCGCTCGCGCAGCCGGCGCACGAGGTCCGCCGCCTTGTAGGCGGCGACCCCGCCGCAGACGCCGAGGAGAACGCGGCGGCCGCGGTCGGGAGGGCCGGCGGGGCCGGCAGGATGGGCCGTGCCGATGCCCGCCGGGGCCGCCGGGCTCACTCGGTCGGTTCCACCGCGGGGGCTTCGACCGGCTCGGGAACCGGCGCCGGACCGTAGTCCCAATCGACCAGATTCTCGACCACTTCGCGCATCGCGACGCGCGACGGCTTCCGGTTCGGCATCTCGAGCCGCGGCTTGGCGCCGCGGACGAGCTGTTCGGCGCGCTTGGCCGCAATCAGGATGTAGCGGAAGGTGCTGTCGATGCGATCGGGAATCTGTTCCATGAAAGCTCCTCGGCGGATCCTCTGCGCGAAAGGACCGCGGTTTGAGACGACGTCGTCAGGACTTTGGGACGTTCGAAAAATCGTTCAGGATCGCCTCGACGCGCGGTTGCATGCGCGCCAGCCGACACCGTTTTTCGAGCACGATCGCCGCGAGCGCCTGGCTGGCGCGCGCCGCATCGTCATTGATAATAACATACTGGTAGCGGTCGAAACGCTTGATTTCCCAAAGAGATACGGCCAGCCGGCGGGAGATTTCATCGGCTCCGTCGAGGCGCCGCCCCTCGAGCCGTTGCACCAGGTCCGGATACGACGGCGGCAGGATGAAAATGCTGTAGGCCGCCGGAAAGCGGTGCATCAGGCGCTCGGCCCCCTGGACGTCGAGGTCGACCACGACGTCGGCCCCCTGCTCGAGGAACGGCAGGACCGCCGCGGCCGAGGTGCCGTAGTAGTTGCCGTGCACCTCCGCCCACTCGAGGAAGAGATCTTCGGCGATCATGCGCTGGAAGGTCGAGACGTCGGTGAAGTGATAGTCCTTGCCGTCGACTTCGCCTACGCGCGGCCGCCGGGTGGTGTGGCTGACCGAGAACTCCATGCTGCCCGAGTCGGTCTGCGACTCGAGCAGGCTGCGGATCAGGGTGGTCTTGCCGGCGCCCGACGGGGCCGAGAGGAGAAAGAGCTCCCCCGGCGCCGGTTTGGGCCGCGTCGGAGCCGGTCCTGCCTGGGGTTCATTCGACATTCAGCACCTGCTCCCGGATCTGTTCACAGAGCAGCCGGGCGTCCAACCCGAGCTGCACGACGCGTGTGTCGCGGCACTTGGCGCACAGAGTATTGAGCTCGCGCAGCAGCTCCTGGGCGAGAAAGTCGAGGTGGCGGCCGATCGGACCGGCGCGCCGGGTGACCTCCGCGAGCTGTTCGAGATGGGCGGCGAGGCGGTCCATCTCCTCCTGCACGTCGCTCTTCTCCGCCAGCACGGCGATCTCGGAGAGCAGCCGCTCCTCGTCGACGCCGGAGTCGTTCGTCCACTCGCGCAGGCGCAGCCGCACGTTCTCGGCGATCGCGGCGCGGGCCTCGGGCAGCCGCTCGCGCAGCGCCGCCGCGACCTCGAGCAGGCGGGAGAGGATGGCGTCGAGCGCCTGGGCGATGCGCGCCCCTTCGCCGACGCGGGCAGCTTCGAACTGCGCCAGCGCCGCGTCGAGGCTCTGCCAGACCGCGGCCTCGTCCTCGCTGCTCCAGGCGGCCGCCGACTTCTCGATGCGCAGGAAAGAGGGGCTGCGGGCGAGATCGCCGATGGTCAACGGTCCGACGACGTCGCCCGAGTCGAGCAGCGGCTGACAGGCGTCGAGCAGCCGGCGCACCGCACCCAGGCGCAGCTCGACCTCGACCTCCGGTTCGTGCGGGCGGCGCAACACGACGGCGGCGTCGCAGCGGCCGCGCCGGATGACGGCGTTCAGGCGCTCGCGCACCGCCCCTTCGAGGAAGCGCACCTCCTCCGGCAGACGCAGGACGACGTCGAGGTAGCGGTGGTTCACTCCCTGCAGCGTCACTTGCACCTGCAGACCGCCGACCTCGACGATCGATTGTCCGAATCCGGTCATGCTCTTCATCGATCGCCTCCGGCGATGTCAGGCGCCGCGCCCGCGGGAACGGTCGCTGTCTCCCCTGAGAGGGCCGCGACCCGCGCATCCAGGGCGTGCATCGCGCGCTCGAGGTTGAGCACGCCCTCCTCGACCGGGCTGCGCGGCGCCACCGAGAGCGGCGCGCCGAAGACGACATCGACCCGCGCCCCCGGCAGCGGCACGAGCATTCTGTCCCAACTGCGCAGCAGCCGGCGCCGGGTCGCCCCGATCGCCACCGGCTGGATCGGCAGCCCGCTCATCGCCGCGGCGACGATGACGCCGGGCTGCACCTTGCGCGCCGGCCCCTTCGGTCCGTCGGGAGTGAAGCCGAGATCGGAGCCGCCGCGCGCCCGGCGCAGCAGGTCGCGCAGCGCCGCCGCGCCGCCGCGGGTCGTCGAGCCGCGACAGGTATCGATGCCCAGGTGGCCGAGGGTCTGCGAGGTGAGCTCGCCGTCCCAGCTCTGGCTCACCAGCACGCTCATGCGCGTGCCGCGGTAGGCGAAGCGCATGAGAATGAGATAGCGGTGCCAGAAGGCGAGGATGAACGGCCGGCTCTCCTGCTCCCAGGAGCGCACCGTGGCGTCGTCGTGAAAGCGCATGTCGACCGTCGCGGCGAGACCACGGATGAGGCCGGAGAGCGCAAGGCTCGCCGGTCCGATGCGCCAGTCGTCGGCGGGATCGACCTTCTGCCTGGAGCGCGTGGCGGCCACGTCACTCCCGGAACTGCAGGTCGTAGAGGCGGCGGTAGAGCCCGTCCGCGGCCAGCAGCTCGGTGTGGCTCCCCTGCTCGACGATGCGCCCGGCCTCGAGCACGAAGATCCGGTCGACCATGGTGATCGTCGTCAGGCGATGGGCGATGACGAACGTCGTGCGGTCGCGCATCAGGTTGCCGAGCGCCTTCTGCACCAGGGCCTCGGACTCGGTGTCGAGCATCGAGGTCGCCTCGTCGAGAATCAGGATCGGGGCGTTCTTGAGCAGCGCCCGGGCGATCGCCAGGCGTTGCCTCTGGCCGCCGGAGAGCCTTACGCCGCCTTCGCCGACGATCGTGTCGTAGCCTTCGGGCATCTCGAGGATGAACTCGTCGGCGTAGGCGGCGAGCGCTGCCTCGCGCACCTTCTCGAGCGGCAGATCGACGCGGCCGTAGGCGATGTTGGCGCGCACCGTGTCGTTGAACAGCACCGTCTCCTGGGTCACCAGCCCGATCATGCCGCGGAGGCTGGCGAGCGTCAGGTCGCGCACGTCGCGGCCGTCGATCGCGATCCTGCCGCCGGTGACGTCGAAGAAGCGCGGTACGAGGTTGCACAACGTCGTCTTGCCGCCGCCCGAGGGGCCGACGAACGCCACCGCCTCGCCGCGTCGCACCGCGAGGTCGACACCGGAGAGAACCTCCTTCTCCTCGTAGCCGAAGGAGACGTTCTCGAACCGGATCTCGCGCTCGAGGTCGGGGGCGACGGTCGCTCCGGGGCGGTCCTGGACCTCGATCGGCAGCAACATCAGGCCGCGGATGCGCTGCGCCGCGGCCATCGACTGCTGGACGACGAGATTGACCTTGTTGAGCTTGCGGATCGGGTCGTACATCGCGTAGAGGCCGATGAGGAACTTGACCAGCACGCCGGGCTCCATGGTCTGCGAGTGGATCGCCCGGCCGGCGAAGACGAGAAACACGCCGGCGCCGATCACTCCGAGCGACTCGATGACCGGCCCGGAGAGGTTCGACAGCATCTGGCCGCGCAGGTTGGCGCGCAGGTGGCGGCGCGTCGCCTCGCGGAAGCGCGCCTCTTCGAACGCCTCCATGCCGAACGCCTTGACCACGCGGTGCCCGCGGCACGACTCCGAAACCAGATTGGCGAGATCGGCGGTGCGCTCCTGGGTGCGATGGCTGGTCTTGCGCATGCTCTTGCTGAAGCGCACGATCGGATAGAGCACCGCCGGCGCGACGACGACGCAGAAGAGCGCCAGCTTGAACTGGATCGAAAACAGCAGACAGAGCAGGCCGATGAGGGTCACCGACTGCTGGACGAGGTCGACCAGACGGGTCGAAACCGCCGCCTGCAGCACGCCGACATCGTGCACCACCCGGCTGACCAGCTCGCCCGAAGGGTGCTCGGCGTGGAAGCGGCTCGACTGCGCGAGCGTCCGCGCGTAGAGATCGTTGCGGAGGTCGTTGGTCGCCCCGAGACCGAGGTGCTGGAAGGCGTAGCCGTTGAGGAAGTCGCTGAAGCTGCGCAGCACGAAGACGAGGACGAAGAGCAGCGGGATGAAATAGATCACCTGCGCCGGCGTGATGTGGAAGGCCGCCTTGAGCGCCTCGAGCGCGTCGTGCAGGATGCGATCGAGAAAGACCCGCGCCTTCTTCGCCTCCTGCAGCGGATCGACCGCCGCCGGCGTCGCAGCGGCGCCTGCGGCGGCAGTAGCCTCGCCTGCCGCCGCGGGAGGATCCGTCGCGGAAGACGGCAGGAGCGTTCCGAGACCGGCCGGCATCTCGGTCGAGCCGATCTGCAGGACTTCGCTGAAGATCGGCTCGAGCAGCTGGATCAGAACGACGGTCGAAGCGGCGTAGAGCACCGTCGCGCCGAGCGCCAGGAACGCCCACTTCCAGTACTTGCGGACGTAGAAGAGGAGAAAGCTCAGCAGCTTCACGCGACCCGTCCGTCGGGAACCGTCGTGGCGGCGGCCTGACTTCGGCACTCGGGCAGAAAGGCGGCGACCTCGCGCGCGGCGCGCTGGCTCGCGCCCGAACGGCCGAGCGCCGGACGCAGGGCGGCGAGATCCAGACGCATCGCGGCGATGCGGGCCGGCGACTCGAGCAGCGCGAGCGCCTGCGCGGCGACGCTCTCGGGCTCCGTCGCGCCCTGCAGCAACTCCGGCACCGCGCCCCTTCCCAGCACCAGATTGACCAGGCTGAAGTGCGGCAGGCGAACCAACGCCCGTGCCAGCAGGTAGCTCCAGGTGCCGAGGCGATAGAGCACCAGCATCGGCGTGCCCAGCAGACCCACCTCCAGCGTCGCCGTGCCGGAGGCGCAGAGAACCAGATGCGAGTCGGCGATCGCCTGGAAGCGGTCCTCCGGGACCACCGCGAGAGGTTTCCCGGTCGCTTTCTCCCAGCTGGCGAGAAAGGGGGCGAGGAAGGCCGTGCTGACCGAAGGCGCCTGGATGAGCGTCGGCTCGACCTGGATCTGGCGCTGCAGAACCAGGGTCGCCGCGATCATGCGCGGCAGCAGCGAGCGGATCTCGCTGCGGCGTGAGCCGGGCATCAGGGCGAGGCGCAGCGGACCGGGTGGGCGGGCCGCCGACGTATCGTCCCAGGCGCCGGCGAAGTACCCGACTTCGTCGACCAGTGGATGCCCGACATGCGTGACCGGCACCCCTTGGCGGCGGTAGAAATCGGCCTCGAAGGAGAACAGGACGAGCATCCGATCGACCAACTCGGAGATCGCGCGCACGCGCCCCTTGCGCCATGCCCAGACCTGCGGGCTGATGTAGTAGACGACCGGTATCCCCAGCCACTTCAGCTTGCGCGCCAGGCGGAGGTTGAATTCGGGGAAATCGATCAGCACGGCTGCCGCCGGGCGGCGCTTCTCGCAGGCGACGACGAGGAGATCCTGGATCTCCTTCGCCCGCGGCAAGATGCCCAGTGCCTCGGAGATGCCGACGACCGAGATCTCACGGCTGTCGGCGACCAGGTCGACGCCCTCGGCGGCGAGCTGGGTGGAGCCGAGGCCGAAGGCGCGCAGGCCGGGACGCAAGCGCTTCAGCTCGCGCAACATTCTCGCGCCGTGTTGATCTCCTGAAGCCTCCCCGGCGACCACCAGAAGGTCGCCGGTGCTCATGGGATCGGTGCGGCGGGCCCGGTCGGGAAGGGGTACATCAGCCATCCGATGAGGATGGCGCCGATCATCATGCCGAGAAAGATCTGCAGGAAGAGGCGCACCTGCTCCTTGCGGCCGCGCCGCCAGAGCAGGGCGAAGAAGACGCTGACCAGCGCCGCGTAGGTGGTCATCAGGACGAGGTGGCTCAATCGTCCTCCCTCCGGCCCCTGGCGATGTCCCAGACGTCGAGCACCAGCAGGAGGTTCATCAGGCCCGCAGAGAGCAGGAAGACCGTGCCGTACTCGAAGCCCTGGGCTTCGGGCCGACCCTCGTAGCCGGCGCCGTAGCGGGCAACGAGGTAAGGGGCGCCGACGCCCATGGCGCCGATCGTGGCGAGGTACGACAGCGGCTGCCCGGCCACTGGCCGGTAGAGGTTGCCCTCGAGCCGCAAGCCGAGGCCGAAGGCGGCGAGCAGAACGACGGCGAAGCCGAGCGCCCGGAACCGCTTCCCGAGGAAGAGATGTCCGGACGTCGGCAACAGCCATGCAGAGAGGCACAACAGCGCGGCCCGCAGCGGGAAACTCGACTTTGCAGCTTCGGTCACCGAATCTCCGGCTCAGGATTCCGTCTGGTTGAGCTGCTCTTTGAGCTCCTTGCCCGGCTTGAAGTACGGAATGCGCTTCGGCGGGACTTCCACCCGCTCCCCCGTCTTCGGATTCCTGCCGAGCCGGGCGCCCCGATTCCGGATGCGGAAGCTGCCGAACCCGCGCAGCTCGATCTTGGACCCCTCACGAAGCGAGTCGATGATCGTCTGGAAGACCAGATTGACGATCGCCTCGGCCTGCTTCTTGGTCAACTGGGCGGTTCTCGCCACCTCTTCGACGAGATCCGCCTTGGTGAGTCCATCGTTCGCCGGCTGCACGGGCTAACCCCTCAACCGATCAGGAAGGTTCGCCATCCGACTCCGCCGGCTCGGGGATCTCCGGGGTCTCCGAGGTCTCGACGGGCTCGATCGCCTTGGCCGCGGACGATTCGAGCTCGGCGATCTCTTCATCGCTGGGCTGCGAGACACCCCGGATGGTGAGACCGACCTTCTTCTCGTCCTGCTCGATGCGGAGAATGCGCGCCCGGACCCACTTGCCGACCGGGAACGTCGCCTCGAGCTTGCCGCCGGCGAAGTCGATCTCGCTGATGTGCGCGAGGCCTTCGAGACCGTCGAAGATGTCGATGAAGAGGCCGAAGTCCGTGACGTTGACCACCCGGCCGGTGACGATGTCGCCGACCCGGTTGTTCTCGACGAACTCCTGCCACTCGTTGGGCAGGAATTCCTTGATCGACAGCGAAACGCGCTGGTTGTCGACGTCGATGTTGGTGATCCGCGCGCGCACCGTGTCGCCCTTCTTCAGGACTTCGCTCGGGTGCTTGATGCGCTTGGTCCAGCTCATGTCGGAGACATGCACGAGACCGTCGATCTCCTCGGTGATCTCGACGAAAGCGCCGAACTCGGTGAGGTTGCGCACCCGTCCGTCGATGATCGAGCCGACAGGGAAGAGGTTGGACAGGCCTTCCCAGGGGTTCTTCTCGATCTGGCGCAGCGACAGGCTGATGCGGCGCTGGCCGAGGTCGAGCTCGGTGACGATGGCGGCGAGCTGCTGACCGGGAACGAGGA
Organism: Thermoanaerobaculia bacterium; assembly: GCA_017998715.1. Classification (GTDB taxonomy): domain Bacteria; phylum Acidobacteriota; class Thermoanaerobaculia; order Multivoradales; family JAGPDF01; genus JAGPDF01. The sequence continues at coordinate 9,224 of JAGOCP010000042.1, read as the reverse complement.
GCTTCGCGGGGCTCACGACCTTCTTGGTCCAGGACATCTCGGAGACGTGGACCAGGCCCTCGACGCCCTCCTCGAGCTCGACGAACGCGCCGTAGTCGACCAGGCTGACGACCTTGCCTTCGACGCGCGCGCCGACCGGGAACTTCTTGTCGACGAGGATCCAGGGATCTTCCTGGCGCTGCTTGTAGCCCAGGGAGACGCGCTCGGACTCGCGGTCGAACTTGAGCACGATGACGTCCACTTCGTCGCCGACGTTGAAGTGCTCCGAAGGATGGTTGACCCGGCCCCAGGAGATGTCGGTGATGTGCAGCAGACCGTCGATGCCGCCGAGATCGACGAAGACACCGTAGTCGGTGATGTTCTTGACCACGCCCTTCAGGCGCTCGCCCTCCTGGAGGCGCTCGAGGGTCTCACCCTTCTTGCGCTCGTACTCCTTCTCCAGCACGGCCTTGCGCGACAGGACGATGTTGTTGCGCCGGCGGTCGAGGCTGATGACCTTGAACTCGAGGTCGCGGCCCTTCAAGCTCTCGAGGTTCTTCACCGGCTTGATGTCGGCGAGCGAACCGGGCAGGAAGGCGCGGACGCCGACGTCGACGGTCAGGCCGCCCTTGATGCGATCGATGACCCGGCCCTTGATGATGCGGCCTTCCTTGAAGCTGTTCTCCACGTCGGTCCAGACGCGCATGCGCGCCGCCTTGGCGTAGGAGAGCAGGATGTGGCCTTCGAGGTCCTCGGTCTTTTCGAGGAGCACTTCCACGTCATCGCCCACAGCGACGGTCAACTTCCCCTCTTCGTTGTAGAACTCGGCGACGGGGATCAGACCTTCCGACTTGTAGCCGACGTCGATCACCACGGAGTTGTTGGTGATCGTCACGACCCGGCCCTTGACGATCTCGCCTTCGGCGAGGTTTCGCATGCTCTGGTCGTACAGTCCGATGAACTGCTCGTAGGCGCGCTGGTCCTCGGCGCTCATCTCCTCATCGATTGCCGCGCGCTGCTTGCCCAAGCTCATTCCGGTACTACCTCCTGGTTTGGATTTTTTCAGGCTTTCGCCTGTCGCCCCTGCGAAGGGGACTCGAGATTCTAAGCTGTTGAGAATTCGAGCTTTGAAAGTATATGGGTCGCTGACGCCCGCTGTCAAAGGGGGCCGATGGCCGATTCCAGCTCACGTCGCTGGTCCGGATCCGCCTCCGCTTCGAGGGCCTGCTGCAGGATCTGCTTCGCCTCCGCTGTGCCGATCTCCCCCAAAGCCCACGCGCCATGCCGGCGAACCATCGGGGAGCCGCTCTCGAGCGCCTCGGCCAGGGCGCCAATATACCCCGGATCGCGCCGGTTGCCCATCGCCACGGTGACATTTCTCTTCAGGCCCTCCACCTTGGGCCGCAGAAGCGGCGTTCCGCGCAACAAAGACCGCAACCCCGCCTCATCGGACGCGAGCACCCCGGCGAGGGAAAGTCCCTGACGCGCGGCCGGCGTTTCGAACTCCGGCGCCAGCTCCCCCACCGGATCGCCGTTCCACGGACAGACCTCCTGGCAGATGTCGCAGCCGAAGACCCACTGCCCCATCGCCGCCCGTAGGGCAGGCGGAATCTCGCCGCGATGTTCGATCGTCCAGTAGCTGATGCAGCGGTCGCTCTCGAGTCGATAGGGCGACAGCGCGCCCGTCGGGCAAGCGTCCAGGCAGCGAGTACATGAACCGCAAAGATCGGCGACCGGCAGGTCGGGGGTCAGGTCGAGAGAAAGCAAAAGCTCGGCTAAGAGAAAAAACGAGCCGCTGTCGGGGTGCAGCAGGTTCGTGTTCTTGCCGAACGACCCCAGCCCCGCTCGCGCGGCCCACTCGCGCTCGAGGAGCGGCGCCGTATCGACGCAGATACGCGCCTCGACTCCTGGCAGCTCCGCCTCGATCGCCGCTTTTACTTTACCGAGCTTTTCGCGCATGGCATCGTGGTAGTCCTCGCCGCGCGCATAGCGCGCGACACCCTGCCAGAAGTCGGAATCGCCGGTGGCTGTTCCTGCCTTCGGCGCGTAGTCGAGCGCGACGCAGAGCACGCTCCGCGCGGCGGGAAGGAGGTTGCGAGGATCCTGGCGCAACGCGGCGTGGCGGGCGAGGTACTCCATGCCGGCGTGGCCGCCTTCGCCGAGCCAGCGGTCGTTGGCGGCTGCCGTCGCGGAAGCGGCGACGCTGGCGATACCCGCGCGGGAGAAGCCGGCGGCGAGCGCCAGATCCTTGACCCACGCGGCACGCGCGGTGCGATCCATGCGGCGATTGTACGGGGAGCGTGCGGTAGACTTCGCGGGCTTTTTCGCCTCCCCCTGAAACATTGGCCCTGCGGGCACGAGAGGAAGATCGTATGGACGCTTTCGCCGAGATGAAGGAGATGGGGCACGAGCGCGTGCTGCTGTGCTCGAACCCGGAAGTCGGTCTGCAGGCGATCATCGCCATCCACTCGACCGTCCTCGGCCCCGGTCTGGGCGGTACGCGGATGTGGCCGTACGAGAGCTTCGACGCCGCGCTCACCGACGCTCTCCGCCTGTCGCGCGGCATGACCTACAAGGCCGCCGCCGCCGGCATCAATCTCGGCGGCGCCAAGGCGGTCATCGTCGGCGACCCGAAGAAGGACAAGTCGGAGGCGCTGTTCCGTGCCTTCGGCCGGTTCGTCGATTCGCTCGGCGGCCACTACATCACCGCCGAGGACGTCGGCACCAACACGTCCGACATGGAGTTCATCGCCCAGGAGACGGCGTGGGTCACCGGTGTCGCGCCGGAGCTCGGCGGCGGCGGCGACCCTTCGCCGGTGACCGCGCTCGGCGTCCTGCAGGGGATCCGGGCGGCGGCGCAGACACTCTGGGGCTCGACCGACTTGAGCGGACGCTCGGTGGCCATCCAGGGACTCGGTAGCGTCGGCGGCTATCTCGCCGGCTACCTGAAGGACGAAGGGGCGCGGCTCGTCGGCTGCGATATCGACGCCGGCGCCATCGCCAAGGCCCGCGAGCTGGGCGTCGAGATCGTCGCTCCGGAAGCGATCTACGACGTCGAGTGCGACATCTTCGCCCCCTGCGCCCTCGGCGCGATCCTCAACGACGACACCCTGCCGCGCCTCAAGGCGAAAGCGGTCGCCGGCGGCGCCAACAACCAGCTCGCCGACGCTCCCCGGCACGGCGCCGAAATCGCCCGCCGCGGGATCCTCTACGCGCCCGACTTCGTGATCAACGCCGGCGGCCTGATCAACGTCTTCCAGGAGTTCATCGGCTACGACCAGGATCGCGCCCTGCGCCGGGCGCGCGGCATCTACGACAACGTGCTGCGCGTCTTCGCGATCGCCGGGCGCGACGGCATTCCGACCGCCGTCGCCGCCGACCGCATGGCCGAAGCGCGCATCGCCGACGTCAAGACGCTCGGGCCGCGGCACTGGGAGCGCTCGGTGCTCGAGCGCCTGTCGAGCTGACACGCCAGCAACGACGCAGGCCGGCGCTTCAGGCGGAGCGCCGGCGGATCTCCGCCAGCATCGCCTCGACGACCGCTTCGGGATCGAGCCTGCCGGTGTCGATGTGCAGCGCATCCGGCGCCGCCTGAAGCGGCGACTCGCTGCGCGAGCTATCGCGCGCGTCGCGCTCGGCGAGCTGGCGGGCGACCTCCTCCGGGTCGCCAACGCTGCCGCGCTGCGAGAGCTCGGCGTGGCGGCGGGAGGCGCGCACTTCGGGGGCGGCGTCGAGATAGAACTTGAACGGTGTCTCCGGCACGACGACGGTGCCGATGTCGCGCCCTTCCATCACCCCGCCACAGCGACGCACGAACTCCTGCTGCAGGGCGACCAGACGCTGCCGCACCTCTGCATGCACGGCGATGCGCGAGGTCAACGCGCTGACTTCGGGCAGGCGAAGGCGCTCTCCGGGGTCGCTCCCTGCGAGCTCGACCTGGGCGCCGCCGTCGTCGAGGGTCAGTCGGAGCGGCATGGCCGCGACCGCCCGGGAGACCGCCGCGCGGTCGGCGGGATCGATCCCGAGGTCGGCGAGATAGAGCGCAGCGGCGCGATACATGGCGCCGGTGTCGATGTAGGGCACCGCGAGCCGGGCCGCCAGGCGGCGCGCCGCCGTGCTCTTGCCGACGCCGGCGGGACCGTCGATGGCGACGATCAGCGCTGGCGGAACGCGCGGCCGCGCAGCGCCGCCGCTCACCGCGGGCGCGAGGTCCGCGAGGTGCGACCGGCCGCCGGCTTGCCGCGACCCGGAGTGCGCGGCCCATCGCCCTCGCCACGCCTGGCGCCGGCCGGACGGGCCTTGCGGACCGGACGGTCACCCCGCGGCGGAGCGTCCCCGCTGGCGGCCCGGCTGGGTCGCGCCGGGCGAGCCGGTCGGGCGGGCGCCGCTGGACGCGCTGCAGGCGCAGGACGAGCGGGGCGATCGGAACGAGCGGAACGGGCCGGCAGGTCGCCGCGCGAGCTGCGTTCCGCCGGCGCCGGCCGCGCCGCGGACGCCGCGCGATGCGGGCGCTCACTGCGCTCCTCGCGCTCGCCTGCCGGCCGCTTGGCGGTGCGCGACCGCGCCGGTTTCGCGACCACCTTGTCGGTCGCCTTGCGCAGGATCGCGAGCTCGCGGTCGGAGAGCTCGCGCAGAGCGCCGACCGGCAGCTCGGTGTCCTTGAGCGGGCCGATCGCCACCCGGCGCAGCTTCTGCACCGGGTGGGCGATGCGGAAGAACATCTCCCGCACCTGGCGCGTGCGGCCCTCCGACAGCTCGACCGCGAACCAGGTGTTGCCCCCCTCTTCGTCGCGGCTGCCGGTGCTCTTCATCCAGGTGATGCGGCAGGGCGCGGTGCGCCGGCCCTCGAGCACGATTCCCTTGCGCAGCCGGTCGAGCTGCGCTTCGTCGGGCGTCCCTTTGACCTTGACTTCGTAGGTCTTGTGGCAGCCGTAGCGCGGATGCGAAATGCGCTGCGCGAACTCGCCGTCGTCGGTGAGCAGGAGGAGCCCCTCGGTCTGGTAGTCGAGGCGGCCGACCGGAATCAGCGCCTTGCGCCAGTGCTGCGGCACGAGCTGGATGACGGTCGGACGGCCCTTGTCGTCCTCGACCGCAGTCAGATAGCCGCGCGGCTTGTTGAGCAGCAGATATCGGTGCCCGGTGGCACATTGAATGCGATTGCCGTCGACCTTGATCGTGTCGAGGGCCGGATCGGCTTTCTCGCCGAGCACCGCGACGCGCCCGTTGACGGTCACCCGCCCCTCGCGCATCAGGTCTTCGGCTTTCCTACGGGCGGCGACGCCGGCTCTCGCCAGGATCTTCTGCAACCTCTCTGCTGTCACGATTCCTCCGCACTTCCCGACTCCCCTGCTCCGGCGACCTCCGTGCCGGCGTCGAGCGCCTCCTCGAGGTCCCTCGCCGCCTCCGGATCCTGCGCATCGTACGCCTCGACCGCATCGTGGCGGTCTCCCGTGTCCCCGGGATCGGCGCGCTCGCCGGTTTCCTGCCCTTCGCCTGGCTGGCTCAGATCACTGCCGAAAGTCTCCTCGAACTCCTCGAGAGGCGGCAGCTCACCCAGACCCTTGAGACCGAAATGCATCAGGAACTCTCGCGTCGTCGAATAGAGGAAGGGGCGTCCCACCACTTCCTTGCGACCCGAGATCCGCAGCAGGCGCTTCTCCAGCAGGTTGCGGATCACCGCCGCCGACTGTTTGCCGCGCATTTCCTGCACCTCCGGCGCCGTCACCGGCTGGCGGTAGGCGACGATCGCCAGAGTCTCGATCGCGGCCATCGAGAGCTTGTTGCCTCCGGCGGCGTCGAAGAACTTCTTGAGGTAGCCATGGTACTCCGCCGCGGTCACGATGCGAAGCCCGCCGGCCACCTCCTCGATGAACAGGCCGCGCCCGGGCTCCGGCTGGTAGCGGGCGCGCAGCGCCGCCAGGGCGGCGTCGAAATCCTCCGCCACCACGCCTTCGAACAGGCCGGTGAGCCGCTCGACCGGCACCGGCTGGGCGGCAGCGAACAGTACCGCCTCCAGGGCGGCCTCGAGCTCGGTTCGGCTGATCATGCGTCCACACTCTCCAGGTCTTCCGCGGTCGGGTCGAGCGTCGTCCGGTAGAGGACGATGGCGCCGCTCTCGGTCTGGTGGATCCTCACCAGGCGCAGGCGCGCGAGCTCCAGCACCGCGAGGAAGGCGGCGATCGCTTCGGCGCGGCAGCTCCGGTTGCGCAGGTCGTGAATGAAGTCGAACGGGGCGCCGGCGTTCAGGATGTCGAGCAGGCGCTCGAACTGCCCGCGCACCGGATAGGTCTCGGCGGGGAGCAGGATCGGATCGGGATTCTCGCGGTCGTAGCGGTCGAGCACGCCGCGGAAGGCGGAGAGCAGGTCGAACAGGGAGACTTCGTCCATGTCGACCTCTTCGCCCTGCTCCTCTTCCCAGGCGGGCTTCCGCCGCGCCCACAGGCCGAGACGCATGCGGTCGACCTCGGCCAGCGCCTGCGCCGCCTCCTTGATCCGCCGGTACTCGAGCAGGCGCTGCACGAGCTCGCCGCGCGGATCCTCTTCCACCACTTCGCCGTTGGTCTTCTTCGGCCGCGGCAGGAGCATCCGCGACTTGAGCTGGATGAGCAGCGCCGCCTCGTAGATGTACTCGCCGGCGATGTCGAGATCCATCTCCTCCATCAGCCGGAGGTACTCGTGGAACTGGTCGCAGATCGTCGCCACCGGGATGTCGGTGATCTCGACCTCGTTGAGCTTGATGAGGTGCAGCAGCAGGTCGAGCGGCCCGTCGAAGACCGGCAGATGGACGCGCCAATCCTCCGGCAATAGCCGGCTGACCGCCGGCGCGGCGCTCACTGCAGCTCCCGCTGCAGCAGGCGGTCGTAATCGAGACCGAGCGCGCCGCGCACCTGCGCCATGGTCTCCCGGGCGCGCTCGCGCGCCTTCTCCGAACCGTCCCGCAGCAGCGAGAGCAGCGCGCCGCGTTCGCGCAGCAGCTCCTGACGGCGCTGCTGGATCGGCTCGAGCAGGGCGACGATCTCCTCGGCGAGCAGCTTCTTGTCCTCGACGCAGCCGATGGTCGCCGCGCGGCAGTCGCGCGCGACGCGCTCCTGGAGCTCCGGCGGCGAGAGCAGCTTGTGGAACTCGAACAGGTTGCAGCTCTCCGGATGCCCGGGATCGCTCTTGCGCACCCGCGTCGGGTCGGTGAACATCGTCATGCACTTCTGGCGCACGACCGCCGGCGGGTCGGAGAGATTGATCGCGTTGTCGTACGACTTCGACATCTTGCGGCCGTCGAGACCGGGTACCTTCGGGGTCTTCGTGAACAGCGCCTTGGGCTCCGGGAAGACGTTGCCGTAGAGGCTGTTGAAGCGGCGGGTGATCTCGCGCGACAGCTCGAGATGGCTCGCCTGGTCCTCCCCCACCGGCACGAACTGCGCGCGGTAGAGAATGATGTCCGCGGTCTGCAGCACCGGATAGCCCAGGAAGCCGTAGGTGTTCAAATCACGGTTCTCGAGCTCGCGGATCTGGTCCTTGTAGGTGGGCACACGCTCGAGCCAGCCGAGCGGCGTGATCATCGACAGGATGAGATGCAGCTCGGCGTGCTCCGGCACCATCGATTGCACGAACACCACCGACTTCTCGGGATCGACACCGGCGGCGATCCAGTCGGCGAGCATCTCGATGGTGTTCTCGGTCACCCGCGACGGGTCGGCGTAGTCGCTGGTGAGAGCGTGCCAGTCGGCGGCGAAGAAGAAGCAGCGGTGCGCAGCCTGCAGCTCGACCCAGTTGTGCAGGGTGCCGAAGAGATGACCGAGATGGAGTTTCCCGGTCGAGCGCATTCCGGAAAGTACGATTTGAGAGTCCGACACAGAGGCTCCTAGCCTGACCTTCTCACCAACTTCTACTGCGGCGTCGCATCTGCCCATGTCTGCTGCGTTGCGCTTCCTCGGCCTGCTCGACGTACTGCAAGTACGTCTGCGCGGGCCTCAGTCGCGGCGCCTTGCAGCCATAGGCATCTGCGACGCCTCGCGACGAACCCGGTGAGAAGGTCAGGCTAGAGGTCCGGCGTCACTTCGCCGGCGCCGCTTCCTCAAGCTGTACCACCGGGGGAGACGGATCGGGACGAACGGCCGGCAGTATACCAGCAGGCCCCGTCGGGAAGAGGACTCAGGAGGCTTCGCGGACGGGGGTCGCGGCGAGGCCCGAATCGCGCATCTCCTGCGCGTCGTCGAGCAGGGCGCGACGCTCGAGGAGGAGCGCGCCGATCTGCAGCGCGAGAGCGACGCAGCCGGCGAGGCCGTGCGCGAGCGGGCTTACCCGGCGCTGGACGACCCCTCCGGCGAGCGCGAACGAACCGGCGAGGGCGACGAGGGCGACGCCGGCGGCGATCGTGGCCAGGCGTCGGCGGCGCGCGAAGCGTTCTGCGGCCGACGGCAGCGCTCCGGCAGGCCGACGGGACGCCCGGCCGCGGGCGGCGAGCTGGAGATAGGCCAGGGTCCAGAAGCGCGGCAGGATGCACAGGCCGGCGGCGGCGATCGCGAGCTGTGAGTGCCGGGCGAGCTCCGGCGGCTGGTCGCGCACGAAGAAGCCTTGCGTCCAGACCGCGGCAAGGAGGGCGAAGCCGAGCCAACCCAGGAACTGCATGATTTTGCCGAAACGATTCATCTCTGGCTCACGTCCCTTCGCTTCAGGAGTGCGGCGCCGACGATCGACTCCCAGAGCGCGGCCACCACCGCCGGACGATAGCGCGCTTCGAGGCGCTCGCGCCCGCGCTCTCCGCGCAGCCGGGCCGCTGCCGGATCGGCGAGCAGCTCGGCCAGCGCGGCGGCGAGGGCCGGTGGGTCCTCCGGCGGCACCAGCCAGCCGGTCTCCGCGTCGAGCACGACCTCCGGAATGCCGCTCACACGGCTGGCGACGACAGGCACCCCCTCGACCATCGCCTCGAGCACCACCAGCGGCATGCCTTCGTAGGTCGATGGCACGACCAGCGCCGCCGACCTCGCCAGCAGCCAGCGGATCTCTGCCGGACCTCGGCGGCCGAGGAAGTCCACCTGATCGCGCACACCGAAACGCGCCGCGGCGCGCTCGATCGCCGCCCGGTGCTCACCGTCGCCGGCGATGCGCAAGCGCGGCGAGAGGCCCTGCGCCCGCAGCAGAGCGAGCGCGCGCAACAGCACCTCGACCCCCTTGCGCAGTCGCAGCCGGCCCACGAACAGCAACCCGGGCGGGCCATCCGCCGGCACCTCTCGCACGGCCTGCGGCGT
>JAGOCP010000288.1 GCA_017998715.1 Thermoanaerobaculia bacterium | reverse complement strand
GATCGATCACCAGCGCCGGCACGCCGTCGATCGCCGCCTCCTCGAGGAGGGCGATTCCCAGACCGGTCTTGCCGCTCCCGGTCATGCCGAGGCAGACCGCGTGCGTCACCAGATCGCGCGAATCGTAGAGCAACGGCTCGTCGATCGTGGCGCCCGTCGCCACGTCCACCGGCTTGCCGAGATAGAACAGCCCGAGCTTCTCGAAGTCCTGCATACCGACCTCCTGACAGAAATGGATCCTAGCCGAGGCGAGCGGAACTGTCCGCAGTTTTCCCTGCCGCTTCCTTAAGTTCACCACTTCTACTCGCTAGGTTCCTGGATACAGCAACCCCCAATAGCCAGGAGGAAGGCATGGACAACTCAATTGCGACTCTCAGATTTCCCGAAGCGGCGCTGCGAGATGAAGCGAGCGTCATCGAGCAGATAGCCAGCGAGCGCGACCTCAATCGCACTACCCGACAAGCGCTCTTGTGGGGCGCCGCAGCCGCGGCGCTGTTCGGCGTGACGCTCGGAACCTACGACCAGTCCTGGATCCAGGTCTTGAGCTCGGCCGTAAAGCTACCGCTCCTGCTGTTCGGAAGCGCTGCCCTCTGCTTCCCCACGTTTCACGCCGTGCAGGTCTTGCGAGCCCCGAAGGCGCTGTCGCTCGCGCAGTCTTTGGCGCTCCAGGCGACCGCTCTCTCTTCGACCGCGATGGTCTGGGCAGCCTTTTCGCTGCCCCTCTTCTTTCTGATCGGAACCACTCGGCACTACAAGCTCGCGCAGGTCCTTGCGCTCGCCGTCGGAGCAGCCGGAGGGTTCGTCGGGCTGGCGCGACTGCGCGCTGGCTATCGCCGGCTCTGCGACCCGGAGCACAAGCGAGGCTCCGCCAGGGCTTTGCTTCTCTACTTCATGATTCACGCGGTCGTCGGCGCGCAGCTTGCCTGGGTGCTCAGGCCGTTCATCGGCTCTCCCACGCTCGACTTCGAGCTCTTTCGGGATCTCGACGGCAACATTTTCAAGCACATTCTCGGAATGATGGGAAGCTAGTTCGTGAACCGCTCGAGCAGATGCTCCTTGTGCCTTCTCGTTCTCCTCAGCGCTGCCTGTCTCTCGCCGAAGGAGCGGCAGGCAGCACTCTTCGCGCAGGCCGACGGGGCCGCGAAGGCAGGTGACCTTCCCCGCGCAATCGCCAAACTCCGGGCGGCAGTCGGCTACGATCCCAGCGATGTCGAAGCGGTGACGCGCCTGGCCGACCTTCTGGTTCGGGCGAACCTCGGACACGAAGCAGAGCGCCTCCTCGATGAGTTTCCAGCCGACGCCCAGCGCGACGGGTCCTTTCGCAACCTCAGGGTCAGGCTCTTGACCCGCTCTGGCCGAGTGGCCCAGGCCTTACCGATCCTCCTGGCTCTCGACCAACACGGCGGCGCCGAGCCCGCGACCGTACTGGCTGCCATTGAAGCGTGGGCGGCCAAAGGGACGACGCCGGCTGAAGCGCCGGGCTTGCCGAATGATTGGCGACTCGCCCTGGCCGGGCGAATCCTCGACGGCAAGAACGCAGGCCTCGCCGCCGTCTGGCTGCGTACCTTGCCCGGAGAGTCCGCCCAGGAGGAGGACCTGACAGACCGCCTGCTGGTGGAGGTCTTGAGGTCGGAAGGTACGGCGCTCTCGGAGAGTGTGGTCGCGCTCGCCGAGAGCGGCGACACCGCCAACAAATCCCTCGTCTTGCGCCGCCACCTGACCACGAACAAGAACTGGGCAGAAGTGAGCCGGGTCGAGGAGCGATTCCTGGCCGAGCACATCGGCCACTCATCCTGGACAGAGGTTGCGCTGGCCACGGCATGGCGCGCCTTGCGTGCCGGAGAACATCGAGCGGCAGAGCGCCTTGCGAACCAGGTAGCGGCAATCGATCCAGTCAGTGTCGAGCCGTTGGTTGTGCGCGGACTGGCACTCCGGGGGCGCGGGCTCGAAGTCGAAGCTCGCAAGGCGCTCGAATTGGCGCTAGCGTTGGATCCGAAGAATGCAACCGCTCGCATGGCGTTGTCCGGCAGCGAGCGCAACCAGGATGCGATTCAGATCGACCTCAATCTCCGAGGAGCGCGACCGGAAAGCCGATGAGTATCTCTCCGAGAACGACCGCGGTCCGGAACTGGCTGCTCGTGGCCGCATACGTTGCCGTCCTTTTCGCCTCCGTTCCGTACGCGCGCGACATCGTCGTCGGCCTGCGCGAGCAGCATCTCCTCGGCACGTCGGTGACGCTTCTCTACTTCGTGGCGGTAGTGGGACTCGTTTATCACGTCCTATTCGATGTCCGGTTGTCGGATCGGATCGCCTTTCTCGCCCTGGTTCTCCTTGCGCTCGTGACCGGCAGTCTCATCCTGGGCCTGGCGGTGCCGGAGGAGCGCATCCACTTCTTGCAGTACGGGCTCTTGGCCATCCTCTGCCGACGGGCGTTGGCATGGCACCTCCAGCCTCGAGGCCAAGTTCTCGGAGCCGTGGCCCTGGCTTCCGCAGCGGGTGTCGTGGATGAACTCCTGCAGGGCCTTACGCCCGAGCGGGTCTGCGATGGACGCGATATGGCCATCAACGCAGTCGCGGCTTTCCTCGCAATCGTCGCCGAAGAGGCGCTCCACAACCGGCTGGGTTGGTTGCCAAGAAAGGAGGAGGATGAATCGCATCTTGGTGATTGACGATGAGCCCGCCGTGGTCGATGTCGTGGTGTTCTCATTGAGGCAGTCGGGCTTCGTCGTTCAAGCAGCGGGGACGCTCGCCGAGGCCCGGCGGCTTCTCGATGCTCAGTCGTTCGACCTCCTGGTGCTCGACCTTGGACTTCCGGACGGCGACGGCATGGACCTCTGTCGCGAGGTCCGTTCGGGGTCCGGGCTCCCGGTGCTCATTCTCACCTGCCGCGACGACGAAGTGGATCGAGTGGTCGGCTTGGAGAGCGGAGCGGACGACTACGTGGTCAAGCCGTTCTCGCCCCGGGAAGTGGTCGCGAGGGTGCGTGCCATCCTGCGAAGAACAGCTCAACCGGAACCCGACAAGGGCGCGCCCGCCGTCGTCCATGGCGCCGTGCGTGTCGACCCCGGTACCCACCGAGCCACCTGGAGCGAGGTCACGGTGCCGCTCACGCGCATCGAATTCGATCTCCTCTATCTCCTCTTCCGGGCGCCGCTGCGAGTATTCTCTCGCGACGAACTGGTCGAACGCGTCTACCGCGGCGAGGCGCTCGTTTCCGACCGGACAATCGACTCGCATGTGAAGGGCGTGCGGCGGAAATTCGAGCGGGTCGACCCCTCGGCGGATCCGATCGAGACGGTTTTCGGGGTCGGCTATCGAGCACGAGGCATCGAGTGAGCGCAGCCCTGGTGCCCACGGGTGTCCGCCGCCCGATAAGCCGCCGCCTGATGGCGGCGCTGTTCCTGCTGATGATCCTGCCCACCGGGGGCTGGTACTTCATCGCCGAATTCACGTCGGGCGACCGGTGGGAGGCGCTGCCTGCGTCGGGTCAGGCCACCCTGTTGGAGGCCCAGCGCGAGGTCAGGTTCAAACTGGCATTGACCCTGGTCGCCAGTATCCTGGTGCTGGCGGCAACGGTGGTCTACCTCCGCCGAACGGTCCTCGATCCGCTCGACAACTTGGCGCGCCGGGCACGCACGGTCGGGCAGACCCCCTGGAGGTCCCCGAACGAGCGCGATCGCCCGGACGAGATCGGCGACCTGGCGCGGGCGCTCGACAAAGGCGTCCGGGCGCTGGAGCTCAGAGCGGAAGATTCGGCGCGCTTCTCGACCAACCTGAGTCACGAACTCAGGACACCGCTGGCGGCTATCCGCGGAGCGGCGGAGATCTTGAGCGAGCGGCAGCTGAGCGCAGAGGATCAAGTAAGGTTCATCGGCAACATCGTCACGGAGTCCAAACGGCTCGAACGGATGGTCGCTGGAATTCTGGAGCTCTCACGGACGGAACAGGGTCGCGCAGCCGCTACGGGCGAAGTGGTGGACCTCTTGTCGGTGGCGCGCTCTGTTCTGGACGCCACCCAGCCACTCCTCCAGAGGAAGGCCCTGCGCGTGGTAGGGCTCGAGGAAGCGACCAGAGCGCTCGTCCTGGGTGATGACGATCGCCTGCACCGGATCCTCTTCGGACTGCTGGAAAATGCAATCAAGTTCTCTCCCCAGGGAGGAGAGATCCGGCTCGAGATTCTCTGCACCCAGCAAGACGTCCGCGTGGTCGTCAGCGATGAAGGTCCCGGTGTCCCGCCAGAGATACGAGAAACCATCTTCGAGCGCCAGTTCACCACTGAGCACGACGGCTGCTCAGCCTCCCGCGGGACCGGATTGGGCCTGGCCATCGTCCGCGGTCTGGTTTCCGCCGCCAACGGAAACGTCTGGGTCGAGGACTCGACGGCGAAGGGGGCCAGGTTCGTGCTCGCGCTCCCCGCCGCACCGGCCAGACCGGACTTTCGCTCGTAGGGCGTGTCGCTTCGATTGGCTAGCGCCAGCTCCGCGGATCGAGCTCGTACGGCAGCGGCGTGAGGTTCTGCGGCGCTTCCGCACCGAGGTAAACCAGATCCTCGAGGCGGATGCCGAAGCCGTTCGTCGGATCCGGGTCGTAGAGGCCGGGCTCGAGGGTCAGGACGTCGCCTGCGGCCAGGACGCCCTCGTCGTGGGCGTGGCGCTTGAAGCTCGGAT
>JAGOCP010000287.1 GCA_017998715.1 Thermoanaerobaculia bacterium | reverse complement strand
CCCGGCGTAGGCGAAAGCCGCCGGCAGGAGGTCGCGGCCGAAGCCGCGCCGCGCCGCCGGCAGCAGCAGGACCAGCGCCAGCGCCGCGACCGCCGAGCGGAAGCCGGCGACCTGCAAGGCGGTGAGCGCCGTCCCCTTGATCGCTGCGCCGCCGGTCGAGAAGAGCGCGGCGGCGGCGATCACGAACCAGCGGCTGCGGGCGAGCGTCGAGTCGGCCATCGCCGCAATGCTATCGTCGCCCGACCCCGAGCCCATGTTTCCGCTGCGCGATGGCATCCCCAGCCGCCGATTTCCGGCCGTCACTCTGGCGCTGATCGCGGTCAACGGCCTGATCTTCCTCTACCAGTGGACCTTGCCGGACGACGGGCTGCAGAACCTCTTCTACCTTTTCGGCCTGGTGCCGGCGCGGCTTTCCGACCCGGCCTGGGCCGCTGGTGTCGGCTATCCCGGCGGCGGCTGGTTCTCGTTCCTGTCGAGCATGTTCCTGCACGGCGGATTCCTGCATCTCGCCTTCAACATGTGGACGCTGTGGATCTTCGGCGACAACGTCGAGGACCGCCTGGGGCGAGTCCGTTTCCTGCTGTTCTATCTCGCCTGCGGATGCGCTGCCGGCGGCATGCAGTGGGCGACCGACCCGGCGTCGACAGTGCCGACGATCGGCGCTTCTGGAGCGATCGCGGGAGTGCTCGGAGCCTACCTGCTGCTCTATCCACACGCCCGCATCCTGACGCTGATCCCGATTCTGTTCTATCCGCTCTTTGTGCACATACCGGCGCTGGTCTACCTCGCCGTCTGGTTCCTGCTGCAGCTCGGGAGCGGCCTTCTGGCCTTCGGGCAAGATTCGACCGGCGCCGCCGGCGGCATCGCCTGGTGGGCCCACGTCGGCGGCTTTCTCGCCGGTCTGCTGCTGGTGAAAGTGGTGGCGCCGCCCGAGCCGGAGCAGCTTCCCGGCCCGGCGCGGCACTTCATCTATCCCGCGCCGCCAGCGCGCGGGCACTGGCGCTGAGCGCGGCGGAGCCCGCCGGCGTCAGTGCGCGGTCGCCGCCGCCGCCGGAAGCGCCGCTCCCGACGTCTCCATGACCTCCGGCAACGAGAAGAACAGCAGCGCCAGAATCAGGTAGACCGCGAGCAGCTGCACGCCCTCCATCCAGTGGCTTTCGCCGTCGCTCGCCACCTGGGTCGTGACGGCCACCGCGATCACCAGCGCGAGCACCTCCGCCGGCGTGAAGACCAGGTCCATCGGCGTCGGCCCGATCCAGTAGCTGGCGAACACGAGCACCGGGGCGACGAACAGGGCGATCTGAATGCTCGAGCCGATGGCGATGCTGAGCGCCAAATCCATCCGGTTCTTGCGCGCCACCAGGATCGCCGTGGAGTGTTCGGCGGCGTTGCCGATGATCGCCACGACGATCACACCGACGAAGACGCTGGTCATACCGAACGACTTCGCCGCCTGGGCAATCGAGCCGACGAGAATTTCCGACACCCAGGCGATCATGGCGGTCGAAACGCCGAGCACGCCGAGCGCCTTGCCGAGCGACCACTTGCTGTGCCCGGCATCTTCGAGCTGCGCTGCCTCGGCCGCCGTGCCGATGAAAAGTTGCTTGTGGGTGTGCAGCGAGAAGAGCAGCGACAAGGCGTAGCAGACCAGCAGGACGACCGCGATCTCGAGCGACAGATCGCGTTCGACCTTGGCGATCGGATGCACCAGGTAGTGGAAGGCCGCCGGCATGACGAGCGCGACGGCCGCCAGCATGAGCATCGTCGACATCATGCGCGCGCCGGCGGCGTTGAACCGCAGGTCCTTGTACTTGAGACCGCCGGCGAGGCACGAGGCACCGAGGACGAGCAGAATGTTGCCGAGGATCGAGCCGGTGAGCGACGCCTTGACGATGCCGTAGTAGCCCTCTTTCAGGGCGACCAGGGCGATGATGAGCTCGGCGGCGTTGCCGAACGTGGCGTTCAGCAGGCCGCCGACCCCTTCGCTGGTGCGCTCCGCCAGGTGCTCGGTCGCCTTGCCCAACCAGCCGGCGAGCGGAATGATCGCCAGGCAGGCGCAAAGGAAGATGGCGACATGCGACTGCGAGTGGCTGAACTCGAGGCCGAGGACGACCGGGAGAAAGACCAGCAGCCAGCTCATCGACGGCTTGAAGGGGCTGCTCTTGGCAGCCGGCTTCGCGGCACTCATGGGTTCGCTCCGGCGAGAATTTCGAGATAGACCTGCGGATCGACGTTGCCGCCCGAGACTACGCAACAGACGGTCTTGCTGCGGAACCTCTCGGGCGCGGCGAGAAGGGCTCCCGTCGTCAAGGCGCCGGTGGGCTCGGCCTTGACGTTGGCGAGCGCCGAGAGGAGCCGCACGGCCTCGCGGATCTTCCCCTCGTCGACCTCCACGATGCCCGCGAGCCCGTGTTGCAGGATCGCCCAATTGTGCTTGCCGAGCGCCAGTGTGCGCGCGCCATCGGCGATCGTCGCCCCCTCTCTCTCGAACTGGACGATGTGCCCCGCGCGCAGCGACTGGGCACCGTCGTTGGCAAGCAGCGGCTCGGCGCCCCAGACCTCCGCCGCGTTGCCCGCTTCGCGCAGCCCCTGCACCATCCCTGCGGTCAGGCCGCCGCCGCCCAACGGCACGACGACGGCGTCGAAGGTCCGGCCGGCAGAAGCGAGCGCAGCGAGCTCATGTCCGAGACTGGCGTTGCCGGCGATCACCAGCGGGTCGTCGAAGGCGCTGCCCAGGTAGGCGTCGGGATGCCTGGCGAAGACCTCGGCGACCTTCGCGGCGCGTGTCTCCCGCTGGGTGTCGACGAACACCACCTCGCCGCCGAAGCTGCGCACTGCATCGACCTTGACCTGGGCGGAAGTGACGGGCATGACGATAATCGCCCGCTTGCCGGCGAGGGCGGCGGCGCGCGCCAGCGCCTGGCCGAAGTTGCCGGAGGAGGCCGTGATGAGGATTTCGTTCGGGACGTTGGCCGCGACATTGGCCGCGGCGCGGAACTTGAAACTGCCGGTCTCCTGGAACGTCTCGACGGCGAGGAAGAGGTCGACGCCGAGACGTGCCGCGAGGCGCGGCGCCTCGACGATCGTCGTCGGCCGGGGCGTGAGCGCCGGGTTGCGGCCGCTCGCGACTGCACTGTCTTGAGTCATGAGTCGGCATTCTATCGGGCGGGAAGAAGAAAAAAGGGTTGTTCAAGTCGGGTCCGCCCGGCACTCTCGGCGCTCGGAGCGCGAAAATCTGCTGGTAAAGGGGGTGGAAGGCGACGCGGCGGCGGGTTGCTCGCGGCGACCGCGGCCGCTGCCGCGCTCGAATCCGCACGCTAAGTCGAAGACGAGGGCTGCGGTACGATCACCTGGCGGGCGGCGCGGTCTGCCCGATTTCGACCCCTGCTTCCGGCTGAGCCCGATCTGGAGACCTTCCCATGAGACCCGAACGCGTGAGACGAGCCCTGTTTTCCTTTACCGGTCTTTTCGCTTTTGCTATCGCGACCGCGTTGGCGTCGCCCGCCTCGGCGGCCGCCGCGGCGGCCGACCCGCATCCGTTCACGGTGCACGACCTGCTGGCGATGCAGCGGATCTCCGATCCGCAGGTTTCGCCCGACGGCAAGCAGGTGCTGTTCACCCTGCGCACCACGGACCTCGACGCCAATGCCGGCCGCAATGACCTCTGGCTGGTCGGCGTCGACGGCTCAGGCCTGCGCCAGATCACGACCCACAAGTCGGGCGACTTCAACGGGCGCTGGGCGGCCGACGGCCGTTCGATCTACTTCCTGTCGACGCGCTCCGGTTCGTCGCAGGTCTTCCGGCTCACATTCGACGGTGGAGAAGCGGTGCAGGTGACCGATCTGCCGGTCGACGTCTCGAATCTCGAGCTCTCGCCCGACGGGAAGCTCCTGGGCTTCAGCCTCGAGGTCTTTCCGGCCTGCGGCGCCGATCTCGCGTGCACGAAGAAGCGGCTCGACGAGAACGATGCACGGAAGGCCTCGGGCAAGATCTACGACAGCCTTTTCATGCGTCACTGGGACACCTGGATGGACGGCCGCCGCAACCACCTGTTCGTAATGCCCGCCGGCGGGCCCGCGATGGCGACCACCGCCATCGACATCATGCCGGGCTTCGATGCCGATGCCCCGTCGAAGCCGTTCGGTGGCGCCGAAGAGTTCACCTTCACTCCCGACGGGAAGGGGCTGGTCTATTCCGCCCGCAACGTCGGCAAGTCGGAGGCCTGGTCCACCAACTTCGACCTCTTCTACTCGCCGGTCGACGGCTCCGCCGCGCCGCGGCAGCTCACCACCAACCCGGCCTGGGACACGCAGCCCAACTTCTCGCCGGACGGCAAACAGCTGGTCTACATGAAGATGGCCCGCCCCGGCTTCGAGGCCGACCGCTTCGTGCTGGTGGTGCGGGACGGCATCGACGGGGTCGATCGCGTCCTCACCCAGGGATGGGACCGCTCGCCGGAGGAGATCACCTGGTCCGCAGACGGCAAGACGATCTACGTCGCGGCCCAGGATGTCGGCCAGAAGGCGATCTTCGCCATCGACGTCGCCACGGGAGCGCCGCGGACGATCATCGGCGCAGGCACGAACGGCTCGATCGGCCTCGCTGCCGGCGGCCGGCTGATCTACGGCAAGAACCACCTGAAGTCGCCGACCGAGCTGTGGACGGCGCAGCTCGAC
>JAGOCP010000286.1 GCA_017998715.1 Thermoanaerobaculia bacterium | reverse complement strand
TCGCCGCTGCCGCCGTCATCGACGCCGGGACCGTCGAGGGCGAGCTCGACCAGCGTGTACGGATAGTCGCGGGAGAGACCGCCGCGGACGAACTCGGAATAGGAGACCGGCCGCGAGAGCAGCAGGACCAGCCGCCGGGTATGGAGCTCGTGATTCTCGTAGACGGTCGCGGTCGCGATCGGGTAGCTCTGCACGTCTCCGATCTGCAGGCTTCCGACGTTGAGCTTGCCGATGGCGCGCTCGAGGGCGAGTGGACCCTTCGTGCGCAGCACCTCCTGGAGGCGCGCGGCCTCCGCGGAGGAAGTGAAAGTGTCCACGATAATGGACACCTTTCGGGCGGCGCCGCCGGATTCGGGCAGGAGCCTTCCCTGATACACCTCGCGCGCCTCGGCGGTCGCTGCGAGGCCGAGCGTGAGGCCCCCAACGAGGCCGACGACGAGGCCCAGAGCGTGATTGCGGCCGGCGAAGGTGGCGTTGGCTTTCATCATTCGATCTCCCGGCGGCCGCGGTAGGGAGTTCGGCCGCCCTGGAGGTGGGCAGTGCAACCTCCGTTCCAGGAGGCGCCGAGCGCGCTCAGACGGGCAGTGCGTCGAGCGCGTCGCCCACCGCAGCGGCGTCGGCGTAGCGCGCATCGGGCGCCTTGGCGAGCAGCCGTTCGACGAAGACGACCCAGGGCTCGGGCGTGCCGGGGCGCAGCCGGCGCAGGTCGGGCGGGGGAGACTGCAGGTGCTCGAGCGCGATCGCGGTCGGATTGTTGCCGAGAAACGGTTCGCGTCCGGCGAGCAGCGTGAAGGCGACGACGCCCAACGCATAGAGGTCGCAGCGCCCGTCGAGGTCGGCGCCCTGAATCTGCTCGGGCGACATGTACATCGGCGTGCCGACGGCGAGACCGGTCATGGTGAGGCGGGTATCGCCGGAGAGCGTTCGGGCGATACCGAAATCGAGGATCTTGACCCGCGTCGGCGTCAGGATGACGTTGCTCGGCTTGAGGTCGCGATGCACGATCGAGTGCGCGTGCGCTTCGCCGAGGCCGGCGGCGATCTGTTTCAGGATCGCGCGCAGACGGTCGAGCGGCGGCAACACTTTCGACCTCACGACCTGGTCGAGCGTCTGGCCGGCGACCAGCTCCATGGTGACGAAAATGCCGTCGGGAAAGCGCCCGAGGTCGTAGACCCGCACGATGTTCGGATGGGTGAGGCGGCGCAGGAGCTGCACTTCGCGCAGCAGGCGATCCTGCTCGGCGGCGATCTCGGCGTCCTGGTCACTGCGGCCGAGGATCGTCTTGATGGCGACCTCTTCGGCGAGCTCGCGGTCGCGGGCGCGGTAGACCCGCCCCATGCCGCCGCGGCCGATCTCGGCGACGATTTCGTAGCGGCCGGCGAGGAGGTATCCGGCGGGAAAGCCTCCCTGCCCGGCAGGGCGAGAGAGAACGGGTGCCGCCTCCGTCGAACGCGCTCCTGGAAGGGGCGAGGCCGCCGGCGCCTGGGCGACGGGCATTCTGCCGGTGGCGACGCGCAGCCCGCCGAGGCGCTCGGCGGCGTCCTTGTAGCCCGGCTTGATCGCCACCAGCTTCTGGTAGGCGGCGATGGCCTCGGCGGTGCGCTCGAGGCGCTCGAGCAGGCGTGCCTGCCAGTAGAGCTGATCGACGATCGTCGTGCCGCCCGGGTCGGTTGCCGGCGGCAGCATCTGCAGGCGCTGCAGTGCGTCGGTGTACTTGCCCTGTTCGTAGAGCAACGGCACCAGCAGCATCGTCGCCTTGCCGCCGATCTGCGACGCCGCAGGCACCTGGCGCAGAGCGCGGCTGGCGTCGTCTTTCGATTGCACTTCGAGGAAACAGGTCGCGGCTTCGAAGGGCTTCCCGGCCTTGAGCAGGCTCTCGCCGGCCCGCTGGTAGTCGCGGGCGTTGAGAAACGCCTCGCCGGCGGCGGCGTCGTCGCCGGCGGCGAGAAAGCTCCTGCCCGCGTCGGCCCACCGGCCGGCCTTGCGATAAGCCTCGGCGGCGAGGCGCGGCTCGCGCGCCTCTTCCCACGCCCGGCCGGCCTGCGGCCAGACCGCCGCGGCCTCCCAGGCCTGGGCGCACTCCTTGAACGCCCCCGAGGCCGCAAAGAGCGCCGCCGCCTCCTGCGGCTTGCCGCAGGCGAGGAGGGTTTTCGCCCGCTCGTGCGGGCGCATCCCGGTCGCCTTCGGCAGCAGGCGCAACGCATCTTCCTTTTCGCCGACCGCGACGTAGGCCTGGATCGCCTCCTCGAAGCGACCCGCGGCCTCGAGGAGCTTGCCCGACTTGAGCGTCGGCATCGTGTTGGAGAGCAGCGTCGCCGCCTCGCCGCTCTTGCCGAGCTTGCCGAGGAGCTCGGCGCGCTCCTGATCGATCTCGGCGATCGCCTGCTCGATGCCGGGTTCGCGGCGCGCGCGGCCCTCGGTCTTCAGCCGGTTCGACTCCTGCTCGAGGGCGCGTGCGGCGTCGCCCGGCTGGTTGCCGCGGCGGTAGTAGTTCGCGGCGAGCTTCCACAGCCGCGCCTTTTCGTAGAAGCGCGCCGCCTTCGCATGCAGCTGCAGTTTGGCGGCCGATTCGGCGGCCTGCTTCCAGTCGGCGCCGAGCTCGAAGAGGACGATCGCTTCCTTGTGGTGGCCGGAGGAGGCGAGAAGCTCGCCGGCTTGCAGCGGCGTGGCGTCGGAGTAGCCGTCCGGCACCTTGCCGAGCACGCCCACCAGCGTCGTCTCGACGGCGCGCCGCGAGTTCCCGGTCTCGGCGAAGAGCTTCGCCGCCTGCGGGTGCAGTCCCGCCTTGGCGTAGGCCTCGGCCGCCTTGGCCTTGTCGCCCGCCTTGAGAAACGCCTCGGCGCGCTGCTCCGGCGTCGAAGTGAGGTTGGAAAGGAACTTCGGTGTGAAAGCCACAGGACGGGTATCTTCCGTCGCCCGCCCTGCATGAGGCAACTGGCACTTCGAAGCCCCTATCGTGAAGCTGGAGTCAGGAATACTTTGGACCGTGCTTGCAGCGTCGACTCGATTGTGTAGCGTGCTTCTCGTGACTCCCGATCTTGTGTTTGGAGGGAAGCCCGGAATGCGATCGAAAGGGGACGCCCAAATGTCGAAGGTGAAACTTGCAGGCGCCGTATTTTTCGTTGCTCTTGCCGCAGCTTCGAGTCGAGCTCAGCTGCCTCCCGCCGCGACGCCTGGATTCAAAGCCGACGGCGTGTATGACTTCAAGAACGTCGACAACGTCTCACTCATGAATGGTGGACTCTCGATCAACATTCCGATCGTCGGCCCCTATGCGGTCAATGGTGGTCTCAACTGGTCCCTGCAATTGAACTACACGAACCAGGCCTGGGAGGCCTATCCCACGACCTGCCCGCCGACAGGCGAAATTTGCGACGGTGTGGTCTATCCCAAGCCCGATCGGAAAGGGGGCCTGGGCTGGAGAGTGTCGCTCGGCGAGCTCCGGAAGCCCATCGGCGTGGGCAGTCTCTATAACCCACGGTGGGTCTACTCCGACCCTTCGGGTGGCGAGCATGTCCTGTACCCGAATCTGCATCCTCTTGAGGGGCCGGATCCCGGCGACCCCAACCCTCCCGTTGCGCTTCTGGAAGGTGTGAATTACACGCGAGACAACAGCTTCCTGCGCGTGACGTGCGCGACGCCAGCGACTTTCGGGGACTGTCGTGTGCAGTTTCCCAACGGCGATGAGCATAAGTTCCAGAATTTCGGCACGACCACCGCACCGGAGTATCGGCTCACAGAGATCAAGGATCAGTTCGCCAACGTTGTCTCCGTGGCCTACAACTCGAACAATACTCTTTGGACGATCACGCAGACGGGGAGCGCGAGGGCGGTTCACGTAGGATTCTGGGATCCTGGGGCGTCGTACCCCAATCAGCGACGTCTCCTGCAATACATCGATGCCCCCTGCTTCCAGAACCTCTGCAACGGAGGACCATCGACAACCGCGCAATGGACCTTCGTTCAACAGACAGCTTCGGTCTGGAGACCGGCGATTTTCAACGCTTCGTACAGTGTGCCAACCACGGCGTGGGTCCTGACCGACATCAACCTGCCCGACGGCACGAGCTACTCGACGCCGCCTGCCGGCTACGAGAACAATGCCACCGGCGAGATCGCTTCGCTTACGCTGCCGACGGCCGGCAGAATCGAGTGGGACTGGACCAGCACGATCTTTCCAGACATGCAATCGACGATTCCCTGCCCGCAGCAGATTCCGCCGAACATGAATTTCTGGACCGACGTCAACGGAGTCTCCGCGCGCCGGGAGTACGATCCGGGAAGTGCCGTCCCGGCGAATCCGATCGGTACCTGGACCTATACGAGAGAGTTCACCACCTCGACCCCGCAAGGCACCACACAGAGTCTGAAGGTCACGCTCGTGACGCCGCTCAAGGACAAGTCGGAGCATTTCTTCAGCATGTACCCCGTGGAGAACGGCGCAGCCAGCTGCGGCCTTCTCTACGATCCTCCGATGTGGGGCGCGACGATCGGCGATTACGCGATGCCCTTCACCCGTCAGTTCGCGGATGCAGTCAACGCCGACGGCATTCAACGCTACCTGTCCTCGAAGGTGTACGACTGCGACGCCAACGGCAACAACTGCGTCGCTGCTCGCGAGGTCTATCAGGCATGGGAAACCGATGGCGGGTCGCTCTCGTGGGGAAACGGCTCACTG
>JAGOCP010000285.1 GCA_017998715.1 Thermoanaerobaculia bacterium | reverse complement strand
CTTCGTTCGGTCCGCCGAGCTTCTACGAGTTCGGGGTGGGGGAGCAGATCACCTACAGTTGTACCTACTTCAACAATCAGAACTTCACGATCCTCGACGGCCAGAGCTACCTCTCCGACGAGAACTGCATAGGTCTCGCCTACTTCTTCCCGGCGAACGCGCCGCGGTTCTGCGTCAACAACATCCTCATCCCCTAGCGCGGGGTGACTGGAGACGTGCTTCGGCAAGTTGGGTCTGCCGCGCCGGAGTTTCTGCTGCGAGGAGGAGTGCCGTCTCGAGATCGCGCCAGATGTCGGCTGGATCCTCGATGCCGACGGAGAGGCGAAGGAGACCGGGGCTGATTCCCTCGGCGGCGAGCGCCTGAGGGTCTACCAGGCGATGGGTGAGTCCCGCCGGATGCTCGATCAGAGTGTCGGTCGAACCGAGGGAGACCGCCGGCGTCGCGAGCTTGACATTCTGCAGCACGAGACGCGCCGCCGCGGCGCCGCCCGCCAGCTCGAAGGCGAGGATCGCCCCGGCGCCGCTCATCTGCCGGCCGACGAGTTGCTCCGGATCGCCGCCGGGGAGGCCTGGGTAGAGCACCCGCGTGACGCCAGGATGGGCGGCCAGTTGCGTGGCGAGCAGGCCCGCGCTCTCCTGCGCGCGTCGTACGCGCAGCGGCAGGGTCGGCAGGCTTCGGTGCAGCAGGTAGGCCGCCCAGGGGTGGAGCAGGGCACCGGTGAGGATGCGCAGCTGGCGCAAGCCCGCCGCGGCGGCCGCGCTGCACGCCACCACACCGGCGATCACGTCGCCGTGTCCGGAGAGGAACTTGGTCGCGCTGTGGATGCTGTAGGTCGCGCCGTGGGCAAGCGGCCGCTGGAGGACCGGGGTAGCGAAGGTCGAGTCGACGGCGACCGGCACCGCGCCCGCCTGACGGACGACGTCGGCGATGTCGACCAGCGAAAGCGTCGGGTTGCCGGGCGTTTCGACGAGGACCAGCGCGGTGTCGGGGCGCAGGGCTCCCGCGACCTCGTGGACGCCGACGAAGCTCGCCTCGATACCGAGCAGCCCCGAGGCCAGGAGGTGATCCGTGCCTCCATAGAGCGGCCGCACCGCGACGACATGGCGCCCGTGGGCGCTGGCGGCGAGCAGGACGGCAGTGATCGCCGCCATGCCGCTGCCGAAGGCGACCGCTTCCTCCGCCCCTTCGAGTGCTGCGAGCCCCGCTTCGAAGCGCGCCACCGTCGGGTTGTGCAGGCGGCCGTAGATCGGTGTCGCCGCGGTCGCGGCGCCGGCGGCGAAAGCGTCGAGTGCCGCGGTTGCCTGGTCGAGATCGGGGAACGGGTAGGTCGAAGAGAGGTCGATAGGCGGTGCATGCACGCCGAGCTCGGCGAAGCCGTCGCGTCCGGCGTGGGTGGCGAGGGTGTCGATGGATGTGCTCGAAAACCGCATAGAATTCGTCTCCATGAAGAAGCAACAGAGTAATCCGCGGAGTTCGGAGAGTCCATCGAATGTTCTGCGGAATCGGGCCGATCCGCGCTCGCTCGACCGAATCGACCGCGAGATTCTGGCGGCGCTGTCGAACAATGCACGGCTTTCCAACAAGGAGCTGGCGGCCAGAGTTGGCCTCGCGGCGTCGTCGGCGCTCGAGCGCTTCCGGCGCCTGACTCGGCAAGGCTGGCTGCGCGGTTTCCATGCCGATGTCGATCCGCGTGCCTTCGGCCTCGGTCTCGAGGCGATGATCTCGGTCCGGCTGCAGCAGCACTCGCGCGACCAGTTCGAGGCCTTTCGCCTCTACGTCCAGACTCTGCCCGAGGTCGTCGCGGCCTACCACATGGCGGGCGGGAACGACTTTCTGGTGCACGTGCGGGCGCGCGACGCCGACCACCTGCGCGATTTCGCGATCGACGCCTTCACCACCCGGCCGGAGGTCGGGCATCTCGAGACCGCGCTCGTCTTCGAGCACTTGCGTGGCGGCGACCCGACCTGGCCGGAGTAGGAGCCACCGCCGCCTGCAACAAAAGAAAAAGGCCCCGGAATCGCTCCGGGGCCTTTTCTCTGCTTTCAGCCGAACCGCGAGGTCAGTGGCTGGTGGCCTCGGACCCGCTGTGGATCCGCATGCCGTAGAAGCTGCGGTAGACGAAGAACAGCGCCACGGCGAGGAAGCCGGCGGCGAGGAACTGCGTCAGGGTGTGCTGGCCGGCGGCGGTCATCTCGACCGCGAGCTCGACGGCGAGCAGGCCGAAGAGGGTGGTGAACTTGATCACCGGGTTCATGGCCACCGACGAGGTGTCCTTGAACGGATCGCCGACCGTGTCGCCGACGACCGTCGCGGCATGGAGCGGCGTGCCCTTCTCCTTGAGCTCCACTTCGACGATCTTCTTGGCATTGTCCCAGGCGCCGCCGGCATTGGCCATGAAGATCGCCTGGTAGAGGCCGAAGATGGCGATCGAGATCAGGTAGCCGATGAAGAAGAACGGCTCGAAGCAGGCGAACGACAGGGTGCAGAAGAAGACCACCAGGAAGATGTTGAACATGCCCTTCTGCGCGTACTGGGTGCAGATCTCGACCACCTTCTTCGAGTCGGCGACCGAGGCCCGTCCGGCACCGGCATCGAGCTTGATGTTCTTCTTGATGAACTCGACCGCGCGGTAGGCGCCGGTCGAAACCGCCTGGATCGAAGCGCCGGTGAACCAGTAGATCACCGCGCCGCCGATCACCAGCCCCAGCAGGAAGGGCGAATGCATGAGCGACAGCTTCTCCATGTCGACCGTCAGGCCCTTGGTCAGCATGACGATGATCGAGAAGATCATCGTCGTCGCACCGACCACCGCGGTGCCGATGAGCACCGGCTTCGCCGTCGCCTTGAAGGTGTTGCCGGCGCCGTCGTTGGCCTCGAGGAAGTCCTTGCCCTTCTCGAACTGCGGCTTGAAGCCGAAGTCCTTCTGCAGCTCGGCCTCGATGCCGGGGATGGCTTCGATCTGCGACAGCTCGTAGACCGACTGCGCGTTGTCGGTCACCGGGCCGTACGAGTCGACGGCGATGGTCACCGGACCCATGCCGAGGAAGCCGAAAGCGACGAGACCGAAGGCGAAGATCGCCGGCGCCAGCATCAGCACGCCCAAGCCCATGGTGGCGATCCAGGCGGCGACACCCATCAGGCCGACGATGGTGAGGCCCATCCAGAACGCGGAGAAGTTTCCGGCGACGAGTCCGGCGAGGATGTTGAGCGACGCGCCGCCCTCACGCGAGGCGATGACGACCTCCTTGACGTGCCCGGACTCGGTCGAGGTGAAGATCTTGACCAGCTCCGGGATGATCGCGCCGGCGAGGGTGCCGCAGGTGATGATCGTCGCGAGCTTCCACCACAGCGTGGTGTCGCCGGCGAGCTCCGGAACGAGGGCCTTCGAGGCGACGTAGGTGACGATGACCGAGATGATCGAGGTCAGCCAGACGAGCGAGGTGAGCGGCGCCTCGAAGTTCATCTTGTCGGCGTTCTGGTACTTCGCCTTGGCGATCGCCTCGTTGATCCAGTACGAGACCGCCGAGGTGCCGACCATCAGGATGCGCATGACGAAGATCCACACCAGGAGCTGCACCTGGACGACCGGATTCGCCACCGCGAGCAGGATGAAGGTGATGAGCGCGACACCGGTGACGCCGTAGGTCTCGAAGCCGTCGGCCGTCGGGCCGACCGAGTCGCCGGCGTTGTCGCCGGTGCAGTCGGCGATGACGCCGGGGTTCCTGACGTCGTCTTCCTTGATGTTGAAGACGATCTTCATCAGGTCGGCGCCGATGTCGGCGATCTTGGTGAAGATGCCGCCGGCGATACGCAGCGCCGCCGCGCCCAGCGACTCGCCGATGGCGAAGCCGATGAAGCACGGGCCGGCGAAGTCACCCGGGACGAAGAGCAGGATCGCCAGCATGATCACGAGCTCGGTCGAGATCAGCAGCATGCCGATCGACATGCCGGCCTTGAGCGGAATGGCGTAGGTCGGGAACGGCTTGCCGCGCAGCGAAGCGAAGGCCGAACGGGAGTTGGCGAAGGTGTTGATGCGGATACCGAACCAGGCGACGCCGTAGCTGCCGGCGATGCCGATGAGGCTGAAGGCGATGATGAGAGCCACCTGATTCAGATGGAAGTGCCGCAGCCAGCCGAAGTAGACGACGATGATCGTGGCGATGAACGCCCACAGGATCATGATGAACTTGCCCTGGGTCTGCAGGTACGTCTTGCAGGTCTCGTAGATGAGCTCCGAGATCTCGCGCATCGAGTTGTGCACCGGCATGTTCTTGAGCTGGGTGTACATCACCAGTCCGAAGAGCAGGCCGAGCAGGCAGACGAAGAGGCCGAAAAGCAACAGGGTCGAGCCCGCGACGCCGAGGAACGAGACGCTTCCCAGGTCGGGGAGCTTCAACTCCGCCTCGCTGGCGTGGACAGGACCGGCGCCGCAGACGGCGGCCAGGGCGAGCAGGGCGAGAACCACTCGTCCAGCGCGCGGGAAACGACTCATCCAGGAATGCATGACTCCTCCGTTCGAGACTGCCCCGTCCCCTCCCGGGGCCGGAGCTTGAGTTTGCGGGCGGTCTCGGGACCGAGCCGCGCCAGCTTCAAGAAATCCTTGGGATCGCACTGAAAGCGGCCCTGGCCGATCCGGCAGCCGGGGCTTCGAAAGGGCCCTGCCATGGGCTTCAAACCGGGGAATTCTAGCCGAAAG
>JAGOCP010000041.1 GCA_017998715.1 Thermoanaerobaculia bacterium | reverse complement strand
CAGGACGATCGGACTCGCTCGGCGGACGTTGGACATGTGACCTAGAATCTTGACGATGTCCACGCGCCTCGACAAGTGGCTGACGATCGCCCGGGTCTACAAGACCCGCACCCTCTCTGCCCACGCCTGCGATCTGTCGCGGGTGCGGGTGAACGGCATCGCCGTCAAGCCGCACCGCAACCTCGTCGTCGGCGACCGCATCGAGGCCGAGGTGACCTCCGACTGGACCCGCATCCTCGTGGTCAAAGAGATCGCCGACAAGCCGCTGCCCAAGGCCGAGGTCGGCCGGCTCTACGAAGACCTCTCGCCGCCGCGCCCCACCGCCGATCCGCTGCTGCGCCTGATGCGCCGCCCGCCGGTGGCGCGCGAGAAGGGCGCCGGCCGCCCGACCAAGAAAGAGCGCCGCCTGATGGACGACTGGAAGGGTTCGGGCTCCGACTGATCGAGAGCAGCGGGGCGCGTGTTAGCCTTCGCCGGATGTCAGAAATCGACTTCTTCTACTCGCGCCCGAGCTGAAAGAGCTGCGAGAGCACCCGTGAGGTGCTGCGCGGCCGGAAGGTGGAAGTGCGGGAAGAGCGCAGCGCGCGCAACGCCATGTCGGAGGCGGAAGTGAAGCTGCTGATCGGCAGCGTCGACGAGGTCTGGATCGCGCGCGGCAAGAGGGTCGAAAAGCTGCCGGCGACGGCGGCGAAGCCGGACGATCTCCGGGGGCCGACCGGCAACTTCCGCGCGCCGATGTTGCGCCGGGGCCGAAAGCTCCTGGTCGGATTTCACGCTGCGAGCGTCGAGGAGCTCGCGGATTCGAACGCTACTTCCTGAGGGGGAACGCATGATTTTCTCGCAGAGACTGGGCAAGGTAGTCGCAGGCATGATCGTCGCCGTCGTCGCCGGTTTCGCCGGCATGCCCTCGGGCCTCCTGGCGCAGAGCCAGGGTCGGGTCGAGGGTTTCGTCGGTTACTACTTCGCCGAAGAGCTCGAAGAGAACGTCTCCTACGGCCTGCGCGGCGTCTGGATGCCGTCGAAGGGCTGGGGCATCATGCTTGGCTACGAGCGCTACGAGAAGAACGACGGCGAGGGCTACGGCCGGTCGGGCAACGTCGACGCCCAGATCGACTCGCTCGAGGCTTCGTACGTCGCCTACCCGTGGGGCGAGGGCTTCGAGATCTTCTCCGGCCTCGGCGTCACCGATCTCGACGTCGACGCGCACGTCAACAATCCGGACGTCGACCTGAACAAGTCGACGCTGTCGATTCACGCCGGTGTCGGCTACCGCGCGCAGCTCGGCACCAACCTCTACCTGCGCCCGGAGATCCGCGCCCGCGCCTACGAGGCCGGCGACAACACCCTCGACTTCACCGCCTCGGTCGCCCTCGGCTGGAGATGGGACAACGACTGAGTTCAACGGTCCCACCCGCGGTTCGATGACCCGCCTCGACGGACGGCGGGGGCTTCGACTCGCGGCGCCGCTGCTGCTTGTCGCCCTCGAGCTGACGCCCGCAGTGGCGCAGCTCGAGGGGCCCGAATTCCAGATCAACAGCCACACTTTTGCTCCCCAGTCTTCTCCCGCGGCTGCGGTCGATGACGCAGGCGGTTTCGTCGTCGTCTGGCAGGGCTACGGTCAGGACGGCTCTTACTCCGCCGTGCTCGGACGGCGCTACAGCCCGGAGGGAATTCCGGCGGGCGGCGCATTTCAGGTCAACACCTACACCGAGCACACCCAAAGGGAGCCCGCGGTCGCCATGGACGGCACGGGCCGCTTCGTCGTCGTCTGGGAGAGCTATGACCAGGACGGCTCGACCTGGGGAGTCTTCGGGCAGCGATTCAGTCCGGCGGGGCTCAAGGTCGGAAGCGAATTTCAGGTCAACAGCTACACCACGGAGCGTCAGCAGTATCCCGCTGTCGCCGCCGACGGCTCGGGCAACTTCATCGTCGTGTGGCAGAGCTGGGATCAAAGCCACGACACGCCGGGACATGCCGTGTTCGGACAGCGGTTCGACGCGGCAGGCAGCAAGGTCGGGGGCGAGTTTCAGGTCAACGCCCCTACCCTGGGAAGCGCCGTGAGACCAGCTGTCGCCGCTGATGGCTCTGGCAACTTCGTCGTCGCCTGGAATAGCTACAGCCAGGACGACTCGAGCTGGGCGATTTTCGGACGACGGTTCGATTCGGCGGGGGGCCCGTTCGGCGACCCGTTTCAGATCAACACGTATACGACCAACAACAAATGGCTGCCGGCGGTGGCGGCCGACAGCTCCGGGAATTTCGTCGTCGCCTGGGCGAGCGCCGGCCAGGACGGCTCGACCTGGGGCGTCTTCGGCCAACGCTTCAGCCCGGCGGGCGGGCGGGTCGGGACCGAGTTTCAGGTCAACACCTACACCCGGAACTACCAAGAGGATCCCGTCGTGGCCCTCGACGACGCCGGCAACTTCGTCGTCGCCTGGCAGAGCCACCCAGGCCAGGACGGCTCCTACTCCGGAATCTTCGCGCAGCGCTTCGCCTTTGCTGGCGGACCCGTTGGGAGCGAGTTCCAGGTCAACACCTTCACGACCTCGAGTCAGTTCCACCCGACGGTGGCGGCGGGCAGCTCGGGCGACTTCGTCGTCGCCTGGGCCGGCCCGTCGCAGAACGAGTCGGGCTACGGCATCCTCGGCCAGCGTCTCGACACCCCGCCTCCCGCCTGCGCCGCCGACAGCGACACCCTTTGCCTCGGCAACAACCGCTTCCGCGCCGAGATCGCCTGGACCGACTACGCCGGCAGGAGCGGACGCGGTACGGCCGTCCCGTTCACCGCCGACTCGGGCCTTTTCTGGTTCTTCGGGCCGGGGAACCTCGAGATGCTGATCAAGGTCGTCGACGGCTGCAGCCTCAACCAGCGCCACTGGGTCTATGCCGGCGCGACCACGGACGTAGCGTACACGCTGACGGTGACCGACATCTGGACCGATATCGCACGGGAATACAGGAATGCCCTTGGGCATCGCGCGCCGGCGATCACCGACTCCGGCGCGTTCGCGACCTGTGGCGCTACCGGTGACCGGACCTCCGAGCCGGCGATCGCGGCCGTCCCGGAACACTTCCCGACCGCGAACTCGGCGGTCTCCGCTCCGACGGCCACGCCCATCGCGCAGGCTGTGGGCAGAGAGCCCGAGGAGGTCTCCTGCACGCCCGGCGACCACGATCTCTGTCTGCGCGACAGTCGATTCCGCGCCCGCATCAGCTGGACCGACTACGCCGGGCGCAGCGGCTCCGGCTGGGCGATACCTTACGCCGCCGAATCCGGCATGTTCTGGTTCTTCGACGAGGACAACATCGAGTTCGTGGTCAAAGTGATCGATGGCTGCGGACTCAACGACCGCTATTGGGTCTACGCCGCGGCGACCACGGACGTGGCCTACACGCTGACGGTGACCGACACCCTGTGGGACGCCACCCGGACCTACGGCAACCTTCTCGGGACGGCCGCGCCGGCGATCACCGACAGCGCGGCCTTCGCGACCTGTCCCTGATTTTTCGCGCCGGCTAACCGCCCGCGGAGGCCCCCTCGACGATGCCGCCTTCGGTCTGGGCGTAGGGGTCGAGGATGGCGGCGAGCTCGGCGGGCGGCAGGATCTGCTTCTCGACGCAGAGCTCGCGCACGGTCTTGCCCGTCGCTACCGACTCCTTGGCGATCGCCGCCGCGGCGTCGTAGCCGATCCGCGGCGCGAGAGCCGTTACCATGGCGAGCGAGCGCTCGACGAGCTCGAGGCAACGCTCGCGATTGGCGGTGATGCCGCCGACGCAGCGGTCGACCAGAAGATTCGAGGCCGAAGTCAGCAGCTGGATCGACTGCAGCAGGTTGTAGGCGATCACCGGCATCATGACGTTCAACTCGAAGTTGCCGGTCATGCCGCCGATGGTGATCGTCGCGTCGTTGCCGACCACCTGCGCCGCCACCATCGTCGTCATCTCGGGAATCACCGGATTGACCTTGCCCGGCATGATCGAGCTCCCCGGCTGCAGCGACGGCAGCGAGATCTCACCGATGCCGCAGCGCGGCCCCGAGGCCAGCCAGCGCAGGTCGTTGGCGATCTTGTTGAGCGATGCGGCGATCGTCTTCAGCGCCCCGCTCGCCTCGACCGCGGCGTCCTTGGCGGCCATCGCTTCGAAGCGGTTGCGCGCCGGCACGAACGGATGCCCGGAGCGTTTCGCCATGCGGGCGATGACGGCGTCGGCGAAGCCGGGAGGGGCGTTCAGGCCGGTCCCTACCGCCGTGCCACCGAGCGCCAGCTCGGCGAGCCGCGGCGACGCCGCGTGCAGGCGCTCGATGCCGTTCTCGATCTGCTGCGCGAAGCCCGAGAAGTCCTGACCGAGACGCACCGGAACGGCATCCTGCAGGTGGGTGCGGCCGATCTTGACGATGTCGTCGAACTCGACCGCCTTGGCGGCGAGCGCGGCGTGCAACCGGGCGAGCGCCGGCGCCAGATCCTCGTGGATGGCGGCGTAGGCCGAGACGTGGATCGCCGTCGGGATGACGTCGTTCGACGACTGGCCGGCGTTGACGTGATCGTTCGGATGCACCGGCTTCTTCGAGCCGACGACGCCGCCCAGCATCTCGATCGCCCGGTTCGAGATCACCTCGTTGGCGTTCATGTTGGTCGAGGTGCCCGATCCGGTCTGAAAGATGTCGAGCGGGAAATGCGCGTCGTGCTTGCCGTCGTAGACCTCGAGCGCGGCGGCCTGGATCTTCTCGGCGAGTGCGCGGTCGACGATGCCCATCTCGGCGTTGACCGCCGCGCATTCGCCCTTGATCAACCCGAGCGCCGCGACGAAGCGGCGCTGAAACACCAGGCCGGAGACCGGAAAATTGCGACGGGCGCGCTCGGTCTGCGCTCCCCAATAGGCGTCTCCAGCGACTTCGATCTCGCCCAGACTGTCTTTCTCGATTCGACTTGCTTTCATGGAAGCCTCCGTCCGCCTACTTGCCGGCTTCGTAAACGCGATCGATCGCGAGCTCGGGTCCGCGCAGGGCGGTAACTGCGAGCTGGTCGGCGCGCTCGTTCTCGGGGTGTCCGTCGTGTCCGCGAAGCCAGAGGAACTTGACCTGATGCATGTCCAGCAATGCCAGCAACTCCTGCCAGAGATCGGGATTCAACGCCGGCTTCTTGTCGGCCTTGCGCCAGCCGTTGTCGCGCCACTTGCGCGCCCAACCCTTCTCGATCGCCTCGACGACGTACTTCGAGTCGCTCCAGACCTCCACCCGCCGCCGGGTCTTCAGGGACTTCAGCCCCTCGATGACGGCCAGGAGCTCCATCCGGTTGTTGGTGGTCTTGCGGAAGCCCTTCGCCAACTCCTTGCGGTGAATGCCGGAGACCAGCACGGCGCCGTAGCCGCCGGGTCCTGGATTGCCGCTGCAGGCGCCGTCGGTGAAGATCCGGATCTCCGGCGCGCTGGCAGTCACTCGGCACGCACCGGCAAGGGAGAAGCCTCCGGAGAGGGAGAGAGCACGGCCTGCGGGATGCGCGCGCCCAACTCCTGCAGCGAACGCACGGCGAGGCCCCCCTGCTTCAGGGCGGCGATACCCTCGACCGCCGCCAGGGCGCCCGAGAGCGTCGTGATGCACGGCACCTGGTAGCGCACGGCCGTGCGGCGGATATAGGCGTCGTCGATGGCGGAGTCCCGCCCGACCGGCGTGTTGACGACCAGCTGAATGCCGCGATTGATCATGGCGTCGACCACATGGGGTCGCCCCTCGTGAACCTTGTTGATCCGGCGCACGGAGAATCCGCGCCCAGCGAGAAAGCGTGCCGTGCCGTCGGTGGAGACGATCTCGAAGCCGAGGGCGATGAGCCGCTCGGCGATCGGAACGAGGCCGGGCTTCTCGCGGTCGTGCACCGACAGGAAAGCAGCGCCTCTGAGCGGCAGCTGGTTGCCCGCCGCGATCCACGCTTTGGCGAACGCCCAGCCGAACTCCTCGTCGACGCCCATGACCTCGCCGGTCGACTTCATCTCCGGTCCGAGGAGCGGATCGACCCCCGGGAAACGCTTGAACGGGAAGACCGGCGCCTTGACGAAGATCGCCGGCGCCAGCGGCTCGCACACGAAGCCGATGTCGGTGAGTCGCTCTCCCGCCATCACCCGGCAGGCGACTCCCACCAACGGGATGCCGACCGCCTTGGCGATGAACGGTACGGTGCGCGAGGCGCGCGGATTGACCTCGAGCACGTAGAGATCGCCGCGGTGGCGGGCGAACTGCACGTTCATCAGACCGCGCACATCGAGGCGCAGCGCGAGACGCACGGCGATATCGCGCAGCTCGTCGAGCTCCGCCGCCGTGGCGTGGTGCGGCGGCAGCACCGCGGCCGAATCGCCCGAGTGGACGCCGGCCTCCTCGATGTGCTCGAGGATGCCGCAGACCACGGCGCGTTCGCCGTCCGCAATGAGATCGAGATCGAACTCGGTGGCGTCCTCGAGATAGCGGTCGAGCAGCACCGGATGGCCGTCCGAGACCTCCGCCGCCTGGGTCATGAAGTGCGCCAGCGTCTCCTCGTCGTAGCAGATCGCCATCGCCCGCCCGCCGAGGACGTAGGAGGGGCGCACGAGCACCGGGAAGCCGAGCCGGCGCGCGACCTCGAGCGCCTCGGGCAGCGTCCGGGCGGTGCCGTTCTCGGGCTGACGGATGCCCTCTTCGACGAGCAGCGCGCCGAAGAGCTTGCGGTCCTCGGCAAGGTCGATCGCTCCCGGCGACGTGCCCCAGATCGGCACGCCCGCCGCTTCGAGGCCCTTGGCGAGCTTGAGCGGCGTCTGGCCGCCGAGCTGCACGATGACGCCGTCGGGCTTCTCCGTCTCGCAGACGGCGAGCACGTGCTCGAGCGTCAGCGGCTCGAAGTAGAGCCGGTCCGAGGTGTCGTAGTCGGTCGAGACGGTCTCGGGATTGCAGTTGACCATGATGGTCTCGATCCCGAGCTTGCCGAGCGACAGGGCGGCGTGCACGCAGCAGTAGTCGAACTCGATCCCCTGGCCGATCCGGTTGGGCCCCGAGCCGAGGATCATGACCTTGCGCCGGTTCGACGGCTCGGCTTCGCTTTCGCTGCCGAAGGTCGAATAGAGGTAAGGCGTCTCGGCGGGAAACTCCGCCGCGCAGGTATCGACGCGCTTGAAGACCCGGTGGATGCCGGCGCGCTTGCGCCGCCGGGCGACTTCGCCCTCGCCGGCGCCGACGAGCTGCGCCAGGCGCGCGTCGGTGACCCCCATGGCCTTGGCGCGCCGCAGCAGTTCGACGGGAAGCGAGTCGAGCACCCAGCAGCCCACTTCTGCCTCGAGATCGACGATCTCGCTCATCTCGCGCAGGAACCACGGATCGATGTGGGTGATGCCGGCGACCTCCTCGACCGTCCAGCCCTGGCGCAGCGCAGCGAAGACGGCGTAGAGGCGCTCCCAGTTCGGCGTCGTCAGGCGCTGTTTGAGGCGCACCGGATCGGCGGCGCGCTCTTCGCGGGCGCCGCTCCCGTCGAGCTCGAGCGAGGCGATCCCCTTGAGCAGCGCCTCCTTGAAGGTCGAACCGATCGCCATCACTTCACCGACCGACTTCATTGCCGTACCCAGGGTCGTCGAAGCGCCAGGGAACTTCTCGAACGCCCAACGCGGGATCTTCACCACCGTGTAGTCGAGCGTCGGCTCGAATGCGGCGAATGTCCTGCCGGTGATGTCGTTCGGGATCTCGTCGAGGGTGAAGCCGACCGCGAGAAGGGCGGCGATCTTGGCGATCGGAAAACCGGTCGCCTTCGAGGCCAGCGCCGAGCTCCGCGAAACGCGCGGGTTCATCTCGATGACGATGCGTTCGCCGGTCGTGGGCGAGACCGCGAACTGGATGTTCGAGCCGCCGGTCGCGACCCCCACCCGGCGAATGACCTTGAAGGCGTCGTCGCGCATCGCCTGGTACTCGGCGTCCGACAGTGTCTGCTGCGGCGCGACGGTGATCGAGTCGCCGGTGTGGACGCCCATGGCGTCGAAGTTCTCGACCGAGCAGACGACGATGGCGTTGTCCATCCGGTCGCGGATGACCTCGAGCTCGAACTCCTTCCAGCCCAGCACCGACTCTTCGATCAGGACCTTGTGCGACGGGCTGGCTTCGAGGGCGGTGGCGGCGATCTCGTCGAGCTCGTCGCGGTTGTAGCAGGTGCCGCCGCCCTCGCCGCCGAGGGTGAAGCTCGGGCGAACGATCACCGGATAGCCGATCGCCGCTGCGATGTCGCGCGATTCGGCGACCGAAGTGGCGTGGCCCGAGCGGCAGACCCGCAGGCCGATCTCCTCCATCGCGCGCTTGAAGAGCTCGCGGTCCTCGCCCACCGAGAGCGCCTCGATGCCCGCGCCCAGGAGCTCGACGCCGTACTTTTCGAGCGCTCCACGTTCGTGGAGGGCCATCGCCAGGTTGATGCCGGTCTGCCCGCCGACGGTCGGCAGGATGGCGTCCGGGCGCTCCTTTTCCAGAATCTTCTCGACCACTTCGGGCGTCAACGGCTCGACGTAGGTGGCGTCGGCCATCTCCGGGTCGGTCATGATCGTCGCCGGGTTCGAGTTCACCAGGACGACGCGGTAGCCCTCGCGGCGGAGCACGCGACAGGCCTGCGTGCCCGAATAGTCGAACTCACAGGCCTGGCCGATGACGATCGGCCCCGAGCCGAGTACGAGGATGGAAGAGATGTCGGTGCGCTTGGGCATGCGAGTCCGGATCTTATCAGCCGCGACCCGGACTCTTCCGACGTCTGCCGGTGCGCCAGCGCGCGCTACTGCTTGAAGCCGGTCACCGTGTCACGGTTGCGCTGCTGCGTGTTGACGCGGTCCTTGAGCCAGCAGGTGCGGTCGATGGTGTCGAAGGTGTAGGCGCGACAGCGGTCGTCGCGCCGGCACGACTCCTGGCAGTCGTAGAGGTCGCGGGCACGGAAGTCGGTGTAGTCGTTGCCGCGCCGGTCGAGACCGCGCTCCTCGGTGAGCTGACCGTAGTTGCCGCCACCCCCGCCGTCGTAATCGCCGCCCGCGCTGCCGCCGCCCGAGCCGCCCCAGCCCTGCTTGACGCCCGAGGTCACCTGGCGATCCTCGCTGGCGGCGGGCACCTGCGACTTGAGGTAGCACACGCGCCGGTTGAGGTTGTAAGCGTAGGCCCGGCAGCGCGTGTCGCCCTTGCAGGCGTTCTGACAGACGCGCAGCTCGTCAGTGGCGAAATTGCGGTAGTCCGCGCCGCGCCGGTTGACGCCGTACTCCTCGCTCAGGCCTGCCGGAGCGGGCTCCGGCGCCGGCGGCGGAGGCGGCGGGGGTTCGATATTGGGACCTTGCGAGCGAAAGCTGATGCCGAGGCGCAGCGGCGACTGGCCGTCGATCTCGATGCGCTCGACGCCGCCGCGGCCGTCGATGTCCAGCCACCCCGACGCCGTCG
Source organism: Thermoanaerobaculia bacterium (assembly GCA_017998715.1). GTDB lineage: Bacteria > Acidobacteriota > Thermoanaerobaculia > Multivoradales > JAGPDF01 > JAGPDF01. Next base: position 8,280 of record JAGOCP010000041.1, on the reverse strand, counting down.
TCGGCACGCCGTCGAAGGTCTCGAGAGCGAAGCTCACGTGCTTGCGGCCGTTGAATGCGGTGATGCGGCCGCGCATCGCCACCTGGAGATTGCGCCCCCAGACCTCGATCGTCGCGCTGCTCTGCTCGCTGAGCACGACGCGGGCCTCGGAGAGCTGCCAGGTCTCCTTGGTGCCACGGTTTTCGTAGGTTCCGGTGCCGCGATGGCGTGCCTGGAGGCGCGGAAAATCCTGCGCTGCGGCAGGCACAGCCATTGTCAGCAAGCCGCCAAGAGCGGCGGCGGCGAAGAGAGAAGTACGGATGCGAGCGGATCGTCGATTCATGAATGCCTCCAAGAAAGCAGGTCCTTGCAAGATCGTGGCCGGAGTCTACCGGTGTCCGCCCTCGCCCGGCGGCCGGTCCCGCGGAGCGGATAAAGTTCGCGCGATGCCGGAAGACGCCCCCTTCGAGTCGTTGCGGCGCGGTGCCCGCCTCGGCCTCGTCGCTCTCCTCGCCCTCGGCGCGCCGGCCGCGGCATCGGCCGAGCCGGCCGCCGTCGCGGCAGGGGAGGTCGGGGAGTGGTCGGCGCTGTTCGCCTTTCCGACGATACCGATCCACGCCAGCCTGCTGCCGACCGGGCAAGTCCTGTTCTGGGACCGCCATGACTTCCCCACTGGCGATGGCCATCCGCGCCTCTGGGATCCGGCGACCGGGATCTTCGCCAAGACCGCCGCGCCACCTCCCGGCCACGACCTCTTCTGCTCGGGGCATACCCTGCTCGAGGACGGGCGCCTGTTCGTCGCCGGCGGGCACTTCGCGGTCGGCGTCGGACAGCCGTTCGCCGCGATCTACGATCCGAACACTCCCGGCTGGGCTCTGGCGCCCGAGATGGAGGACGGCCGCTGGTATCCGTCGGCGACCACCCTCGCCGACGGCGGCGTGCTCGTCCTGGCCGGCGGTGACGAAGAGGGCGCAGCCAACACGCTGCCGCAGATTTTCCGGCCGGCGCAGTTGGCGTGGGACGACCTTCCGGAAGCTCGGCGCGTGATGCCCTACTATCCGTTCGTCTTTCAGTCTCCGAACGGTCGGGCCTTCGTCGCCGGACCGGATGCGATGGCGCGCGAGCTCGAGCTCGCGGCGCCCGGAGACTGGAAGCCGATCGCCGACAGCGGCCACGGCCTGCGCTCCTACGGCTCGGCGGTGGCCTACGGCGACGGCCGGATTCTCCTCGCCGGCGGCGGCGATCCGCCGCAGGCGGCGACGCAATCGATCGACCTCACCCGCCCACAGCCTGCCTTTCGCGCGCTGCCGCCGATGTCTTTCGCCCGGCGCCACTTCAATCTGACCCTGCTGCCCGACGGCACCGCGCTCGCGATCGGCGGCAGCTCCGCCGCCGGATTCAACAACGCGAGCGGAGCGGTGCTGGCGACGGAGCTGTGGAACCCCTCCAGCGAGAACTGGACGGCGCTCGCGCCGATCGCCGTGCCGCGCCTCTACCACTCGGTGGCGCTGCTGCTGCCGGACGGCCGCGTCCTCTCGGCCGGTGGCGGCCACCCGAGCGACAGCGAGCACGGCGACCCCGACCATTTCGACGGCCAGATCTTCTCGCCGCCCTATCTCTTCCGCGGCCCGCGCCCGACGATCGCCTCCGCACCTGAGACGGTGAAGTACAACTCGACCTTCGAGCTCATCTTCGGGCCACAGGCGCCGGTCGCCGCGGTCACCTGGTTGCGCCTCGGCTCGACGACCCACGGTTTCGACATGAACCAGCGCTTCCTGCGCCTCACCTCGAGCCCGACCGCGAAGGGCGCCGCCGTCGCCGCGCCGCGCGACCCGCGCCTCGCCCCGCCAGGCCACTACCTGATGTTCGCGCTGACGGCCGACGGCGTGCCTTCGTTGGCAAAGATGGTCCTGCTCACCGGCACGGCCTTCCGCGACGGGTTCGAGAGCGGCTCGCTCGCCGCCTGGCAGGAAGGCGAAGGCGACACCGTATCGGGCCGGCCGGACGCGCCTATCGCGAGCGCTGGCCGCCGGCCTCCCACCAGCCGGCGATGAGGTCGGCGGCGACCGCGGCGCCGCGGGTGGCGAGCGCCGGCGGTCGCGGACGGTCGAGAAGCAGCGGCAAGCGCCCGACCCAGCCGCCGCTTTCAAGCTCGGCGAAGGAGATCGCCACCGCCGGCAGACGCTCGCCGACGTAGCGCTCCAGCACGGCCGACTCTCGGAAGCCCGGGCGCGGGACGTAGAGCACCCGGCAACCTGCGCTCACCACCTCGGCGACCGTCGAATAGCCGAGCTTGCCGACGACGGCATCCGCCGCCGCGACGAGGTCGGGGTGATGGACCGGCGAGTGATGCGGCAGGAGCCGGAGGTTGCCCTCCCGGCGCTCCTCGGCGCTCGCTCCCGGAATCACGAAGGTCGTACCCGGGACGCCGGCGAGCGGCCCGAGGCTCGCCAGCCGGTGCTCGACCCCGCCGAGGCTGACCAGGACGACCGCGTCCGTGGGCGGAATCGCCAGTCGGGCGAGGATCTCCTCCCGACTCTGGCGCGGAGCGCGCGCCACCGGCGGCACGGCCCGGGCGCCGGCTGCCGGGCGGCAGCAAGGTTCGAGCTGCAGGTGCAATGCGGTCTCGCCAGCGGTGTCGCCAGAGGTGCCACGCAGCCGCTCCACCCATTCGGCGAAGCCCGGTTCCGAAGCCGCCAGCGGCTCGTAAATCCAGTCCCAGGTGAAGTTCTCGACCAGCACCGAGGGGAGCCCCGCGGCGCGCGCGACGGCGAGGCCGAACGGCGCGATGTCGGCGACCACGCAGGTGGCCCCGGAGGCGGCGACCGCCGCGGCGACCTCGGAGATCCGCCCCTCGTCGGCGGCACGCCAGAAGCCGGCGAGCGCCGCCAGCGAGGCGGGCAGGTCCTCCTCCACCGGACTCCGCTGCACCAGCCCGACGTCGCAGGCGAGCTCGCGGTAGCGGTAGCCGACCGTGAGCGACTCGGCGAAGAACCAGCGCGGCACGGAGGTCCACAGCTCGACTTCGAGCTCGGGCAGGCGGCTGGCGAGCGCTTCGACGATCGCCGCGGTGCGTGCGGCGTGGCCGAAGCCGTGCGGGGTGACGAACCAGGCGAAACGGAGGCGCTGCTTCACGCCCGCAAGTCTAGCGTCCGAGCGTTCCCGACCCCGGCATTCCGGGAGCGCTTCGCTCCTCGCGCTTCTTGCGCTATCCTCCGGGCAAGCCGCGCCTCTTCGGAGGCCTTCGCCGGAACCGCCCCGACACGTATACGGAGTCCCGCATGTCCGAGCTCGAGAACAGCCCCATCACGCCCGATTCGTCCGACGCCCCGGAAACCGGCGTCGATACCGCCACGCCCACCCCTGACGCCGCCACGGCTTCGCCCGCGGCGAGCGCCGCCGAACCGCAGGCGGTCGAAGCCGCCGCCGAAGCCGGCGCAGCGGGTGCCGAGGCTGCGGAGGGGGCCGCCGAGGCGGCGACCAGCGATACGGTAGCCGGCGAGCCAGCGGCCAAGGCCGCGGCACCGCGCGCCAAGAAGGCCGGGGCGCGCCCGAAGGGTGAAAAGGGCGACCGCAAGCCGCGCGACAAGCGCCATCGCCCCGCCGGCAAGTCGGTCGACGAGTTCGTCCAGCCGACGCCGGAAGAGCTCGCGCTGGTGCCTTCCGAGATCGTACAGACGGCGATCGCCAACCAGGCGTACGTCGAAGGCAAGGTGATCGGCTGGAACCAGGGCGGCTTCCACGTCGTGGTCGACGGCATCACCTCGTTCTGCCCGCGTTCGTCGATGGAGCTGGGTGCTCCGAAGGAGCCGGCCCAGTATCTCGATCAGAGCTTCCTCTTCCGTGTCCTTCGCGTCGAAGAGAAGGGTCACCGGCTGGTGGTCTCGCACGCCGCCGTGCTGCGCGACGAGCGCGCCCACAAGACCGCCGAGACCCGCGCCGCCCTCACCGTCGGCTCGACCGTCACCGGCAAGGTGATTTCGCTCACCGACTTCGGCGCTTTCGTCGACCTCGGCGGCATCGAAGGGCTGATCCACGTTTCGGAGCTGAAGCGCACCCGCGTCACGCATCCGAACGAGGTGCTCAAGGTCGGCGACGACGTGACCGCGAAGATCATCAAGCTGCCCAAGGGTGGCGACCGCGTCTCGCTGTCGATGAAGGCGCTCGAGCCCGATCCGTGGGACGGGATCGCGGCGCAGTTCGCCAATGGCAGCAAGTTCACCGGCAAGGTGATGCGCAAGTCCGAGTTCGGCTGGTTCGTGGAGCTCGCTCCCGGCGTCGAAGGGCTGCTGCACGTCTCGCAGCTCGCCCCCGGCATGAAGGCCGAAGACCCGAAGCTCGCCCCCGGCGAGACGCTCGAAGGCTGGGTGCGCGAGGTCGAGCCGGCGCGCCGCCGTATCTCGCTGGCGCTGCGCGAGACGCCGCAGGGCAATCCCTGGGACGGCGTCGAGAGCAAGTACCCCGAGGGCGCCAAGGTCACCGGCACGGTCGAGAAGGTCGAGAAGTTCGGCGCTTTCATCCTCCTCGAGCCCGGCCTGACCGGCCTGCTGCCGGCCTCCGAAATGGGCCTGCCCAAGGGCGCCAACGTCGGCCGCACCTACGGCGTCGGCAAGAAGGTGACGCTCCAGGTCGCCCAGGTCGACGGCCGCAAGAAGCGCATCTCGCTCACCATCGAAGGCAAGACGCTAGAAGGCTCGAAGTCGGACTACCAGACCTTCCTCAAGCAGTCGAAGAAGGCCACCGGCATGGGCGCCCTCGCGGCTGCGCTGCAGCGCATCCAGAAGTCCGCCGACTGACGGAAACGGTTTCATCCCGGCAGCGCCCCGAGCCCGCAGAGCGCGGACCCGGGGTGCTAGCATTTTCGGCGCTGTGACGATCTCCTCGGGCCCTTCGGCCCCCCCTGGCGGACGCGGGATCGATCCGCGGCTCAAACGACGACTCTTGTCGGGGGCCGTGGACGACAATGTCCGCGCGATCCAGAACCTGCCCCGCCGCAAGCTCTATCGCCGGCCGCCTGTCACCCGCTGGGTGCTTTTCGTCCTCGTCGGGCTGGCGACGCTCGCCGCCGCCTCGTGGGCGATCTGGTTCCGGCCGCCGGCGGCTCGGCCGGCACCGCCGCTGCTTGCCGGGAGCGCCCCGGCGGCGCCGCGTGCAGTCCTCACCGGACCATCGTCGACGAGCCCATATGCGGGTACGCCCGCGGCCGATCTCTCCGTCTTTCCGCCAATTGAAGGCTCGCTTCCCGAGCTCGGCGCCGCCGGCGAGGCCGTGCCCACTCGGCTCGCAGCGCGCCTCTTTCCGGTCGCTGTCCGCCGCATCGTCCTCGACCCCGGCCACGGCGGCGGCGACGACGGCACGCGGACGCCCGTCGGTCTGACCGAGAAGGTCCTCACCCTCGACATCGCCCAGCGCCTGGCGCTTCGCCTGATGGGCGCCGGCTTCGAGGTCTCGATGACCCGCGACGCCGACAACAAGCTCTACCTGCGCGACCGGGTCCGCTTCGCCAACCAGGCGCACGCCGATCTTTTCGTATCGATCCACCTCAACTGGCTGAAGGACGGGCGCGCCAACCGCGGCATCGAGACCTACTATCTCGGCCCCTCCGACGACCCGTTCATCATCGAGTTGGCGAGCGCCGAGAACCGCGAGTCGGGCTACTCCATGTCCGACGTCCGGCAGCTCCTCGACGGTATCTACAGCGACCTGCGCCAGCAGGAGTCGCGGCGTCTGGCGGCCGCAGTGCAGCGCCGCCTCGTCGGCGCGGTGCGCGAGGTCAGCCACGAAGTGCGCGACCGCGGCGTGCGCTCGGCCCCCTTCCTGGTTCTCGTCGAGACCGAGATGCCGGCGATCCTGGCCGAGGTCGCCTCGCTGTCGAGCCCGGAGGAGGCGCGACTGCTCACCCAATCGGAGTACCGCGACCGGTTGGCAGGCGCGCTTTTCGACGGAATTCGGGCATACTCTCTCGCCACGGAACAATTGGCAGGCAGATAGGGGAATCGATGAGCGCCAAAGAAAAGTACCTGTCCGTCGGGATCGACCTCGGAACCTCCCAGAGCGCGATCTCCACTTCGAACGGCGGCCATTTCGTGGTCGACAGCTACGTCGGCTGGCCGGTGGACATGGTGGCCCGGAAGGTGGTCAAGAAGCCGGTGCTGATCGGCGCCGAGGCGATCGAGAACCGCAGCCTCCTCGATCTCCACCGCCCGCTCGAACAGGGCCTGATCAAAGAGGGCTCGGAGAAGGACATCGCCGCGGTGAAGGAGATCCTCGGCCACCTCATCGGTCTCGCGACCTCGGAAGGCGGCAACGGCGAAGAGAAGGGCGCCCGGGTGCGCGCCGTCGTCGGCGTGCCGGCGGAGACGCTGCGGGTCAACAAGCAGCAGTTGCGCCAGGTGATGAAAGGGATGGTCGAAGGCCTGATCATCGTTTCCGAACCGTTCGCGGTCGCCTACGGGCTCGAAGCGCTGCTGCACACCCTGATCATCGACATCGGTGCGGGCACCACCGATTTCTGCGTCATGAAGGGGCACTATCCGACCGAGGAGGACCAGCGCACGCTGACCCGCGCCGGCGACTCGGTCGACGATCTGCTGTCGAAGCTCATCGCCGAACGCCACCCGGGCATCCAGTTCTCGCAGCACATGGTGCGCAGCTGGAAAGAGGAGTTCGGCTTCGTCGGCGAGCAGAAGGAGAAAGTGGTGGTCTCCGCCCCGTCGCAGGGCAAGGCACAGAAGGTGGACATCACCGACGAGATGCGCCTGGCCTGCGAAAGTCTGGTGGCCCCGTTCTCCGAGACGATGCTCGACTTGCTGGCGGCGGTCGAACCGGAGTACCAGGAGCGGGTGCGCAAGAACGTCATCCTCTCCGGCCGCGGCTCGCGCATCCGCGGGCTCGCCGGCGCACTCGAGAAAAGCCTCGCCGAAGTCGGCGGCGGCAAGGTCACGATCGTCGAGGATCCGGTCTTCGCCGGATCGAACGGCGGACTGGCGATCGCTCTCGACGCCGACGAAGCGGACTGGGAAAAGCTTTCGGCATAAACTAGAGCGTGCCCATGGAGTCCGACGACAACGTCTCTGGCGAGTTCCAACGCTCGACCCGCATGCCGCTCGACGCGGTCGTGCGCCTGCATTTTCAAGGCACGGTGGCCTATCAGAACGGCTTCGCCGCCAACGTCTCGGCGACCGGCATGTTCGTCAAGCACCCGGCGCCGCCGCCGCTCGGCACCCAGCTGGTGTTCGAGTTCAACCTCGGCGCGGAGCGAAAGCCCGTCCAGGGGGCCGGCGAAGTGGTCTGGGTGCGCGACAAGTACCTCGGACCCGGCCAGCCTGCGGGCGTAGGCATCCGCTTCCTTCAGCTCGACAGCCAGAGCCGCGATCACATCGCCGAGGCACTGTTCGAGTTTCTCGAGCAGTCGCTCACCGAGGACTCGTTGCTCGACTCGAGCGGCTACTCCTTCGCCACGGAAGCCGCGCCCGCTCCAGCCGCAGCCGCCGACCCCTTCGCTGCGCCGCCGGTGGCGCCGGCGGTGCGCGACGAGCTCGCCGACTATGGCGACATCTACGGCGACGCGAACACGGCGGCGACGGTCGACAGCGCGGCGCCCTCCGAGCCGTTCGATTTCGCCGCCCTCGAGCGTCTGCCCTCGCGCCCGGCGGTGACCGCGCCACCCGCCCCGGCCGCTCCCGGCGGGCCCGCGCCTGCAGCCTCACCCTTCGCCGCGCCGTCCGAGAGCAAGCGGACCTTCTCGGTCTTCTCGCCGCTCGCCGAGGCCGACTCGCAGACCGCCGACATCGTCCGTGAGGCGATGCGCGACGAGGCGCCGCTGTCGATGATGGCGGCGGCAGCGGCGTCGAGCGAGCGCGAGGGGTCGCGAGCCTGGCTCGGGATCCTGTTGGCGCTGGTTCTGGTCGCCGGCGGTGGCTATCTCGCCTGGAGGCAGTGGGGAGCCGACTGGCTAGCCGGTCGCGGCGCGAGCCCCGTGACCGCCGCCGCCCCGGCAACCGAACCGGCGCCGGTGCGCCGGCCCGAGCCGCTGAACGCTGCGCCAGGCCCGGACACGACGCTCGCGGAGACGGTCGGGGTCGACCCGAACGGCATCTCGCCGGCCGCCGCGCCGCCGCATTCGGCGCCGCCGGCCGCCCCACTCGAGGAGCCCTCCGACGTCGCAGCAGCGCAGCAGGAGACTGCCGAAGCGACCGGCGATGCGCCGGCGATCGAAGCTCCCGCGCCCGCCGCAGCCGAGGCGCCCCGCCCGCCGGCAACCGCCGAACCGGCCCCGGCACCCGTCGCCGCGAGCGCCGC
>JAGOCP010000284.1 GCA_017998715.1 Thermoanaerobaculia bacterium | reverse complement strand
TCGTCGAAAGGCCACTCGCGAGCGGCGAGCTCGTCCTCCCGGTGACCCTTTCGTTCGGCCTCGCGGAGCATCGACCGGAGAGCAACCTCGAAGGCACGCTCGCCCACGCCGATGCCGCGCTCTACCGCGCCAAGGCGGAAGGGCGCGACCGCGTCGTCGCCCACCGCCCGGTGCCGGCCTCGACCGCTTCCTGAGTTCCGTCCCCCCGCTAGCCGATCGCCGCCCGCAGCGCGCGCTCGATCGTTCCCGGCTCGCGCTCGACCAGCTCGTAGGAAACGTTGACGATCGGCTTGTCCGACTTGAGCACGCGGGCCAGCTCGATCGGCGTGCCTTCGACGACGACATCGGCCGGCGTCGCCCGGATCGTCGCTTCGAGGTCGCGGATCTGCTCGGCGCCATAGCCCATCGCCGGCAGGATGCCCTTGGCGTTCGGGTACTTGGCATAGGTCGCGGCGAGCGTGCCGACGGCGTAGGGCGACGGATCGACGATCTCGGCCGCGCCATTGTCGTGCGCGGCGTACCAGCCGGCGCCGTAGCTCATGCCGCCGTGCGTCAGGGTCGGGCCGTCCTCGACGACCAGCACCCGCTTGCCGCGGATCGCCGCCGGATCGGAGACCCGGATCTCGGAGTTGCAGCGCAGGATCGTGGCGCGGGGATTGAGCCGGCGGCAGGTCGCTTCGACCGCAGCCACCTTCTCCGGATCGGCGGTGTTCACCTTGTTGACGATGATGAGATCGGCGAGCAGCACGTTGACTTCGCCGGGGTGGTAGGTCGCCTCGTGCCCGGGCCGGTGCGGATCGACCAGGGTGATCTGCAGTGCGGGCGTGTAGAAGGAGGTGTCGTTGTTGCCGCCGTCCCAGAGAATGACGTCCGCTTCCTCTTCGGCCGCGCGCAGGATGCGCTCGTAGTCCACGCCAGCGTAGACCACGAAGCCGTTGTCGATGTGCGGCTCGTACTCTTCGCGCTCCTCGATCGTGCACTTGTGTTTGTCGAGATCGTCGTAGGTCGCGAAACGCTGACAGATCTGCTCCGAAAGGTCGCCGTACGGCATCGGGTGCCGGACCGCGACCACTTTCTTGCCCATCGCCTTGAGGATCTGCGACACGAAGCGCGTGGTCTGCGACTTGCCGACACCGGTGCGCACGGCGGTAATGCTGACCACCGGCTTGGTCGAAGTGAGCATGGTCTTCTGCGCCGCGGCGAGCACGAAGTGCGCACCGGCCGCGATCGAGCGCGAGGCGAGGTGCATGACGTCGACGTGCGCGAGGTCGGAGTAGGAGAACCAGGCTTCGTCCACCTTTTCGGCGGCGACCAGCTTCTCCAGCTCCTGCTCGGCGACGATCGGGATGCCCTTGGGGTAGAGGTTGCCCGCGAGCACCGGCGGATAGGTGCGCCCGGCAATATCGGGAATCTGCGCCGCCGTGAAACCGACGACTTCGAACTCCTCACGATCGCGGAACAGGACGTTGAAATTATGAAAATCGCGCCCGGCGGCGCCCAGAATCAGAACTCGTCGACGTCGCATGCAGAAGCCTCCGTTTCGTACCTTCGGCAGCCAACATACCGGTCGCACCGCCGCCCCCCCATACCCGCCCGGGTGGGTGCGCCGCGCCTGCGGCGGCGCGCAACCCAGTGCCGCCTGCGCGCGTATCGACTCTCAGCCAGCCCCGCGGAACAGGCCCTTGACAGCCATGGAAACCTACGACTACAGTTGTCGTACTACATTTGTAGTTGCACCTCGAAACGAGGAGACGGCATGACGAAACGACGGGGCAAGACCCAGCTCTCCGAGCTGCAGCTGGCGGTGATGCGAGTGCTCTGGCGGCGCCGCGAAGCGACCACCGCCGAGGTCGTCGCCGACCTCGCCGCCGAGCGCGGCCTGGCCCACACCACCGTCGCGACGCTCCTCACCCGGCTCGAGAAGCGCGGCGTCGTAGCCCAGCGCCGCGACGGCCGCAGCTTCGTCTACAGCGCGTGCATGAGCGAAACCGAGGTCCAGCGCTCGATGGTTGCCGGCCTCGTCGCCTCGCTGTTCGCCGGGGATTCCGCCGCGCTCGTCGCTCATCTGGTGCGCGAGGACGAAGTGACCCCCGGCGATCTCGCCGCCATTCGCGCTCGCCTCGCGGCCGCGCCGGAGTCCGAAGATGTCTGACCTCCTGCTGGCGATGGCGATCTGGCTCGGCACCTATCTGCTCCACTCCACCGTGCTCTTCGGCGTCGCCTGGGTCATCGACCGTCTGCAGCTTCTGCGCTCTCCCGCCCTGCGCGAGCATGTCTGGCGGGCCGCTCTGGTCGGCGCACTCGTCACCGCGAGCGTTCAGAGCGCCGGACTCGCCGGGCGCGCTCCGATGGCTTCGATGTTCGCTTTCACGCAGGAGCTCAAGGCGATGCCGCCGCCCGGGCTAAGGGATCGGACGGAGGCGTCGCTCCCGGAGGACTCGGCGCCTGCCACCGACGCAGTGGCCCCGGGAGCTTCTGCGCTCGCGGGGGTCGGCGATGTCGGGACGGCGAGACCCTCTGCGCCCACCGCAGCCGGGCCGCGCCGCTTCGCTCTGCTCTGGCTGGTCGGTGCCTGCTTGCTCGCTCTGCGCCTCGTCGCCCTCGGCTGGCGAGCGCGGCGAGAGCTCGCCGGGCGCGCTCCAGCTGCGCCGTCGATCCGGCGCGAGCTCGACCGGATCTGCGCCGCGCACCGCATCCGCGTGCCGCAGCTCTCGGTGACGCCGCGGCTGGCCGGACCGGTCGCCCTGCCGAATGGCGAGATCGTTCTCCCTCCCTGGGTAACCGACTCGCTGGACACCCGCCAGCAGCGCGCGGTGCTCGCCCACGAGCTTGCGCACCAGGTGCGGTTCGACCCGCTGTGGCAGATGCTGGCGCTGGCGGCGGGGACACTTCTCTGGGTGCAGCCTCTTCATCACCTGGCGCGCCGCCGGCTCGCTGCCCTGGCCGAGCTCGAAGCCGATGCCTGGGCCGCCCGCCTGCTGCGGGATCCGCGCGCACTCGCGGAGTCGCTCGCCCGCTGCGCCGAGCGCCTGATGACAAACCGTATCGAGCTCTGGAGCGCCGGCATGGTCACCGGCGCCAGGCGCTCCTCGCCGCTCCTCGAACGAATCGATCACCTCCTGAAAGGAAGCCCGATGTCCACTCCGCGCAACTCATGGCCGGCGCAGGCCGCTGCCCTCGCAGTTCTCGCCGCCGGCGTCTTCCTCCTCCCGGGCTGCGGGCCGGCGGGATTCGCTTCGCTCGGCGGTGGCAGCTCGACCTCGATTTCGATCTCCGACGACGGCGACGTCCGCATGTCGGTGCGCCGCGCCGGATACTCGCTGCGCATGGACTGCGACGGCAAAGCCACCTTCGCCGACGACGAATCCGATCTCGCGACGCTCGCTGCCGGCGGGAAGTTCGAGATGACCGAAAAACTGGACGGCGTCGAGAACAGCTACCGCGTGCAGGCAGACAGCGCCGGCGTCCTGCAGCGCACCTTCGAGCGCGACGACGCCGCGGTCGCCGACGACGCCGCAGCGCGCCAGTGGCTCGCCGCGGCGCTGCCGCGGATGTTCCGCGAATCGGGATGGGATGCCGAGGCGCGCGCCGGACGGCTCCTCGCGCGCGGCGGACCGGAGCTCGTGTTGTCCGAGGTCGAGCTCGCTTCCACCTCCCACGCCAAATCGACCTACCTCGGGATTCTCCTCGGCATGACGCAGCTCGACTCTGCCCAGTTCGACCGCGCGCTCGCGAGCGCGGCGAAGATCGGCTCCGACTTCGAGCTGCGGAGCGCTCTCGTGCGCGCGCTGGAGACGCAGGAAATCGACAGCGCCCGCCTCACCGCGCTGATCGAGACGGCTAAGAAGCTCGGTTCGGACTTCGAGCTGCGCACGGTGCTCGAGCGCGTCGCCCCGCGCAGCGGCGACCCCGCCGTCGCCGCCGCCTATCTCGCCGCGGCGCGGCAGCTGGGGTCCGACTTCGAGCGCCGGACGGCGCTCGTTGCGCTGCTCGAGCAAGCGAAGCTCGATGACAGCGCACTCGGCGGCGCGCTCGACGTCGCCGCGGAGCTTGGCTCCGATTTCGAGAAACGCACCGTGCTCGAGATCCTCGCCAAGAGCGTCGCCGCCAGCCCGGACCTCCATCGCCGCTATCGCGACGTGGCCCGCGGCATGAGCGACTTCGAACGCGGCCAGGCGCTGCGCGCGCTCGACGACGCGACCTCTCTGTAGCGCCGCCGCGAGCTAGAATCGCCGCGAACGACCCGCTGGAGATCCCCGGAGAGCCGATGCCGCGACGATTCTGGCTGATGAAGTGCGAGCCCGAGGCCTACACCATCGCCGACCTCGAGCGCGAAGGCAGCACGGCATGGGAAGGTGTGCGCAACTATCAAGCGCGCAATCTCCTGCGCGACGACATGCAGGCGGGCGACGGCGTGCTGTTCTACGCCTCGAACGCCGAGCCTTCCGGCGTCACCGGGCTGGCCGGGATCGTCCGCGCCGGCTTTCCCGACCCGACAGCGTGGAAGAAGGGCCACGAGTACTTCGACGCAGCATCGACGAAGGCCGCGCCGGTCTGGTACTCGGTCGAGATCGGCTTCGTCGAGCGCTTCGCCGCGACGATCCCGCTGGCGACGCTCAAGGCCACGCCGGGGCTCGACAAGATGATGGTGACGCAGAAAGGCAGCCGCCTCTCGGTGCAGCCGGTGACCCGGGCGGAGTA
>JAGOCP010000040.1 GCA_017998715.1 Thermoanaerobaculia bacterium | reverse complement strand
CGCTTCCGCCTCGAGCTCGAAGAGATCGAGGACTGAGTCGCCGCGATCTGTCGAGCGCCGAACGGAGGAATGTGGTCTACTGACTGAGCGCGGATCGCTTTCCGCGCGAGTGCCCTCCGCGAAAGAAGCCCGTCATGAAGGTCTATATCTGGATTCTGGAGCTCGCCGCCGCCGGCGGGCTGTTCCTGCTCGGCCGCTGGATCTGGCACAAGATGGCAGAACGCAAGACGCAAGCGGCGCATGTGGTGCGCAAGCAGGGCTCGGCGGCGTCGCGCGCCGAGCGCGACCGCCTCGACATCGAAGCGCTGACCAAGGGGATCGCCGAACCGGCGTGGAAGCCGGGCACCGACAGGCCGAGCGCCGGCGCGGCGCGTCAGGAGCGCGGCCGCCGGGCGGCGACGCACTCCTCCTTCGATCCCGACATGCCCGTGCCGCGCAAGGACACCCCTTCGCAAACCTGAGCCTTCACTCGTTCAGACGCGCCTTCAAGCGCTCGAAGTTGAGCCGGGCGTCCTCGTTCCGCTCACGCGCCTCGTCGTAGTAGCGCAGCGCCTTCACCAGGTCCTTCTCGACCCCCAGACCCTCCTCGTAGAGAACTCCGAGCTCCTGCTGCGAGCTCGCGACGACGGCACGCGTCGTCGCATCGTCGCCGACCGCGGCAGCCGCCTTCTCGAGCCAGCGGCGGGCTACCACCGGATCGGCGGCGACGCCCTCGCCGTTGAAATAGCGCATCGCCAGATTGAACTGCCCGGGCGCATCGCCCGCTTCGGCGGCCTTCGCGAACCAGGAGACCGCCTTGGAGGCGTCGGCCGGGACGCCCGCGCCGCGCAGGTAGGCCGCCCCGAGGCTGTTGGCCGCGCCCGCACTCCCCTGCTCGGCCGCCTTGCGGTACCAGCCGGCTGCCGCCGAGGCGTCGGCGGTCGTCCCCTTGCCGAGCTCGTACATCACTCCGAGGGCCAGCTGCGCTGGCGCGCTCCCCTGCTCGGCCGCCTTCTTCGCCCAATGGAAGGCGCGCTCGGCGTCGGCCGGTATGCCGAGACCGTCGCGCAGAATCTGCGCCAGAGCGAGCTGGGAAGGAAGGTCGCCCGCGCCCGCTTCGGCTTCGAGGCGCGCCAAGGCCGCCGTTTCGCCTCTCTGCACGCGCGCCATCAGGTCAGGGATGTTGCGCGGCTCTGTGCCGAACAGGCTCCAGGCGATCGCCAGCAGCACCAACGAGGCGAGGCCGCAAGCGAGGCCCAGGCAGCCGAAGCGCTCCCACGGCGGGATCGCCGTCCGGCCGCGCTGGTCGAGCGCCGGATCGAGGGCCTCCGCCCTCGCCTGGCCGCAGACCGTGCAGCGGCAGGCGACCCTCCGGCCGGAGACGAAGCCGAAGAAGTAGTAGAGGTGGTTCAGCGTGTAGTCGACGACGAAGGTGTGCTCGCGAGGCAGGCCGCAGCGCTCGCAGTGCCGCTCGCCGGCGGCGGCGAGCGGCAGGGTCTTCGGGCGGCGCCCCCAGATCAGAATGGACATGACAGAAGTTGCGCAGACCCCGGAATTCCGGGGTCAGGCGGTCAAAGCGTCCTGAGCTCGAGCTTGATCTCGGAGAGGCGCAGCTGGACGGCGGCGCGGTCGATGTCGCGAAAGCGCTCGGGCAGGAGCTCGCGACTGGTGCACTCGAGGATTGCGGCGAGAATCTGCAGCTCGCGCTCGAGGTTGTTGGTGGTCGGGATGAAATCGGTGAAGGCGCGCTGCAGGTGCTCCGCCGTGACTTCGCTCGAGCCGGCGGCCTCCGCCTCCAGGATCGACCGCACCAGGACCGCTTCGAGATCCGACCCCGAATAGCCCTTGAGCGCCGTCTCGTTCGTCACCTCGGCGAGGCTCGCAACCTTGCAGTCGAGCGCCAGCTTCTTCTTCATCACCTGGAAGATCTCGTCGTACTCGGCGACACTCTCGGGATAGAAGAGCGGGATGTGCTCCTCGGCTCTCCCCTGGCGCTTGAGGTCGATTGGCAGCAGATCCGGGCGGGCGGTGATGAGAAACCAGAGGACCTTCCCGCGATGCCGGGTGTCGGCCATGAAGTTGGCGATCTGGGCGAAGACCCGCTGCTGCGTGCCGGAGTCGCCCGACTGCTCGCGGTTGCCGAGCGCCGCGTCGGCCTCGTCGATCACCACCCCGACCGGAGTCAGCGAGGCGAGGATCTTGAGAATGCGCTCGAGATTCGACTCGGTCGAGCCGACCCACATCGAGCGGAAGTTCTTCAGCTTGACGCAGGGGAAGCCGATCTCGCGCGAGAAGCACTCGACGAGGAAAGTCTTGGCGCTGCCCACCGGACCGCAGATCAGGTAGCCCATCGGCACCGCCGACGGGTTGCCGCGGGCGATGGCGCGCGCCGCGCGCCGCAGCCGACCCTTGACCGCCGGCATGCCGGCGACCATGTCGAGGTCGTACTTGGGCTCGACGTACTCGAGCAGGCCCATCCCCTCGGTCTCGATGACCTCCTTCTTGGCGGCGCGCACGAAGTCGAGCGTCAGCTTCTCCCCCGCCGCCTCGGCGCCGTCGAGGAGCTGCGCGAGCTGGGCCCGGGTCATGCCGGCGGTGAGCTCCGCCAGCCGCGGCGGCGGAACGTCCGAGAGCCGGCCGAACCACTCCGGCGCGCGCACCGCCTCGAGGTACTCGCGGCGTCCGGATAGGTCGGGGCGCGGGATCTCGACTTCGCGGGTCGCCGAGGCGCGCACCAGCTTGGGGTCGAGCTCGGCGAGACTCTCGGTCACCAGCACGACGACGATGTTCTTCGCCAGCAGCACCGGATCCTGCGCCCACTTGCGCAGGTAGACCAGGACGGCGCGATCTTCCGGCGTGCGGTAGGAGGCGTCGCCATTGGGCACCAGCGTTTCGGCGAAAGGCAGCAGCAGCACCGCCGGGCGGGCAGGCTGAAGTGTCGCACAGTGGCGGAAGTACGAATCGAGCAACGCGAACGCGTTGGCGGCGTCGCGCGGCAAGGCCTCACCCCAGGTTGTGCCGTGCACCGCGTCGTAGGCCTTCAGCCGGTCGACGAAGTGCTGCT
The DNA here is from genome assembly GCA_017998715.1 of Thermoanaerobaculia bacterium. Classification (GTDB taxonomy): domain Bacteria; phylum Acidobacteriota; class Thermoanaerobaculia; order Multivoradales; family JAGPDF01; genus JAGPDF01. The sequence goes on along the minus strand of JAGOCP010000040.1, from coordinate 14,762 downwards.
TGGCCGGCTGGTTGGCGAAACCCAGCCCCTCGGCCCGGTTGTAGGTGATCTTCGACGGCCAGGTAGCGAAAAGCGTCTCGGTCAGGAAGGAGTCGAGGAGCTGGAACGAGAGCCCCGAGTCCTGGCGCACCGGGATGAGGTCCGCGGGCAGACCGTGGATGATGAAGGTGTTCGCCTGTTTCGCCGCCACCGTCCGGGCGAGGGTCGCCGCCCATCCGGGAAGACTGCCGAGGAAGTTCGCCGAGGGCACGTCGGTCATCTCCTTGTGCGAGCGCGCGCCGCCGGAGGCGGCGGCGGGACGGCTGTCGCGGCGGCTGCCGGCAGGCGCAGCCGCGGTCCGAGCGGTTCACGCTCGGCGAGCTGCGGCATCGACCCCAGCATGCGCTCCATCTCCTCGACCGAGGCATGGTCGGCCTCGACCTGCGCCAGTACGTCGTCGATCTCCGCCGAGAAGGCCGTGGCGTCGGTCGCCGCGACCGACTTCTGCAGCAGGAGCTGCAGAAGCGCCTCGAGCGAGTCGAGCTCGGCCGAGAGCGCGGCGCTGTTCTGCTCGTTCTTCTCGACCGCGATGACCAGCTGGCGCTGGATCTCGAGGTGCTTCTCGAGCGCCTCGCGGACGCGCGGGGCGAGCTCGGCGGTGGCCAACTGACTCTCCAGGCGATCGATCTCCTGCCGCACGCGACCGTCGTCCGAGGCGCCGGCCATCTCGTCGTACTTCTGCAGGAGCCAGAGTCGGCGCAGAAACGAAGCCAGGACGGCGTCGAATTTCGCCGCCTGGTCGGCCATGACTCCCTGACTGGCGGGCGACAGGCCCTTGTAGTTCGACTGGATGCGCTCGCAGAGCTGCTGCACGCGCTGCAAGCGGTTGCGGGCCGCGCCAGGGAGCGCCGCGAGCTGCTGATCCTGCGACATCTCGACCGCCTCGCGCGCCGCGTACTTGCGCTCGATCTCGAGCCGGCGCTTCAGGCGCTCGACGAGGAACGGCAGCGTCATCATCTGCACCCCGGCCCACAGCATGAGCGGCAGGGGCGACAGGGTCAGGGCGGAGAAACCGATCGCACCCGCGGCCAGAATCGCCTGATACTGGTTGGCGACCGCCTTCTTCAGGGCGGGATGACGCTCGAGGAAGCTCAACCGCTGGCGATCCTAGCCGCGCTCCGGCTGCTTCTGCGGCGTAGCCTGGCCGGCGCTCTCGGACGGAAACGGCGCCGCCTCCTTCACCGCGTCGGGCTTCTTGATCCCCATCTCGACTTCGAACTCGGAGAGGATCGACTGCGCCTGCAGCTGGCGCGACTTGCGTTCGAGCTTGATGCGCTCGGTGTCGAGACCGCCGGTGGCGACTTCGACCGAGGCCTTCGACTCGGCGACCTTCTGGCGGATCTGATCGAGGTACTTGTCGGTGGTGGCGGCGGTGCCGTAGGTGTCGAGCTCGGCGAGAGCGTTCGCGGCGCTGCGCATGACCTCGGCCTTTTTCGACTCGGCGATCGCCTTGCGGCTCTGCTCGATCCTGGCGCGGAGCTTGTCCTTGATGTCGTCGACCGAGAGCTTGGCGTTCTCGAAGGCGTTCTTCGCCGCCTCCAGCTGCTCGGTCGTCGACTGCACCTCGAGACGCACCTGCTGCAGCGTCGAGGCGTCGTCTTCCGCCAGGCGCCGGGCTTCGGGGCTGCCGTCGGCGAGCGCCGTCTTGATCGACGCGACGAGCGACTTCTCCTTGCGCTGCGCTTCGAGCAGATCCTGTTCTAGGCGGATCTCGGTGGCGCGCGTCGTCACCAGGATCTGATTCAGCTTCGGCAGGGTGTTGCGCATCTCCTCGATCGACTCCTGAAGCATGACCTCGGGGTCTTCGGCGTAGGAGATGAAGAAGCCGAGCCAGGACTTGATCACGCGGACGAGACGGCTGAACATGTTCGATCTCCTCAGGAGCCGGGCTTCGCGCCGTCGGCGGATTCGCTGGTAATCGGATTGCCGTCGACAAAGGGCGCGACGGCGGACTGGAGTTTGCGCTCTTCGGCGCGCTTGCCGGCGCTCCACTCGGAGAGCCGCGCGGTGAGCTCGGAGACCGCCCGGACGTTGGCGGCCATGGTGGCGCGGTGGCGTTCGGTGAGGCTGTCGATCTCGGCCTGGAGCTGGGCGTTGGCGCGCTCCGCCGCGGCCTGGCGCTCGGCGACCTTGGCCTGCAGAAACTGCTCGAAACGGTCGAGCGCCTGGTCACGCCGCACGGCGTCCTGAATGACCTCGGCGATCGCCACCGGGCCAGCGGGGTTCATCCGGAGGAAACCGGCCAGGGCCGAGGCTTTGGCCTGCGGCGGGAGCTCCGCGAGGCCCGGGCTCTGCAGCATTTCGAGGATCTTGAAGGCAGTGAAGCCGTGCGGCGGCTCGCCGATACCGGCGGCGAGGTAGACCGCAGGGAAGTCGGGCAGCTCGAGCTCGTCGTCGTCAGGCTCCGCTGCACTGGAAGGCTCCGCGGCAGCAGCCGCTCCGCCGGAACGCTCCGCGGCAGTCGCCGCTGGGCCGGAACGCTCCGCGGCAGCACGGCGGCGCTTCGCCAGGGCGGCTTCGTCGATCGGCTTCGGCGGCGGCAGGCTCCGGAGGAGCTCCGCGAGCTCCTCCGAATCCGCCTGACCGCTCGCCGGCTTCCGTCCGGAGGCCGCCGGCACGGCGCTTTCGCCCGACCCACCGTCGGCCGGCTCCGTGACCTCCACCAGCTTGAGCTTGCTCAGGACCTCTTTGAGACCCATCGGTCGTTCCGCCCTCCGCTGCCGTCTGCGAACCTGGCGGATTCTACGCGGTTCCGGCCGTCCGCGGAGCGATTCCGAGATCCTGCAGAATCTCCGCCGCCACGCGCTCGCCCGACTCGCAGCCACCTTCCATGAAGCCCTGGAAGTCGGCCGAGGTGTGCTCACCGGCAAAATGGAGGTTCTCCACCCGTTCGCCTTCCGCGCCGCCGATCGTCGTCCACTGACCGACGCGGTAGCTGGCGTAGCTCCCTTTGGTGAACTCGAAGCTCGGCCAGTGGAACCGAGCCTCGCCCAGCCGCCGCTCGGCGGCGCCGGGGAAGACCCGCTCGAGCTCGCGAGCGAAGCGCTCCGACTGCTCGGCGGGCGTTCCCTGCCCGAGCTCGACGCCGCGCTCGCCACCCGTGAAGCAGGTCAGAATCCCGGCCCGGCCCGCCTGCATCCGTGTCGACTCCCAGGTGAGCTGAAACGGCAGATCGGTGAGGACGCTGCCGTTCGAGCCCGGCGACTTGCCGGCAGCGCCGCGTGGCTCGCGCCAGACGCGATCGGAGAAGCCGACCATCAGCTTGGCGTTGGTGCCGTAGCCGAGCTCGTCGATCGCCTTGCGCTTCACCGGCGGCAAGTCCAGGTCGAGTCGGACGTCGCGCAGCAGCGTGAACGGCAGCGCGAGGACGACGCGCTCGGCAGAGACCTCGAAGGTCCCCGCGCCGCGTCGCAAGGTCAACCGGAAGTCGCCGTCGCTCTTCGCCGCCACCGCTTCGAGACGCGCCCCGGTCTCGATTCTCCCGGACAGGCGCTCGGCGAGCCGCTTCGGCACGAGGTCGTTGCCGCCGCGCACGTGGTAACGCTCGTCGCTGTCACCGAAGATCTTGAACGGATCGGGCTCGGTGTCGATCATCATCAACAGGTTCCAGGCCGACTGGTCGCCGGTTTCGAGCCCGTACTCGGTCGTGTAGGCGACATCGAGGAGCTTGCGGAACCAACCCGAGCAGCCGGCGCCGTCCAGCCACTCGGCGATCGACTGTCGATCGATCGCTTCGCCGCCGTTGGGCTCGCGATACGACACCGTCTCGCCGGTGACGGTCTCCCAGGCGGCATCGATCTCGGCCGCGACTGGCGTGAAAGCCTCGACCACCTCGGCGTCGGAGTACTGGCGGCCGTCGAACCAGTAGAGGTCCTTCGCCAGGCCGGGTTCGTAGAGCGCGAGATCGTCGAGCTCGAGGCCGAGCTCCGCCGCCAGGGCGCGAATCCGCTCGTGGCCGGTGTCGATGAGCTCGCCGCCGAGCTCGCAGACCTGCCCCTCGGGAAACGCGCCGGTAAGCGACCACATCCGCCCGCCGATCCGGTCCTGCGCCTCGTAGATTCTCGCCGCGACGCCGGCCTGCGCGAGCCGCCAGGCGCAGGTCAGACCGGCGATGCCGCCGCCGATGATGGCGACCTCGCGGCCCGCTCCGCCGAGTTTGCCCGGCAGCAACGAGCGCACGCGCCCGCAGCCCAACGCCAGACCAGCGCCTGCGATCGTCGCGCCGGCGATGAGCTCACGCCGGGTCGGACCGGTGCCCCGGCGGAGGAACTCCAGCGCCTCGCGCGCCGGCATCTCGCGACGGCGGGCAAATCGAGCCACGGCGAGGAGCTTCTGGAGCTGCGAAAACAGGACGGTCTTGGCCACGGCGGTCTCCGTCTGGTCGGATTGCGGAAAGCTGTTCCGAGAAATGCTCAGCCGGCGTAGAGGTGAACTTCCTCCGCCATCCGTTCGCCCATGTGCAGAGCGGTCGCGAGGTCGGGATGGCGAACGACGATGTAGCCGTCGCCGATGAGGGTCTGCTTCCAGTTGCGCCGCTGCGCTCCGACCGGCGTCAGGTCGACCTCGACGACATAGCGCCCGAACTCCGCCAGGAGCTTGTCGAGACCGACGATGCGCTGGATACGGCCCTCGCCGCGGGCGCGCTTGAAGGTGATCACGACGTTCCACTTGCGCTCGAAGCGGCGCTCGACGCGCCCGAGACAGGCGGCCTCCGCCCAGCCGACGTAGGTATCGCTGTCGGTGCAGTAGTTCATGATGTCGACCGTGCGCGCCCCCGGTGGGCGGCCGCCGATCTCGCCGAAGACCACCTCGCCGTCGGCCTTCCTGTACCACTCCATGTGAGTGAAGCCGGTCTCGAAGCCGAGCGCCGCGAGGACCTCGCGACCCATCTTGCGGCCGCCGGCGAGGTCGGGCACGTCGAGCTCGCGCAGGCAGACGGTCTGCGGGCTGATCCACTCGTTCTGACGCTGGATGAGCGGCCGCGGCCGGTACCAGCAGATGTTCTCGAAATACATCTTGCCGCCGGCGCAGATGGTGTCGAAGGTGAACTCCTCGGCTTCGACGAACTCCTCTACCGATACTTCCGCGACGTGTTTCGAGAGCTTGAGAGCGCGCTCGAGCTCGGCGCGGGAGTCGCAGCGGTGAGTATCGGCCGAACCGGCGCCGGCGATCGGCTTGACGATGACCGGGTAGCCGATCTGCTCCGCCGCGTCGCGCACCTGGTCCTCGGTGTTGGCGCGGAAGTGCCGCGGCGTGCGGATGCCGGCGGCGTCGAGGCGCTGCTTCATGACCTCCTTGTCGCGGAACGGCAGCGTCTGCGCGACGGTCATGCCGGGGAGCTGGAGCGCTTCGCGGATCTTCGCCGCCAGGATCATCCCCGGCTCCCAGAGGCATTCGACGCGGTCGATGCGGATCTGGCGCGCGAGATGCTGAACTTCGCGCACCGTCGCCGCCTCGTCCCAGAGCGAGCGCACCTGCAGGTGGTGAGCGACGTGCTCGCGGGCGATCGGCGGCAGCATCTCCTTCGGCTGGTCGCCGAGTCCGATCACCTTCGCCCCGACCAGCGACAGTCCGCGGGTGAAATGCGGCATCTCGGCCGGGTAGCCCGGCGACAGCATCAGTACGTTCATGGTCATCCGAGCTCCACTCTCACCGTCGAGATCGTGCGCTTCAGCGCCTCTTCGACGACCGCAGTCTCGGGATGGCGGAAGAGGATGTAGCCCTCGCCCTCGTAGCTCGACGACTGCGGCTGACCGACCTGCGGCAGCTTGGCTTCGACGATCAGATGCCCGAGGTCGCGCTGCACCGCGGCGAGACCGTGCACCGCCTTTACGCGCCCCTGGCCCTGGCCGCGCAGATAGGCGCCGCCGGCGGCGAACCGGTGCGGCGGCGGATCGAACTCGTCCTTGACCACGAGTCGCGCCCAGGCGCGGTAGAAGTCGATGTCGTGGGCGTAGGAGATGAGCGAGGTGATCTGCGCTCCCGGCGGCCGCGCCCCGACTTCGGAGACCAGCACCGAGCCGTCGGCCTTGCGGAACCACTCCATGTGCGACAGGCCGGTGCCCATGCCGAGCACTTCGAGGGCGCGGAAGGCCGTTCGCCGGATGTCGTCGAAGCGCGGGTGGTCGATCTCGCGCGGAACAAGGACGCACCACTGGATCCAGGGATTGTCGATGACGTTGAGCGGCGCCGGCAGGTAGTACGAAAGCGAGTGCCAGATCGGCCGGCCGCGGATCGAGACGGTGTCGAACGAGAACTCGTCGCCGACGACGAACTCCTCGATCACCGCCTGGCGGTCTGCCGTCGGGCGGACCTGGGCGAGCGCCGAGCGCAGCTCGCCGCCATCGCCGACGCGAAAGGTGCTCTTCGCCCCGGCCCCGGAGGTCGGCTTGAGCACCACCGGATAGCCCACGCTGTCGACGAAGGACCAGGCTTCGGCGTCGCTCGTGACGCGCTGGTGGCGGGCGCAGGGGACGCCGGCACGCTGCAGCACGGTCTTCATCCGCGCCTTGTCGCGGAAGTTCTTTGCCACCTCCGCACCCATGCCTTCGATGCCGAGAGCGTCGCGCACCTCGCCGAGCGGCACCTGCAACTGTTCGAGAGCACCGATGAGGCGTTGCGGCGGTCCGATCTGCCGCGCCAGGCCGCGCACGGCGTCGGCGATCTGCTGCGGATCGAGGCCGTCGGCGATGCGGTAGTGCGCGGCGAGCTTCGCCTTCAGGCCGGCTGGCAGCCGCTCGGCCGGATCCTGGCTGACGAGGCCGGTGGCGACGCCAGGCAGGTCGGCGACCGCTTCGACGAAGCGCAATGTCGTATCGAGAAAGAACGGGGCGACGAAGACGACCGATGACATCTTGCTCCTCAGGCGGCGAACAGCCGCACATCCGCGCCGAACTCGTCGGCCATGGCCAGGGTAACGGCGAGATCCGGGTGACGAAGAATCACGAAACCGTCGGAAACCAGCGTCTGCTTCCAGTTGCGGCGCGGCGCGCCCACCGGTAAAAGGTTGTCCCAGACGATCGCCGCACCGTGCCGGGCCTTGAAGTCCTCCAGGCCTTCGATGCGCTGGATCCGGCCCTCCCCTTCCGCCCGCTTGTAGATCGTCGCCACGTTGTAACGCCGGCGGACGTTCTCGCGGAAGCGGCCGAAGCAGACCGAATCGGCCCAGCCGCGGAAAACGTCGATGTCGCACGAGTAGTTCATCTGGTCGACCTGGTGCGCCCCCGGCGGTCGGGCGCCGATCTCGCCGAAGACGACCTCGCCGTCGGCCTTCCGGTACCACTCCATGTGGGTGAAGCCGGACTCGAAGCCGAGCGCGCGGAGCACCGCGAAACCCATCTCGACGCCGCCCTCGAGCAACGGCTGATCGGGGTCGCGCAGGGCGACGACCTGCGGGCTGATCCACTCCTCCGAGCGCGCCTTGAGCGGCCGCGGCCGGTACCAGGCGATGTTGTAGTAGGCCGGCCGGCCGGCGATCGAAACGGTGTCGAAGGTGTACTCCTCACCGTCGACGAACTCCTCGACCGAGAGCTCACGGACGTGCCGGACCTTCGGGATCGCCCGCTCGAGCTCGGCTCCGTCGGTCACGCGATAGGTGTCGGCCGAGCCGGCGCCGTCGATCGGCTTGAGGATCAGCGGGAAGCCGATGCGCTCCGCCGCAGCGCGGATTCCAGCCTCGTCCGTCGCCGTCAGATGACGAGGGGTGCGGATCCCGGCGGCGTCGAGGAGGCGCTTCATCTCCTCCTTGTTGCGGAACGGGACGGTCTGGGCCACGTTCAGGCCGGGCACGCCGAACGCCTCGCGCAGGCGAGCGGCGAGCAGCATCCCCGGCTCCCACAGGCACTCGATGCGATCGAGGTTGCGGCCGGCGAGCCAGCGCGCGACCTCTTCGACCAGCGTCGCCTCGTCCCACAGGGAGCGCACCCGCAGATAGTCGGAAAGCGCGCCGCGGGTCTCCGGGGCGAGCGTCCCGACGGGCTGGTCACCGACGCCCAGCACCTCCGCGCCGACCTCGGCCAGGCCGCGGACGAAATGCGGCATCTCGCTGGGATAGCCGGGCGAAAGGAAGAGGACTCGGGCCAAAGGAGGACGTCTCGATCGTCAGGGTGCGCCGCGGAGTATATCTGAGCTACGGCGAGCGAAGGCGAGCAAGGGCAGGCCCAGGGCTGGGCGTGAGCCGGAGAGCGAGCGGCGCCGCTGCTACAATCCGGGAAAATGTCGACCGAGGAGACGAGGGTCCGTTTCGCCGCCCTCGCGGCCCGGATCGAAGCCAGCCCGAAGCGCGGCCGCTGGCTCATCCTCACCCACGACAATCCCGACCCCGACGCCCTCGCCGCCACGGCAGCCCTGGCGCTCATCCTGCGGCGGCGCTTCAAGCGCCCGGTGACCGTCGCCTACGGTGGCATCATCGGCCGGGCCGAGAACCGCGAGATGGTGCGGAGCCTCCGCCTGCCGCTCTCTCACCTGCGAAACGTCAACAAGCGCAACTACGCCTCGTTCGCCATGGTCGACTGCCAGCCCTGGTCGGGCAACTCGCAGCTGCCGCGGACGATCGTTCCGGACCTCGTCATCGACCACCATCCGCTGCGCAAGACGACGTTGGCGGCGACCTCGGTCGACGTCCGGCCGCGCTACGGCGCGACCGCGACGATCCTCGCCGAGTACCTGGAAGAGAGCGGCCTCAAGCCCTCCCGGGCGCTCGCCACCGGCCTGGTCTATGCCATCCGCTCCGAGACCCAGGACTTCGGCCGCGAGGCGGCCGGCCCCGATCACGCGGCGTTCGACGCCCTGCTGCCGCGCATCGACCGCCGGATGCTGGCGCGCATCCAGAGCGCCCGCTTGCCCCTGGTCTATTTCCGCAATCTCCATCGCGCGCTCGAGAACCTCGCCGGGGTGGGCAACCTCGTGGTCTCGACTTTGGGCGAGGTCGATCAGCCCGACATCGTGCCGGAGATCGCCGATCTCCTCTTGCGAATGGAGGGCAAGACCTGGTCGCTGTGCACCGGTAGCCACGCCGATCGGGTCTACGCCTCGATCCGCACCACCAATGCCCGTGCCGACGCCGGCAACCTCATGCGCCGCTTGATCGGGCAGCTCGGCAAGGGGGGCGGGCACGGCACCATGGCCGGCGGTTTCGTCACCATCCCGAGAACCGCCGCCGATGGCGGACGGGCGATCGAGCGCATGCTCGCGGTGCGCTTCGCGCAGGCGCTCAAGAAGAACCCGGAACGCCTGGCGGCGATCGATCTGGCCAAAGTCGAGCTCGCCGCGCCCGAGCCACCGGAGCGCCAGCTGCCATGAGCCCCAAGACGCCTCCGGGGAAGCCCCCCGGCAAACCGCCAGCGAAGCCGCCTGCGAAAGCCCCCGCGAAGGCCCCAGAAAAGGCCAAAACCGGCCCGCCACCCAAGCGGCCTTCACCGCCCCCGGCGAAAAAGCCTGCCGCGGAGACTGGCCGGGCGGCGATTCCGGTCGAGCGCGAAGAGATCCGCGTCCAGTTCCTGCAACGGCCGCTGCTCGAGCCGTTGCCGGAGATCGTCGGCGCGCGCGGCGTCGTTCCCGCCGGCGCCGGCGGCGAGCCCCGGCGTCTCGCCTTCGTGCTGCACGCCCACCTGCCGTGGGTGCTCGGCCACGGCACCTGGCCGCACGGTGAAGACTGGCTGGCCGAGGCGGTCGTGCACTGCTACCTGCCTCTCCTCGACATGGCCGACCGCCTCGCCGCGCGCGGCCGGCGTCATCTCTTCGCCTTCGAGATCACGCCGATCCTGGCGGCGATGCTCGCCGATCCGCGCACCGAGGCGGTCGTCGAGCGCTACCTCACCGAGCGCACCAAGTCCGCCTGGGAGGCCCGCCGCAAGCACCCGCTGGCGCTCTGGTGGCACGGCGAGTTCGAGCGCCTGCGCGCCATCTGGGACCGTTTCGATCACAACCTGGTGACGACTCTGGCGCGGCTTTCGGAGCTCGGCGCCCTCGAGCTCGCGACCTCCGCCGGAACGCACGTCTACATGCCGCTCGCCCACACCTCGAAGCTGATCCGGCTCGCCCTGCGCACCGGCAAGGAGCAGCATCGCGAGCTCTTCGGCGACGACCCGCGCGGCTGCTGGATGCCCGAGTGCGCCTACCGGCCGGGCGGCCCCTGGCAGCACCCGGTCACCGGTGCTTTCGAGGAGGGGCGGCCGGGCAACGAGCAGTTCCTCGCCGAACAGGGGATGCGCTGGACGGTCGTCGACGCCCACCTGTTGCGCCGCGGCGACCCGGCCTTTCCCTACGGCGCGAACCTCCGCCCCGAGGAGATCGTCGAGCCCTCCGGTCCGCATCCCCATCCCTACTGGATCCGGCAGAGCGCCGTCGCCGCCTTCCTGCGCGATTCGCGCACCGCCGCCCAGGTCTGGTCGCGCCAGGGCGGCTATCCCGGCGACGGCGCCTTCCTCGACTTCCACAAGCGACAGTGGCCCTCGGGCCTCCGGCTCTGGCGAGTGACCGATCCGGAAGCCGACCTCATGGACAAGCTGGTCTACTGGCCGGAGGAGGCGAAGAAGCGCGCGCAGGAGCAGGCCGAACATTTCATCGCGCTGGCCTCCGGTCTGGACGGCATGAACGACGGCCTGATCTGCTGCCCGTTCGACGCCGAGCTCTTCGGCCACTGGTGGTTCGAAGGACCGATCTGGCTCGAACGTGTGCTCGAGCTCGCGGCCCCCGGCACCGCGGTCGAGGCGACGACGCCCGACCGCGAGCTCGAGAGCCATCCGCTGCTGCGGCGAGCGTTCTTCGCCGAAGGCTCGTGGGGCGCGAGCGGCGACCACTCGGTCTGGGTCAACCCGCAGACCGAGTGGTTCTGGCGCGAGCTCGGCGAGCTCGAGCGCCACGCCTTCGCCGCAGTGCGCTGGGGGGGGCCGCGCAAGTGGCGACGGGCGATCCTCAATCAGCTGCTGCTCGCCGCCGCCTCCGACTGGCCGTTTCTGGTCACCATGGGAACCGGCGGCGACTACGCCGAGGAGCGATTCCGCCAGCACTGCGCCCGTCTGCGCGAGCTCATCGATCTGGGACCGCGCACTCGCACCCTGCCTGCCTGGGTGGAAGGCGACATGCCTTTCCCCGACCTCGAACCGGAGTGGGCGCGACCGCCCGAAGAGTAGTCCGACACAAGAGCCACCCGGCTGCCCGTCGTCGCAGCCTTCGATCGCAAGGAGAGAGCCCGCACCATGCCGTCTGATTTCACCCAGCTCCCGCGCCTGCACATCGCCGGCATCGAACTGCCGCGCGAGGTGCAAGGCCTGTACGACCTGGCCTGCAACCTCTGGTGGACCTGGAACCCGGCCGCCCGCGAGCTCTTCGCCGCGATGGACAGCCGCGCCTGGACGCTCTACCGCAATCCGGTCCAGCTGTTGATCAACTTCGATCGCGACCACTGGCAGACCAAGCTCGAAGACGATCACTTCCGCGGCCTCTACCAGAAGGTCATCCGGATGTTCGAGGCCTACATGGCGGGCGCCGGCGACACCTGGTTCGCCAAGCGTTATCCGGACCTCGACGGTCCGATCGCCTATTTCTGCATGGAGTACGGCCTCGATCCCTGCCTGCCGATCTACTCCGGGGGCCTCGGGATCCTCGCCGGCGATCACCTGAAGAGCGCCAGCGACCTCGGCGTGCCGCTGGTCGGCGTCGGGCTCCTCTACCGCAACGGCTATTTCCACCAGAACATCGATGCCGACGGGCGGCAACAGCACATCTATCCCGAGCACGACTTCTCGCGCCTGCCGCTGCGTCCGGCCGCCGGACACACCGGCCGCGCAGTGATGGTGTCGATTCCCTACGGCGGCCGCGAGCTCCACCTGCAGGTCTGGATCGCCCTCGTCGGCCGCGTGCCTCTGCTGCTTCTCGACACCGACGTGCCGCAGAACGACTCGGCGGATCGCCCGATCACCAGCATCCTCTACACCCCGGGCCGCGAGATGCGGCTCGCCCAGGAGCTCGTCCTCGGCATCGGCGGCGTCCGCGCCCTCGAAGCGCTGGGCATCGAGCCGGCGGTCTGGCACATGAACGAAGGTCATTCGGCCTTCATGCAGTTCGAGCGCCTGCGCCGGCTCATGAGCGGGCGCGGCGAGAGTTTCGACGACGCGATCGCCACTCTCCGGCGCACTTCGGTCTTCACCACCCACACGCCGGTCGCCGCCGGCAACGAGGTCTTCGACGCGCCGCTGATCCGCGCCTACTTCGATCCGCTGTGCGAAGAGATCGGCATCGAACCGGAGCAGTGGCTGGGCCTGGGCAACAACGACCACGGTGAGCCGAACCAACCCCTCAACATGACGGCGCTCGCCATCCGCACCAGCTCGCGGATCAACGGCGTTTCCGAGGTCAACGCCAGGGTCTCCGGCAAGATGTGGCATCACGTGATTCCGGCGGACCGGCCGGAGAACGAGAAGATCCGCGCCATCACCAACGGCGTCCACCCCCCGACCTGGCTCGGCATCGAGCTGCAGGAGCTCTTCGCCAGCTGGTTCGGCGAGCGCTGGCCGCAGGTGGTGACCAGCGCCGAGGGTCGCGAGGCGGTCCTCGCGGCCCCCGATGCCCCGCTGTGGGAGGTCCACCTGGCGCAGAAGCGCCATCTCGCCCGCTTCCTGCGCTCGCGCCTGCGCGATCAGTTCGCCCGCCACGGCCTGTCGCCGGCGGAGCTGCGCAAGCTCGAGCACACCTTCGATCCGGAGGTCCTGACGATCGGCTTCGCCCGCCGCTTCGCCACCTACAAGCGCGCGGGGCTCCTGTTCTCGGACCTGCATCGTCTGCGCAAGCTGGTCGGCGACTCGACGCGCCCGCTGCAGATCCTCCTCGCCGGCAAGGCCCACCCCGCCGACAAGGCTGGCCAGGAGCTGATTCAGCACATCTTCCAGCTCTCGCAGTCCGACGCCCTCAAGGGCAAGGTCTTCTTCGTCGAGGACTACGACATGCGCGTCGGCAGGATGCTCGTCCAGGGCGTCGACGTCTGGCTCAACACGCCGCGCCGGCCGCTCGAGGCCTCGGGCACTTCGGGCATGAAGGCGGCGATGAACGGCGCGCTCAACTGCTCGATCGCCGACGGCTGGTGGCCCGAGGGCTACGACGGCGAGAACGGCTGGGTGATCGGCAGCACGACCGACGATCCGACCCGCGACACCTCCGCCGGCAAGGAGCCGATGGCGGACGAGGCGAAAAACGACCGCGAGGACGGTCTGGCGCTCTACGATCTGCTCGAGGAGCAGATCGTGCCGGCCTACTACGACCGCGATCCGAACGGTCTTCCCCTCGAGTGGCTGCGGCGGATGAAGGAGGCGATCGCCACCATCACGCCGAAATTCTCGAGCGACCGCATGATGCGCGACTACACCGAGCTCGCCTACGCGAGCCTCCTCGAGGCGATGGTCGTACCGGAAGGGCAGGTCTAGAACTTGCTTCCCCTTCGCGCCGGGGCCGCGAGGCCGGATTCGAAAGAAAAGACAAAGCTCGAACAAGGGAGATGCCGATGATGCGTTCTCGTCTCGCCGTTTCGTTGTGGGTCGCCGGTTCATTGCTCGCTTCCCTGCCGCGCGCTGCGTCCGCGATCGAAGTCGCGGCTTACACTCCCGATCCGACGCTGCTGCCGGCCCGGCAGGCGGTCGAAGGACCGCTTCGCGTCGCTGAGGCGCTCTCGCTCGATGCCTTGTCCACCCTGGAACCGGCGCGCACCGGCGCGGCGGCCGATCTCGCCGCGCTCGCGGCCTGGAACGCCGGCGCCAACCGCCCGATGCGGGTCGGTTTCGCGCGCTCGCTCGCGGCACCGCTCGCGCTGCGCATCGATGAGGACACCTTCGCCGGTCGCATCGGCCAGCGGGTCGAGGGGGGCTTGCTCGCCCGCCGGTCGAACGGCAACTGGGTCTGGGGCACCTCGATCGAGGTCGCCGAAGCCAAAGCGCTCCGCCTCGAGCTCGCCGAGGTCGACCTCCCGGCGGGCACGCACCTCTGGGTCTACAGCATGGGCGGCGAGCCGCGCGCTTTCGATCTGCGGCACCTGCGCAGCGACGGCACGATGCTCTCGCCGACGATCAACGGCGATCGCATCTACCTCGAAGTCGAGCTCCCGGAAGGCGCCGCGATCGGCGGGCAGGGATTCAGCATCCGCCGCGCTCACGAGCTGGTCACGACCTTCGGCGGCGAGGCGGAAGAACTCCGCATCCCCGAGGCCGACGGCTGCCTGAAGAACGGGGAGTGCTACGACACCGCCGACTTCCCCGGCATCACCAACGCGCGCAAGGGCATCTTCCAGTTTCTCTTCGAGGACGCAGGCAACCTTTACACCTGCTCCGGAGCCTTGATCGGCGACAACGACGCCTCGACCCTGCAGCCCTGGCTGCTGACTGCCAATCACTGCATCGGCAGCCAGGCTTCGGCGCTGTCGATGGACACCTTCTTCTTCTTCCGCAATGCGGGCTGCGCCGGTGGCGCGACGACCGGAACCTACGGCCCCCTGGGCGCCGATCTCGTGGTGACCTCCGAGGCGACCGACGTGACCCTGGCCCGCGCTGTCGATCCGGGAGATGTGCCGGTTGGCGCGGTCTACCTCGGGTGGACGAGTGTGCGACCGGCCGACGGCACGGTCCTTCATCGCCTGTCGCATCCGGTGCGCGACCTCGACGACGCGATCCTGGCGCAGTCGTACTCGACCCATCAGCTCGACGAGACGCCCGCCTTCGCCTGCTCCGGCGTGTCGACGG
>JAGOCP010000283.1 GCA_017998715.1 Thermoanaerobaculia bacterium | reverse complement strand
CGCGCGGTGCAGCAGCGCCTCGTGCACCGGGTGAAAGCCGAAGATGCGCGTCGTCGCAGCCATCAGGAGCTCGACTCGAGCAGCACCACCGCGAAGGCCGCCATCCCTTCGCTGCGCCCGATCGCGCCCAGCCCCTCGTTCGTCGTCGCCTTGAGACCCACGGCGTTCTCCTCGGTGCCCAGGACGCGGGCGATACGTTCGATGATCTTGTCGCGGTACGGCGACAGCTTCGGCGCCTCGGCGATCAGCGTCAGGTCGCAGTTGACGACGCGGTAGCCCTGCTCGTGCACGAGCGCGACGATGCGCGCCAGGAGATCGACACTGGAGGCGCCGCGCCAACGCTCGTCGGAAGGCGGGAAATGCCGCCCGAGGTCGCCCAGACTCGCAGCACCCAGCAGGGCGTCTCCCAGGGCATGCAGCAGGACGTCGGCGTCGCTGTGCCCGTCGAGGCCGAGGTGAAACGGAATCTCCTCGCCGCCGAGGAACAGTCTTCGTCCGGCGACGAGCCGATGAACGTCGTAACCCTGCCCGATACGCAGCTTCACCGGCGGGCCCCTTCGGCCTCGCCCAACCCTTCGAGCAGTGCCTTCACCAGCGGCAGATCGGCCGGCGTCGTGAGCTTGGGATTGGGCTTGGAACCCTCGACGGCGAGGACGCGCGCACCCGCGAGGCGCTCCACCAGCGACGCTTCATCGGTGCCGGAAAAGCCGACCTCCAGAGCCGCTTCGATGGCGCGCTCGAGCAGCTCCCGCCGAAATACCTGCGGCGTCTCGGCGCGAAAGACCCGGCTGCGATCCACGGTACCCACGATCACCCCTTGTTCGAGCAGTTTCAGTGTGTCCGAAGCGCCCCGTCCGAGCACCGCTCCATCCGCCGACAAGGCCGCCCGACAGACCGCGACGAGGTCCGCAAAATCGAGCGCCGGTCGTGCGCCGTCGTGCACCAGAACGAGATCCTGTTTCACGGCGGGAGACGCCGCGAGCGCCGCGGTCACGGACTCCTGACGGCTGTCGCCTCCGGGCACGGTGTGCACCCGGACGTCCTGCAACCAGTCCGGCGGCGCCGCTGCGACGTCGCCGGGCAGAGCGACCGTTACCGAATCGACGCCGGCGGCGAGCAGGCGGCCTACCGTCCAGGCCAGAAGCGGCCGGCCGGCGATCGATTCGAACTGCTTGGAGAGCGAGCCGCCGAAGCGCAGGCCGCGTCCCGCAGCGGGGACGACGGCGTGCACCGGCGTGGGTGGGACGAGAAGCGACGACAAAAGGCTGCCGGACCGGTCCATATCGAGCCCCGGACCGCCCGCCTCAGACCGTCATGATCTCTTTTTCCTTGTGGTCCAGGACCTTCGCGACCTCGTCGATCTCGCGGTCGTGGAGCTTCTGGATGTCTTCGAGGGCGCGGCGCTCGTCGTCCTGTCCGAGCGCGTGCTCCTTTTCGAGCTTTTTCAGCTTCTCGTTGGCGTCGCGGCGCGCGGCGCGAATGCCGGTGCGGGCATGCTCGGCGATGTCGTGCGCCTTCTTGACCAGCTCCTTGCGGCGCTCTTCGGTCGGCTGGGGAATCGGAATCCGCACCGTCTTGCCGTCGCTCATCGGATTGAGACCGAGGTCGGACTTCTGCAGCGCCCGCTCGATCGCCGGAATCTGCTTCGCGTCCCAGGGCTGCGCCATGAGCATGGTCGCGTCGACCACAGTCAGGGTCGCCACCTGCTTGAGCGGCGTCGGCGTGCCGAAATAGTCCACGGTCACCCCATCGAGCAAACCCAGCGTAGCGCGACCGGTGCGCAGCCGCTTGAGCTCGGCGTGCATGTGCTCGATCGCCTGCTTCATCTTGACTTCGGCTTCCTGATGAATCGCCTTCATCCGATCCTCCTCGTGCGCCAGCTCTTATTCCGACACCGCGCCCGCTTCGAGGCGTGCCGGGGCTTCCCGTCGATCATCCCCGTCCACGCCGGCAGAGTCAATTCGAGCGTCCGCCGGTCTCCGTCCGATGGACGATCGAACCGACGCGTTCGCCGCAGACGACGCGGCGGATATTGCCTTCCTGGGTGAGATTGAAGATGCCGATCGGCAGACCGTTGTCGCGGCAGAGACTGATAGCCGCGGCGTCCATGAACCGCAGGTCCCGTTCCAGGACCTGCTGATAGGTCACCTCGGAGAGGAGCTTCGCCTGAGGATCCTGCCGCGGATCGGCGGTGTAGACACCGTCCACCCGCGTCGCCTTGAGCAGAATCTCGGCGTGGATCTCGTTGGCTCGCAGGGCCGCCGCCGAGTCGGTGGTGAAGAACGGATTTCCGGTCCCGCCGGCGAAAATCACCGCGCGGCCTTTTTCGAGATGCCGCATCGCCCGCCGCCGGATGAACGGCTCGGCTACCGCCCGGATCTCGATCGCGGTCTGCACCCGGGTCGGGACGTTGCGCTTCTCGAGCGCGTCCTGCAACGCCAGGGCGTTGATGACCGTGGCGAGCATGCCCATGTTGTCGCCGGTCACCCGGTCGATCCCCTGCTGGCTCGCCGCCACACCGCGGATGATGTTGCCGCCGCCGATCACGATCGCGAGCTCGACGCCGAGGCGATGCACCTCGGCGATCTCGTTGGCGATCCCTGAAACCACTCCGGCGTCGATGCCGAAGCTCTGCGTGCCCATGAGGGCTTCACCGGAGAGCTTGAGCAGGACCCGCTTGTACGCCGGACGGCTGCCGGAGATCTCCGCCATGACCCGGATCAGCTCTGCGTCATGCCGGCGACTTCGGCGGCGAAGTCCTTCTCGACCTTCTCGATGCCCTCGCCGAGCTTGAAGCGGGCGAAACGGCGGACCTTGATGTTCTCGCCGATCTTGGCCACTTTGGCGGTGATCAGCTGGCCGATCGTGGTATCGGTGTCCTTGACGAACGGCTGCTCGAGGAGCACCGCCTCGGCGTAGAACTTCTCCATCTTGCCGTCGACGATCTTGTCGACGAAGTTGGCGGGCTTGCCGGACTCGATCGCCTGTTCGCGGTAGATCGCCTTCTCGCGCTCGAGGATCTCCGCTGTCACTTCGGCGCGCTCGACGTAGCGCGGCTCGGCCGCGGCAATGTGCATGGCGACGTCGCGGACGAGCTCCTGGAACTCCTCGGTGCGGGCAACGAAGTCGGTCTCGCAGTTGACCTCGATCAGCACGCCGATCTTGCCGCCAGCGTGAATGTAGGCAGAGACGAGCCCCTCGGCGGCGACGCGGCCGGAGCGCTTGGCCGCCGCGGCCAGGCCCTTCTTGCGCAGCCAGTCCACCGCCTGCTCGGTGTTGCCGCCGGCCTCGGTGAGCGCGTGCTTGCAGTCCATCATCCCCGCGCCGGTGCGCTCGCGGAGCTCCTTGACCATCTGAGCCGTGATCTGCATTTCGAGTCTCTCTTTCTTCGCCGGCAGGCAAGGAAAAGGGTCAGGCGATCGGCGGTTCCTCTGCCATCGACTGACCCCTTTTCGGGCTGTGCGCCTTTCGCCCGCCGGACCGTTGTTGGGTGGAGCTAGTCCAATCCGAATCAGGCCAGCGGAGCCGCCACGTCGCCGTCCTTGGCGGACAGCGCGTCGGCGGCATTCGGGGCGTCCTTCGCTTCGACCATCATCTCCTGCTGCAGCGCGTTCGCCCCGGCCATGTAGGAGTCGGCGATGCGCGAAAGAAACAGCCGGATGGTGCGGATGGCGTCGTCGTTGCCCGGAATGACGTAGTCGATGAGCTCCGGATCGCAGTTCGTGTCGACGATGCCGATCACCGGGATGCCGAGCTTGTTGGCCTCGGCGACGGCGATCGCCTCCTTCTTCGGGTCGACGACGAAAATGGCGTCCGGCAGCGCTTCGAGCTCGCGCACACCCTCGAGGTTGCGGTTCATCCGCTCGCGTTCACGGTCGAAGCGCAGGCGCTCCTTCTTGGTGGTGACGCCGCCGTCCTCGGCGAGCCGCGCCTCGATCTCGAGCAGCCGATCCACCGACTGGCGGATGGTGACGAAGTTGGTGAGCGTCCCGCCGAGCCAGCGATGGGTCACGAAGTACTGACCGCAACGTCGCGCCTCTTCGGCGACCGCGTCCTGGGCCTGGCGCTTGGTGCCGACGAACAGCAGCCGGCGGCCCTCCTGCCCGAGCCGGTAGACGAACTCCGCCGCCTCGCGGAACTGCTTCAAGGTCTTGGCCAGATCGATGATGTAGATCCCGTTGCGCTTGCCGAAGATGTAGGGCTTCATCTTCGGGTTCCAACGCCGGGTCTGGTGGCCGAAGTGGACCCCCGCCTCGAGCAGCTCTTGCATCGAAATTTCGACCACGAATCTCTCTCCTTAGATCTGTCTGAAAACCAGGCTGAGCATCATCATGCGCAGGCGATCAACGCTTGCTGAACTGGAAGCGCGCACGAGCGCCCTTCTGGCCGTACTTCTTGCGCTCCTTCTTTCGGGGATCGCGGGTCAGAAGGCCCGCGCCCTTCAGACGATCCCGCAGCGCGATGTCGAAAATGAGCAGTGCGCGGCTGATCCCGTGACGAATCGCGCCGGCCTGGCCGGCGTTGCCGCCGCCTTCGACGGTGACGAAGATGTCGAACTTCTCCCCCGTCTCGGTCAGCACGAGCGGCTGCTGCACGACCATCCGCAGCACCGGGTTGGGGAAGTAGCCGTCAAGAGTGCGTCCGTTGACTTCCATTCCGCCGGCACCGGGGCGCATGAACACACGGGCGGTCGAGGTCTTACGACGGCCGGTTCCGTAGTACTGGGTGGGTTGGGTG
>JAGOCP010000282.1 GCA_017998715.1 Thermoanaerobaculia bacterium | reverse complement strand
CATCCCCCTCCCGCCCATCCGCCAACATGGACGGGCAGTGTCCGCGCCACCGCGGGCGAAGGGGGGTCAATTTTGGACGCCGATCCTCCCGCTCAGGGGGTCAACATTCCATGCCGATCCACAGGCCGGGCCATAGCGCATCGGGCGGAGCATCGCACCGGCGGCCTCGCCGCAGCAGCCTCGCGCCTCCGCGTGGTCGACGATGCCCAGCCGGACCGACGTGCGGCCGGCAGGCGGGGCGTTGTCCCAGATGCGGGCATCCTCCAGCGTGATCCAGGGCGCGGTGGCGTCCCGGGCAGGAGTGAGCCAGACCTGCCCGATTCCGCCTCCCCCGCCTCGCCGTCCTCGGGTTCGGCGTCGAGGGCGAAGTCGTCCCCCTCCCCGGCGGGGACCGCCTCGAGGCGCGGCTCGGCGCCGGCGACCTGGCGTGCCAAAAGGTGCGGCGTCCCGCAGGAATCGCACAGCACGATCTCGAAGGCGGGAGCGCCGCAGACGCATCGCTCCGGGGTCCGACATGGATGGCGCCGAAACCCCAGCCTGCGTCTTTCCCGACAAGTTCCTGATCCCGCGCCGGACACGCCGGGTCGATGCAGGCCCAGACGCCGCCGAGCGACCGATGGAAGAGGTGCGCGCGCCACGGCAGGAGCGGATGGTCCGGCCCGACGGCCCGCGCCGCAGCGTCGAGGACTGTCTGGGTGTCGGCCCTCCGCTCCGAAGGCGGTTCGCACCCGGCGCAGCAGGAGCGCCATCTCGGCGGCTTGGGCGCCGGCGTAAGTGTGCGCTTCATCGAGCACGATCCAGCGCAGGGCGCCGGCCGACGCTTCCAGGATCGGCGCGTCTGCGGGCCGGAGCAGGAGATATTCGAGCATCGTTATGTTGGTGACGAGGATTTCCGGTGGTCTCTCCCTGATGTCCTTGCGACACTTCAGCTCGGTACGAGTCGATCGCTCCCCCGCACGGCGCGCCGTCTCGGGCGTGTCGCCGTTGAAGAGCGCGAAGCGGACCCGCCCGCCCAGACCCTCGACCCATGCCGCGAGCCGTTCGCGCTGGCTCTCGATCAAGGCGTTCAGCGGATAGACAAGGATCGCACGGACGCCGCTGCCGCGTCGCGGATGGCGTAGGAGATCGTCGATGACGGGGACCAGGAAGCATTCGGTCTTGCCGGCGCCGGTGCCAGCCGTGACCAGGCAGGAGCGCCCTTCGCCTAAAGTCGTCTGCCAGGCGGCGAGCTGATGAGCGTAGGGCCGGCGGCCGCGCCGTATCCCCAGGTCCCCAGCCGCGTCGAGGGCGGCAACCAGATCCGGATGCAGGAGCTCGCCCGCGAGGGCTCCCATCGGCTGCTCCGCCGGGAGCCACGCCTTGGCGGATTCGAAGACTGGCTCCGCGACCAGCGACCCGGGGGCACCTGGACGGACCGAGAGTATTCGGAGCAGGGCGGCGTTGAGCCCAGGACTTGCGGCGCGGCCGCGCGCCACTACGGATGATGCCGAGCGCCTGGCGAGCCGGGAGAGGGTCTCGTCCAATCCGGAAGCGCGGTCGTTCATCGGATGCTGTCCCAGCCAGCCAGGCCGACTGCGGCCGGGAGAGCCGAATCGAACCAGATCGGATCCGCCAACCGCAGTGCGATCAGTTGCAGGAGCGTCGCCAGATCGGCGGGCGCTGACTGCGCTGCAATCTCCGCCGTGACGAACGACGCGTCGAGGAGCGCGCGCAACTGATCAGGCATGCCTCCGGCCCGACCGTTCCGAGGCGACCGCAGGCCGGTCGTTCCCTCCGGCACCGGAGGGTCGCGGCGGGCCACCTCCTGCTTGAGCCTGTCAAGGCGCTCCGCCGGCCGCGCCACCGCCAAGGGCATCATTCCGCCAAGCAGATACTGACCACGCGCCACAGCAGCTAACCCCGATCGAGCGAAGCCGGCACCGAGATGACCCTGGAGCTCGGGGCGAAGGGTGAGAAGCAGACCTGCCCGGTTCTGGATCGCCTCCTCCGACATGCACTCCGACGTTGCCAGGTCGAAGCCCGCCGAGAGGAGCGCTTCGCGGCGTCGGCGGTGCTCCGCAGCGATCGCGTCGGCCCATGCCGAGAGAGGCGATGCCAGCCACCAGATCGCGGTCGCATCCTCGAGCGCCAGTGCCTCCGCGATCTCGGTCTCCGCAACGCGAAAGAGAAGCGCGGTGGCAAGGCGGGCACCTTCGCCAGCGCCTGCACTTGGTCGAGGGCACCGGCGTCGCCGCCGTCGCGAGCCGCCTGGAACAGGCGCCAGCTCCTCTCCCATGCCACATTGGCGGGGTTCGCGAGGAGGTCACGCATTTCCGCTGCGTATCCGCCGATGCGGGCGTCTCTGGTCGATAACGCCCGGGAGAGCCGGCTCCAGGCAAAGGGGCGCGCAACGGTCCCGTCCTGCGCGCGCGCCTGCACTAGCCATAGCGCGTCCGTCCCGCCGAGCCACGACTCGAGCGGGAGATCACCACGCACGTCGTCGAGCTCCTGCACCTCCCCGGGCGGATCGATGGCGACCACATGCAAGTGCCAGGGCCCTGCGCCACCCTGAAAGGTTCCGCTCAGATACCGCATGTCGTCGGCATATCGTCGCAAGGTCAGCTTATGGCCCTCGTGGCCTTCAACGATGAGCCTGAGGCGCACCTCGTCATCGAAGCTGCCAAGTGAGAGCATGGTGCGGGTGAGCGGCTCGACCGCTGTGAGCCGCACCTCCCCGCCGACCGGAAGGCCGATCCGGGGTCCGGCAGGGCCAAAACGCATCTGCAAGGTGGCCTGGCGCTGGTCCGGCACAACGCCGCGCCAGCCGCCGAGCGCTCCGACCGCCAGCGTGCGGTCTCGTGCCAAGCGGAGGTGATCCGGCCCGACGATCATTCCTCGCCGCGCAGGCCAGGGCGCCCGCAGCTCGATCGCCTCGCCGGCATCGGGATCAGAGAGCCTCAAGTTCAGGTCCGCCGGCGGCTGGCCTTCGACAAGAAGCGGCAGGCTCGCGCGGCCGTCGGCCGTCACCTGTCCGGCAGCCTGGGCGTTTCCCGCACCAAGGCGCAGGTGCCAGCCAGGGCGCAGGCCGTCGGCAGCCAGTTCCACCGCCCCGGGTCCGACCTCGTCCACGGCGATCCGCATCCCCGAGGGAAGCGCAGTGTAGGCAACCCGCGCTGCGAGCTCGCCGCGGATCTGCCATTCGGCGAGAAAGCCGCAGAACCGGCCGCGGACCGGCCGAGTCGCGACATCACTGCGCAGCCGGTGCAAGGCGCCTGTGGAGCTGCCTCCGAATAGGTCCGGCTGTCCAACGAAGACGGCTCGGCCATCCTCGGACCTCCATCCTCGCAAGGGCTGGCCGAAGACGTGCAGCACATGCGGCGGCGCATCGCTGTCTGCGCCGGTGACGATCCGCGATGTCTGGCCGGCGACAGTGACGGTGCCGTCGCCTGCCACCGGCCAGAGGCGGCCGCCCGGGACGGTCTCCGGTGCTCCCAGCGTCAGTCCCGCGCCGGCCTCGGGCTCCGCGTCGGCTGCCGTCATCAACCACAGGTACGGGCCACGTGTTCGAGATACGCCCGGGACGGGCTCGAGGCGCGTTGGCCTGGCCTCGTCCGGGTCCGTCGGACGCCAGACCATCGGGGCGACCTCCGCCGGCGGCAGCCCCGCGTCGACAACTGCTTCCCTTACGGGTCGCCCGTCGGAGTATGCCGTTAAGACAATGCGATGATCGGGCGGCACATAGGCCACGGCCTCGGCCGAGCCTCCGATCCGTGTCAGTCTCCAGCCACCCTCCTCCGGAACGCCGAGGAAGCTCGGCACTGGTCCGCTGGCCGACGACGGGGCAAGCAGCCTGAGGCGGAGGTTCGGATCGACGTCTTCGAGGAAGCGCGCCGCAAGGTGGGAACCGTCGGCGATGATCGCACAAGCGACCCAGCCAGCGCCGTCGAGGCGGCGTCGAAGCTCGCGCCGGCAAATAGGGCCAGGAGGGCGCCCTGCCTCGCCCCGGGCAGCCCGAAGCGCCGGACGCACCAATGCCTCGATGGTCGTCGGAGAAAGGCGCAACGGCAGGCTGTCGCGCCAGCCCGGCGCTTGGGCGTCGAGCCACGCCTCCGCAGCCTCGGGCGGCAGATCCGCCGGAAGCCGCTCCAGGGCCTGCGCGAGAGCAAGCGCCAGGTCGGCGAGCAACCGGGCCGTGTCTTCATGCTGGAATGCCTGTGGCAGGCCCGCCATCCGCCTGCGCGCCGCCCGCTCGGCGACGGCGGCACCCAAAGCACCTTCCGCCTCTATTTCCGATAGAACGGCGAGCACGGTGTCACGGTATCACGCCGCCTCGGCCAGGCACGAGTCGGGCAGCCCGCCCTCCGCCATTAGCGAATAGAGCAGCATTCGATCGCCATCGTCCGAGCGTCGGATGGGTCGGCGCCACCACTCGAAGCCCTCGCTGGTCAGCTCCCGGCCCAATGTGCCGTCCGGAGGCCGATCCAGCCGACCGAACAACCATGCCCATGTCAAACCGCCGGGGGGCAGCTGGGTGCGGATCTCCTCCGCCGCCCAGAGCACGAACCGACGCGCTGTGACGGGATGCTGCGGGTTCAGCTCAAGACGAAGGCAAAGGTCCGTCCGGAGTCGCGCCCGTTCTGCATCGGTGCACTAGAGCGATAGCCGATCATTCTGGATCGTATCCGCAGGCGGCGAAATAGTTGGCGAACTCGGCTTGGCGGAAGGCGTCGAGGCCACGCCCGATGGCGCTCCATAATCCGTCGACGGTGCGCTCGGC
>JAGOCP010000039.1 GCA_017998715.1 Thermoanaerobaculia bacterium | reverse complement strand
CGGCCGCGATAGAGATCGCACTCGAGATCGCCGGCAGGCCGCTGGGGCCGCCTTCGACTTCAGCGGTGACGGCAGTCGTCAGAACGACATCGGCGCCGAGAATCAGCGTGTCGCTCCCTGCGCCCGCGGTGCAACCGCCGACCGCGGTGTCGTCGTTCGCCGACAGGATGGCATTGGCGAGAGTGCAGGTCGTGCCGTCGACCGCGATGACCGCGGCCCGGGCCCCGCCCGCGGCGATGAACCCGGGGAGAACGAACGTGCAGACGATCCGTGCACTGAGTCGGCCTGTCATTCTCGTCCTCCCGGGCGCCTGCGCCCTGCGACCACTACTTTCATCCTACTCCGCTGGAGCAGCCGCCTCTGCGAAGACCGCGCTACGACTCGCCGTGCTCGTGGCGATGCAGGTGCGGATGGGCGTGGTGGAGGCCCTGCCCGTGCGAGTGGCGGTGGCTGTGGACGAGGCCGGTGCGGGTGAGGAGATCGAGGTCGCGGACGATCTCGCCCGGCGGGCGGTCGGCGACCAGCCTGCCCTGCTGGAAGACCAGGCAGCGGTCGGCGATCTCCTCGAGAACCCCGAGGTCGTGCGTCGCCACGACCACGGTGCGGGCCGTCCCCTGCCACTCCTCGAGCAGGTCGATGACGCCGCTCTGGCTGCGCGGATCGAGCCCGGCGGTCGGCTCGTCGAGGAGGATCACCTCGGGGTCGAGGATCAGCACGGAGGCGATCGCCACCCGCTTCTTCTCCCCCATCGACAGGCGGAAGGTCGGACGCTCGACGACGGCGCGCAGTTGCATCCGATCGACCATCCCCTCGACCTCGTCGCGGATCCGCTCCGCCGGCCAGCCGAGTTGCAGCGGCCCGAAGGCGATCTCGTCGCGCACCGTCGGATTGAACAGCTGCACCTCCGGGTTCTGGAAGACGAAGCCGACCCGGCGGCGAAAATCGTGGTTCGCGCGCTCGTCCGCGAGCGCCGCCGGCGTGAGCTCCTCGCCGTCGAACAGGATCGCTCCCGAAGACGGCGGCTGCAAGGCGTCGAGCAGCAGCAGGAGCGTCGACTTGCCGGAGCCGTTGGCCCCGAGGAGAGCGACGCGCGTGCCGCGCTCGATCGCCAGCGAGCAGGCGTCGATGGCGACGATCTCCTCGTAGCGGAAGCTCACTTCGCGGAGCTCGAAGAGCGGACCACCCCGCGATCGGCCGGCAGCGCTCATCGGCCCGCCCAGATCGCGATGGCGCTCAGACCGAGGCTCGCGGCGACGGCGACTCCGTCACGTCGCCGCATCGCCAGCGGCTCGAGCAGACGCGCGTCGCCCGTGAAGCCGCGCGACACCATCGCCAGATAGACCTGCTGACTCGTCGCCATAGTCTTCGACAACAGCACGCCGGTCGTGCGCGCGAACAACTTTCGCGCCTCGGCCGGAGGGAGCTTGCCGACGGTGCGGCTGCGGCGGGCGAGAAAGAGATCGTGCGCGCTCGCCAGCAGCAGGAAGAGGAAGCGGTAGGTCATGCCGAGAATCACCACCACCGTCGCCGGAACGCGCAGGGCCCGGAGCGCCGCGAGCAGGCGCGCCCAGGGGGTCGCGAGGACGAGCAGCAGCGTGAACGTGGCGATGGTCTCCACTCGCAGGAGGAGGAATCCGACCGAACGTACCCCGGCGCCACTGATGCCCAGCGTTGGCGGCAAGCCCGGTATCGGAGCGATGGGCACTCCCGGCACCAGGAAGAGTGCCGGCCCGCCGACGAGGGCGGTGAACAGCAGTGCCGGCAGCCACGCGCGCAGCGCGAGCTCGCGCAGGCGCAGACGCGAGAGCAGCCCGACCACGACCGCGCCGAAGAACAGCGCAGCGAGGACGACGAAGTTCCGCGCCAGCCCCGCGGCGACGACGAATCCGGCGTAGCCCACCCACTTGGCGCGCGCGTCGAGCGACTGCAGGAGTCCGCCGCGCCGGGCCGTCTCCTCGGCATGGAGGGAGCGCTCGGCGACGCGCAGGAGCTCTTCGAGCGTGCGCTCGATCGGCGAACGGCCGGCGAGGCGGAAGCCCGGCGAAGCGATGGCCGCCGCGCGCACCTTCGCCGGCGAGCCGGTCATTCCTGCGGCAGCGCAGCGGTGGGACCGCCGCGTCGGTTGCGGTCGAAGAGGAACTGCAGGGCGACTGCCGTGAGCACGATGAGACCGACGCCGACCAGCGCCGACACCAGATATCCCATGGCGGCGCTGCGCAGGAAGGCGGGCGCGTAGTCCGGCAGCGGCGCGGTCCAGACGGCAGCGAGTCGCACGAGCCCGCTCGGCGCCACTGCCGGCAGCGCGACGCCGCCGCTCGCCGCTGCGATGCCGGCGCGGGCTGCTGGATCGGCGAGCTCCTCTGGGCTCCACTCCCCCCAGGCGCTGCCGGCGGCGAGAAGCCCGAGCGGCGAGAGCACCAGCAGGACTCCGAGCGTCACCCACAGGCCGCGCGACGAGGCCAAGGCGACCCGTGTCGCCGATCGGCCTCCCGATACACCGAACTCGAGCAGCGACCGTTCGCTCTGCTGCAGGTAGCGCACCACGCCGGCGGTGAGCAGCCCCTCGGCGAGGCCGGCGAAGGTCAGGTGCCCGAGCATCATCGCCGGCAGCGCGACGGCGAGCGGATACGGCGCGTAGAGAGCCGCGCCGCTGGCGTCGTGGAAGAGCAGCGGTTGGATGCCGAGCTCGAACGCGGTGAGCAGCGCCGCGACGTTGATCGCGGCGTATCCTGCCAGACCGCCCGCGACGACGCGCCGGCGGGCGTCGATCGGCGAGCGCCCGGCAATCAGCCGGTAGACCGCTGCCGCCGTCCAGACGCCGGCGACCGCCATGTTGAAGCAGTTGGCGCCGAGCGCCAGGATGCCGCCGTCGCCAAAGAGCAGCGCCTGGATGGCGAGCGCCACCGAGATGGCGACCGTCGCTCCCCACGGACCGAGCACGATCGCGGCCATGGCGATGCCCACCGCGTGACCCGTCGTCCCGCCGGGGAGCGGCAGGTTGAACATCATGATGACGAACGAAAACGCGGCGAAGAGCGACACCAGCGGCACGAACCGGGTGGCGAGGAGCGCCTTTACCCTCCGCAGCGAGGCCGCCCAGAATGGAAGCACCGCGGCGTAGAGCGCGGCACAGGTCGAAGGGCTGAGATATCCGTCGGGAATATGCATGACGAGGCCCGGGCGAGCCTAGCATCGGGTTCGCGGCGCGAGCGCCGCGTCTCCGGGTGGCCGCTGCCCGCGCCTAGAGGGAGTCGTCCGCCTCGCCGGGGGCGGCGATGCGGCCCTTGAGCCAGGCTTCGAGGAAGGGATCGATGGCGCCGTCGAGGACGCCGTCGGCGTCGCCGACGGTCTCGCCGGTGCGGTGGTCCTTGACCATGCGGTAGGGCTGCAGGACGTAGCTCCGGATCTGGCTGCCCCAGGCGTTGTCCATCTTGGCGCCTTCGACCTTGTCCTGCTCCGCCTTGCGCTTCTTGAGCTCGAGATCGTAGAGCCGCGCGCGCAGCATCTTCATCGCCTGGGCGCGGTTCTTGATCTGGCTGCGCTCGTTCTGGCACTGCACGACGATGTTCGTCGGCAGATGGGTGATGCGGATCGCCGAGTCGGTCTTGTTGACGTGCTGGCCGCCGGCGCCGGAGGAACGGAAAGTGTCGACGCGCAGGTCCTTGTCGTTGATCTCGATCTCGATCGTGTCGTCGACCTCGGGGTAGACATAGACCGAAGCGAACGAGGTGTGGCGCCGCGCCTGCGAGTCGAACGGGCTGATCCGCACCAGCCGGTGCACGCCGTTCTCGCCGTTGAGATAGCCGAAGGCGTTGGCACCGCGCACCGCGAACGTCGCGCTCTTGATGCCGGCCTCCTCGCCGTCCTGCTGGTCCATGAGCTCGAGCGCGTAGCCCTGCTTCTCCGCCCAGCGCACGTACATGCGCAGCAGCATCGACGCCCAGTCCTGCGACTCGGTGCCGCCCGCGCCGGCGTTGATCGCCATCAGCGCGTTCTTGTCGTCGTCAGGGCCGGAGAGTTTGAGCTGCAGGTCGAGCTCGGCAACTTCCTTTTCGAGACGCTGCACGAAGGCGAGGGCGTCGGGATCGGCCTCGCCGGCGCTGCCAAGGAGCTCTTGCCAGGTCGCGATCTCGTCGGCGTCGGAGCGCAGCGACTTCAAGTTCGCCACTTTGCGCTCGATCTGCCGGCGCTTCTGCATCAGGCCGGCCGACTCGGTCGGCTTGTCCCAGAAGCCCGGCATCTCCATCTGCCGGTCGATGTCCTTCAGCTGATCTTCGACCCCGGCTTCTTCAAAGATACCCCCGGATCGTCGCGAGCTCTTCGCTCAGGTGGCCGAGGCGCTGCTGCAGTTCGGAGGCGAGCATCAGACCGACGAGGATATCAAGCGCGGGCGCCGCCCGAAAGCGAGAGCGACCAGCGCGAGGCAAAGGGCCGGAACGGCCCAGGGAGCGCGCGCGAAGGGCGTGACGTCGGTACGCCCCTGGAAAAGAGCCGGCAGAAGGCCGCGCTCGCCGACGCCCATGTGGAACCGCAGGGCGCCGTCGGGGGCGATGACGGCGGAAACGCCGGTGATCGCGGCGCGCAGCAGCCAGCGGCGATTCTCCGCCGCGCGGAAGCGGGCGGCGCGCAGATGCTGCCAGGGGGCCGCGGTGTCGCCGTACCAGGCGTCGTTGGTCATGCTGACCAGCACCGTCGCGCCGGCGCGCGTCAACTGCGCCACCTCGCTGGCGAAGACCACCTCGTAACAGATCGCCGGACCGAGCCGTTCCCCCTCCCAGTCGAGGAGCCGGAGCTCGGTCGCCGGAGAGAAGTCGCCAGCGTTGCGCGCCAGGCTCGAAATGAAGGAAAAAACGCTGGCGAGCGGCACGTACTCGCCGAACGGAACGAGATGCCGTTTGTCGTAGCGCTCGAGCGGCTGACCGGGCGAGAGCAGCAACGCCGAGTTGAAGTAGCGCTCGCCTTCCTCCGAGGCCGAGTTCAGCAGGACCGAACAGCCGCGGGCAGTGAAACCGGCGAGGTCGGCTTCGAGACGCGGATCGCGACCGTAGAGCATGGGCCAGGCGGCGCTCTCCGGCCAGAGGACCAGCGTCCCCGGGCGGCAGGCATCGCCGGTCAGCGCCAGCAGACGGGCATAGTCGGATTCGAAGCGCTCGCGGTCGAAGGAGACCTGATTCGGAGTGTCGGGCTGGACGATGACCGCGCGGCGAACCGGCGACTGGGGCTCCCCCGCCGCGCGATCGGCGATCGCTCCCGCAGCCCAGCGCCCGCCGATCGGCAGCACGACCGCCGGCAGCAACAGGGCGAAGGCAGCGGTCTGCCAGTGCCGGGTCGCGATGCTGCGGGCGATCCCGAGACTCACGAAGACGACGAGGTACGACACCCCCCAGGCCCCCACCCAGGCCGAAAGGCGAAGCGCCCCCGGCACATCGGTCCAGGCGTAGGCCGCGAGATTCCATGGAAAGCCCGAAAACGCCACGCCGCGCAGGACTTCGAGGAGGACCCAGAGCGCCGGCAGGGCGGCGAGAGCGACGAGGCTGCCGCGCCGCCAAAGGCGGCTGCCCAATGCCGCGAACGCCGCATGGTAGAGCCCGAGAAAAGCACCCAGCCCGAGAAGCAGGAGCCCCGCGAGCCAGCCCTCGATCGCGCCGTAGGTCGTCAGCGTGTCGAGCAGCCAGAACATCGCCACCACCCACGTCGCGATGCCGTGCAACCAGCCCAAGAGCCAGGCCCTCGGCTGACCCAGGAGTAGGAAAAGCGGAACCAGTCCGACCAGGCACAAAGGAAGAAATGGCCGAACCGAGAAGCAGGAGCCCCACATCGCACCGCCCGCGAGCGCCACGAGAACGGTGACCGCGAACGGACTCCGAGCGCCCTCCTTCACTGCACTAGGGCGAATCGGTCACCCAGGTTTCGAGCCGGAAGTCGCGCCGCAGCTTCGTGGCGGCGGCGTCGGCCTTGGCGCGCTCGGCGTAGGGCCCGACGCGGACACGGTGATTCTTGCCGCCCCCCTTGGGCGTCTCCGCGACGACGACCGCAAAGCCCGCCTTGCGCAGCTGCGCGACGATCTCCTTGGCGCGCGCGGCGTTGTTCGACGAATAGACCTGGACGAAGATCTTGCCGGTGGCCGCCGGGCGACTCGCCGCAGCCTCTTTGGCGGGCGCAGCCGCGGGCTTCGCCGGGGAGGGTGCAGGCTTCGCCGGCGCGGCCGCCGCAGCGGGCTGCGTCGTGACCCGGGTTCCGGCCGGGGCCGCGGCCGACGGCGCCGGCACCGTCCGGTTGGCCGCCATCGTCGCGTCGAGGTTCTGGCGCATGGCTTCCGTCGCACGCTCCTCCGCCGCGAGGTCCTCTGCCGCGGGCAGGGCTGCGTCGCGCGAGGGCACCGCGGCCGGCGGCTGGGTCGTCGAGGCGGGCGCCGGCGCAGCCGAGCGCGCGCCGGCCTCCTTGCCGTTGAAGAACGTCAGCTGTTCGAGCGCCGGCTCGGCCGGAGCGGCTGCAGCGGCGTTGACCGCCGGCGGCAGGCGGGCGACGGAGCTGCCGCCGCGCCCGATCCAGACGCCCGAAAGGAAGGCCGCCACGATGCTCGTCAGGAGCACCACGAAGGCGATCAGCACCTGTCTGTTGGTGAGCGCGACCTCGTAGTAGCTCGGCTCGTGTGATTCGCTCGATTCCACGCCTTCCTCCGCTTTCGCTGCCGGCTTCCTGAATCTACTTGTTCTGGGCCGAGTTCGGGAAGAACGACTTGAGCAGCTCGATCGGCAACGGGAAGATGATCGTCGAATTGTTCTCGGCGGCGATCTCGGTGAGGGTCTGCAGATAACGCAGCTGCAACGTCACCGGATTCTGCGAGATCGAGTTCGCCGCCTCGCCGAGCGCCTTCGAGGCGTCGAGCTCACCCTGGGCGTGGATGAACTTGGCGCGCTTCTCGCGTTCGGCTTCGGCCTGCCGCGCCATGGCGCGCTGCATCTCCTGCGGCAGGTCGACGTGCTTCACCTCGACCATCGAGATCTTGATCCCCCACGGATCGGTGTGCCGGTCGATGATCTCCTGCAGGCGCTCGTTGAGCTTGTCCCGTTCGGAGAGCAGCTCGTCGAGCTCGGCCTGGCCGAGCACCGAGCGCAGCGTGGTCTGGGCGAGCTGGCTGGTGGCGTAGAGGTAGTTCTCCACCGAGACGACCGCTTTGACCGGATCGACGACGCGGAAATAGAGCACCGCATTGACCTTCACCGAGACGTTGTCGCGGGTGATGACGTCCTGCGGCGGGACATCGAGGACGACGGTGCGCAGCGGAATGGTCACCATCCGGTCGAGCGGCCAGAAGAGGAAGAAGATGCCCGGGCCCCTGGGCTCGGAGAGCACGCGGCCGAGCCGGAAGACGACGCCGCGTTCGTACTCCTTGAGCACCTTGATCCACATCCGGAGGAGCGAGATGCCGAAGACGACGGCGATCAGAATGATCGGGAAAGCCGCGAACTGTGGAGGCACTAGGTGTTCCTTTCCTCGGGTCGCACCCTGAGGCGCAGCCCTTCGACGCCGACGACCCGCACGCTCTGGTCCGACCGGACCGGAGCCTCCGCGTCGGCGTTCCAGATCTCTCCGTGCACGAACACCCGGCCTGTCGGGTCGAGATCGCCGATCGCCTGGCCGACTTCGCCGACCAGTCCCGCGTTCCCTGCCGAAACAGGAGAGCGCTGCGCTCGCGCGGCAAGGACGGCGAGAAAGCCGACCACCAGCGCCGCCATGACGGCGGTGGCGCCGATGAGGCCGCGCGACAGGCGCAGCGCCGGATCGAGATCGCGGAACAGCAGCAGCGAGCCGAGCACGAGCGCGATGATACCGCCGACGGCGAGCAGGCCGTACGAGGTCACCTTGACCTCGGCGACGAAAAAGACCAGCGCCAGCAGGATCAGGCCGACGCCGGCGAAGTTCACCGGCAAGACCGAAAGCGCGTAGAGGCCCAGAACGAGCGCGATCGCACCGACGACACCGGGGAGCACCGCGCCAGGATGGGCGAGCTCGAAGTAGATGCCGAGGAAGCCGATGCTCATCAGCAGGTAGGCGATATTGGGGTGGACCAGCGCCGCGAGGAGGCGCTGCAGGCGCGGCATCTCGACCTCGACGACGCGCGCCCCGGCGAGCTGCATCCGGCCCGCCGAACCGGCGGCGCCGGTCTTGCCGGTCGAACGCCCTTCGAGCGCCAGGAGCAGCTGCGGCAGATCCGGCGCGACGACGTCGATCAACCCCTGCGCCAGGGCCTCCTGGTCGGTGAACGACCGGCTCTTCACCACCGCCTCCTCGGCGAGGGCGATGTTGCGGCCGTGGCGGCCCGCGAGGGCGCGAATGGTCGCCGCTGCATCCTGTTCGACCTTCTCGCCCATGACGCCTTCGATCGTCTCCCCCTGGCCGCCCACCGGATGCGCGGCGCCGGTATTGGTACCCGGAGCCATGGCAGCGAAATCGGCCGCCATGAGGAGAAAGAAGCCGGCCGAGGCCGCCTGGGCGCCGCTGGGACCGACGTAGACGGCGACCGGCGTCGCCGCGCCGAGCATCGCGGTCGAGATCTCGCGCGTCGAAGAGAGCAGGCCCCCCGGCGTGTCGAGCTCGATCACCAGCAACGCCGCGCCGTCGCGATCGGCCTCCGCCAGAGCCTCTACCAGGAACTGCTTCGCCACCGGATGGAGAATCGAGCGCAGTCTGAGGTGGACGACCGCCGGCGGGACGACCGCCCCCGGCTCGGTCGCCGGAGCCGACACCGGACCGGCGCTCTGCGCCGCGGCCGGTTCTGCGCCGGCCGGCGCGAGCCCAAGGCACCCGACGAGTGCCGCCAGGGCGCGCCAGCGAGGGGGAAACTGGAAGTGGCGGGCGCGCATCGAACCTCGAGAGCATAGACCACCCGGCCTCCGGCCTCTTGTGAGGCCCGCGCCCGGGCTTGACCGGCAGGCTCCCGGGACGAGATCATCGATCTTTCATGGACTCCCTCTCGCCGGTCGTTGCCGCCAATCTGCACTGTCTCGAGCAGGCCATCGAGCTCCTCGGGCGCCTGCCGGAGGCGGCGTTCGCGCGTACCGGAGAGCGGCACGCGAAGACCGTCGGACCGCACCTGCGGCACGTCCTCGACCACTACTCCGCCTTTCTCTCGGGTCTTTCCGGGTTCCGGGTCGACTACGACGCCAGGGAGCGCGAGCCGCGACTCGAGATGGAGATCGAGTTCGCGTGCGCACGGATGCGCGAAATCTCGGGCGAGCTGGTCCTGGTCGAAGAGGATCTGCTGGAGCTGCCGATCCAGATCCGGCTCGAGTCCGGCGGCCCCGAAGCCGAGCAGTGGAGCCACTCGACGGTGCGCCGGGAGCTCCAGTTCCTGCTTTCGCACACCGTGCATCACTTCGCCCTGATCGCCGTGTTGCTCGAGCGCCACGAGATCGCCGTGCCGGACGACTTCGGGATCGCGCCCTCCACGCTCAAGTACTGGCAGGCTCAGGCGCCATGTGCACCGTCTCCTGGCTGACCGCCGGCGATCGGTTCCACCTTCTCTTCAATCGCGATGAACGCCGTACCCGCGCCGTCGGGTTGCCGCCTCGTCTACTGAGCGCGACCAGCGTCGCTTACCTCTCGCCGATCGACCCCGACTCCGGCGGCACCTGGTTCGCCGCCTCCGCACACGGCCTCGTCCTGGCGCTGCTCAATCGCAGTGTCGACGGCCAGCCGCCGGCTCCCGGCCGGCGCAGCCGCGGCAGCCTGATCCCGGAGCTCGTCGCCGCCAGCAGTCTGGCGGAGGTGGCCGAGCGGCTCGGCGCGCAGGAGCTCGCTGCGTGCGCCCCGTTCCGTCTCTTCGCCGACCTGCCGGGAGAGACCGCACTCGGTGCCGCTTGGGACGGACAGCAGCTCGCCATGCAGCCGATCACCACCGGTGCTGGCCTCCTCTGCTCCTCTTCGCGCGGCGATCACGAGGTCACCCGCGTGCGCAGCGAGCTCTGGACGGCCCGCAGTCGCGATCGCGCCGTGCACGGTATCGCGGAGCTTCGCCGCTTCCATCGCAGCCACATTCCTTCGCGATCGGCCGTCTCGGTCTGCATGCACCGCGACGACGCCGCGACCGTGAGCCACCTCGAGCTGCTGCGCTCTCCGGCGGCTGTGGAGCTCGCCTACTTCGCCGGCTCGCCCTGCGCGGCGGGCGATCCCCAACGCTCGACGCTGGCGCTCGTCGCCTCTTCGGCGAGCCGCTGATCCGGCTTCGAACGACATGCCCGTAGCCGCCGTCGGCCGCGCGAACCCGGGGACATTTCTCCGTAGGGCCATCCGCGGATCCCGTGCTGCCTTGCTGGCCGGCTTGGCTCTCGTTCTCGTCGCTGCGGGCCCTGCGCAGGCGCTCGCGCCCGATCCGCCGCCGACCGCCCAGCGCCCGGCGACCGATTGGGAAGGCCAGTTCCTCGGCACCCTGAATCGCCTCGATCCGGGGGCGCCGGTCGACGGGCACGGACCGCTTTCGCCTGGCCAGCAGTTCCTCCTCTGCCTGCTGCTCGCCGCGGCGACGCTGATCAGCGAGGACCTGACCTGCGTCGCCGCCGGCCTGCTCGCCTCACACGGCAAGATCTCGTTCACCGCCGCGGTGCTCGCCTGCCTCGTCGGCATCTTCGTCGGCGACCTCCTGCTCGTTCTCGCCGGACGCCTCCTCGGCCGCAGGGTCCTCGAGCGCGCGCCGCTCCGCTGGTGGCTCTCGCCGCGCACCGTCGAGCGCAGCGAGCGCTGGTTCACCACCCAGGGGGCCAAGGTCGTCCTCGCCTCGCGCTTCGTGCCCGGCAGCCGGCTGCCGCTCTTCCTCGCCGCCGGCATTCTGCGCGCCCCGTTCCTCCGCGTCGCCGCCGCGCTGCTTCTCGCCGGCGTCGTCTGGACGCCGCTCCTCGTCGGCCTCTCCGCCTGGACCGGCGGCGCGGTGCTGGCGCACTTCCGCTCCTACGAGCGGGTCGCCCTCCCGGCCGTCCTGGTCACCCTGGTCGTGACCTTCGTCTTCGTCCGCATCATCGTCCCGCTCTTCTCCTGGCGCGGGCGCCGGCTGCTCCTGTCGCGCTGGCGGCGGCTGACCCGGTGGGAGTTCTGGCCGTCCTGGTTGTTCCAGTTTCCGGTCGCGCTGCACGGCCTCTGGCAGGGCATCCGCCATCGCCACCTCACGATCTTCACCGCCGCCAACCCCGGCATCCCCACCGGCGGCTTCGTCGAGGAATCGAAGAGCGGCATTCTCGCCAGCCTGGCCGGGGCGCCGGTCGCCCGTTTCGTCGCCGTCGACCTGCCGGCCGAAGCCGGCGAGCGTCCCGCTGCCATCTTCGCCGCGCTCGATGCGGCCGAGCTGGCGCTGCCGCTGGTCTTCAAGCCGGATGTCGGCGAGCGCGGCCGCGGCGTCGCCGTCGTGCGCTCGCCAAGCGAGCTCGCGCAGTACGCAGCCGAGGCCGAAGGCCGGCTCATCGTGCAGGAGTACGTCGGCGGCGAGGAGTTCGGCGTCTTCTATATCCGCCGCCCGGGCGACGAGCGCGGCCGGATCTTCTCCATCACCGCCAAGCGCTTTCCGGTGGTCGTCGGCGATGGCCAGCGGCGCCTCGAGGAGCTCATCCTCGCCGACGACCGCGCCGTCTGCATGGCCCCCTACTATCTGGAAGTCAACTTCGATCGCCTCGACGTCGTGCCGGCGATCGGCGAGCGCGTGCAACTGGTCGAGATCGGCAACCACTGCCGGGGGACGGTCTTCCTCGACGGGCGCGAGCACCGGACGCCCGAGTTGGAGGCCGCGATCGAGAGCCTCGCGCAGCCATTCGCAGGCTTCTTCTTCGGACGCTTCGACCTGCGCGTGCCGACCGTCGAGCAATTCCGCGCCGGGACGGGCCTCAGGATCCTCGAGCTCAACGGCGTCACCTCGGAGGCGACGCACATCTATGCTCCCGGCGCGAGCCTCCTCGCGGCCTACCGCACACTCTTCGAGCAGTGGCGACTCGCCTTCGAGATCGGCGCCGCGAACGCCGCCCTGGGCGCCACGCCAACAGGATTGCGCGACCTCTACCGGCTGCTGCGCGAACGGCGGCGGCGCTTTGCTACCATCCGGCCGCCGGTTCCGCCGTCGGCACCGGGAGTCGAGACTCCCCAACCCGCTTCCGACCAGGAGTGATGCGATGACCGCAGTGAGAGGTGATACCCGATCGTTCCCCGCGACCCGTTCGACCCGCAGCGCGCTCGCTCTCGCCGTCGCCCTGGCTGCCTTCTGCGGCGCCTCCGGTGAAGCCGCGACCGACGGCGCCGGCGCCGCTCAGGTGATGCCCACGCCGCTCGGCGCAGCCGCGTCCGGGTCGCCACAGATTGCGCTGCCGGCCGGGGAGCCGCAGGCGCTCGTGGTGACGCCGCCGGCGCCCGGCAGCTCCGGCCCGACGGTCGCGCGCGGCGAGGGCAAAGTCGCGGCCGGGCGGCCGATGGCGTTCCAGTTCCGCTCCGAAACCGCGGGGCTGATGACGATCGGCGTTTCGTCACCGCAGAGCGCGGCTCGCATCAGCATCTACCTCGGCACCTCGAAAGAGGCGGCGGCGGGAACGACCGCCGCGGACGGCGCGATCCGCTGGTCGAGCGAGTTCGCCGCCGGCGAGACGGTGAAGATCCTCGTCTACACCGCCGGCGCGGAGATTCCCTTCCGCGTCGAGGCGTACGCCGGTCCGGGCGGGCTCTAGCCGAAGAAGATGCGCCGCGCCCGCGTGGAAAGCGCGTCGACGTCGAACAGCACGAAGAAGTCGATCGTCTTGAAGCGGCGATCGATGACCGGTGGCCCACAGGTGCGGCCGGCGTAGCGCAGGTAGATGTCGAACAGCGGCGGCAACTCGATCCGCTCGCCTTTTTCCGGCGCCGGATCTTCGCCTTCCCAGCGACACTCGTAACCCGGCATGGCGCCGACTTCGACGTCCTTGCGCACGAGGTCTTTGCGCTCGAGGTAGTCGAGAACGCGCTTGCCGTCCCAAGGGTCCTGCGACGTCAGCGAACAGGGACCAAAGAGGAAGCGCTTCTGGTTGTGCGCCATGTAGAGCGCGAGCCCTTTCCAGAGCAGGAAGAGGACCGGCTTCAGGCGGTGCTCGACGGCGATGCAGGCCCGGCCGACTTCGACCGACTGGACGACGATCTCTTCGGGCAAGCGCGACAGATCGAACTCGGTGCCGGTGTAGAAGCCCCGGGCGGCGCGCGCCATCGCCGCCGTCTGGATGCGGTAGGTGCCGATGATGCGTCCGCTCGGGCGGTGCTCGACGAGCAGATGGTGGCATTGGGCGTCGAATTCGTCCTGGTCGCGGCCGGTGGCGAACGACTCCTCGAGACCTTCGCGGAGCTCGATATTGAAGACGTCGAAGCGCAGGCGAAGGATGGCGTCGAGCTCTTCCACCGACGCGGCGTAGCGCACCGCGTAGGCCCCTTCCGCGAGCTCCCCCGGTGGCAGGGACTCGCGCGCATGCGGGTAGGCGGCCAGTTCGGGCTGAGCCTCGGCCAGGCTCGCGAGCGGCGTTTCACTGGGAAGAGTCAAGGAACCTCCGGCAGGCAGCGGGCACCAACGACTGCAGCACGAGGATTGTAGCGCAGGGCGCTTTCGCCGCCGTGACGAAGTCGGACCGATCCGATGGCGCCGGAGTAACGGCGCCTACTTGCGGTACTTCCACATCCGCGACTTGCCTTCGGCGAGCCACTCGATGGCGGTTGCGATCCGCTTGTCCCTCGTCGCAGCGGTCTTGGCCTCGGTAATCCACTCGAGATACTCGCGCTGCTGGCTCGGCGGGAAGTTGTCGAAGGTGGCCTTGGCAGCGCGGTTCTTCGCCAGCGCCGCGCCGAGCTCCGCAGGCATCGGAATCGGCGCGCGGCCGCTCTTGCTCTTCGCCGGGACCTTCTCGCCGCTCCGGTTGCGGGCGACCATCGTCTTGACCAACTTCACGATCTCGGCGTCTTTCGGCAGCTCGGCCACGGTCGTGATCCTGCCGAACTGGCCCATCGCGTCGTCCTCGTTGCCGGTCTTCGCAGTCGGCCCGCCTCGCCAGAGCCCGAAGGCGCAGTGCGCCTTGAACGCCGCCATGTGGCAGACGATGCCGGCGCATTCGAAGAACGGCATCCCCCACTTGATCGTCTCCTCGATCTCCGGCTCGGCGCGGTGCACGAGTTGCCGCAAGTGGTCGAGGATCGGTCGCGCGAACGGCGCGGCTTTGTCGATATAGGCGTCGATACGGGGGTCCTTCTTGGCCATGGGCTCAGTCCTCGGTCATGCGCGCGGGCCCGAACGCCTTCCGTCCGCCGCGCATCAGGGTGCGATCCTCGATCGACGACGCGGTCAGGATACGCGACATGTCGACCGCCCGCGCCGCCAACTCACGCGCCGCTGCGTGCAGCTCGGGCGAATCGCGCACCGAGGCGACGTTCCTCTCCATGTCTTCAGAATCCCAGCCGCGCGAATGCGCAATATAGGGATACTGCGGAAAGACGCAGCCGAGCTCGGCGAAGAAGCCGAGCATCTGGCCGGCGACAGCCTGCACGTTGTCCTGCCCGCCGGTGACGATGAAACCGGCGACCTTGTTCTTGAGCAGCACGCGGTTGTGCAGCGTGACCTGGTTCTGGATGCAGTTCATGCGCTCGACCATCTTGTAGTAGAGCGCCGAGGCGGCGCCCCAGCGAATCGGGGTCGCCACCAGAATGACGTCCGCCCAGTGCACGATCGCTTCGTAGACGCGGTCGAGCTGGTCGTCCGGATCCATCTGGGTGATCGAGCACGGCCAGGTGCAGGCCTTGGCGCTCTTCGAGTAATAGCCCTCGCAGGCGCGGAACGACAGATCGTTGAGCTTGATCAGCCGGTGCTCGCAGTCGAGCTTCTCGCCCGAATGCCCGAGCGCCGAGGTCAGCAGCTCGTCCGAGGTCGAGAAGCGTGGCAGATCCTTGTTCATCACCGTCGTCGAGATGCCGACGACGCGAATCGGCCCGGGCGCACGTTCGGGCTTCCTGGCCAACGGATGCGGCTCGTGCGGCAGGCGGCCGCGTTTCGAGACCGCCTCGAGGTTCACGAACAGGTGCCCGTCGCGCTCCTCCACTTCATAAGACGGCACCTGGTCGGCTTCGAAGCCGGGCTCCCCCTGCCCGGTCGTGCAGTGGAACTTCCAACCGTGCCAAGGGCAGACGACGTAGTCGCCGGCGAGCGTCCCCTCGCCCAGCGGCCCGCCGACATGGTTGCAGATCCCCGATATGGCGCCGAACTTCCCGTCCTTGTAGGTCAGGGCGATGCGCGTGCGCTCGACGGTCAGCGCCCGCACCGGCCGATCCTTCAACGCTGCCACCGGTCCCAGATCCACCCACTTGGCGTCGGTCATCGCTCCCCCGTTTCCGGCTTGGATGCGCGCAGTCTAACCGCGGTTTCCGGCGGCGGGCTGTGATCCTCGCGCCTCGGGCGGGCACCCGCCCATCGCGGTGCAGCCGCCAGCACATGCATCGGTGCGCCAGGTCGACCGTTACAGCGGAGGCTCAGTCCTGAGGATCCGTCAGCCGGGCGATGAACCCCCAGCCGCCGCCGAGCTCGCTCACCGCGAGGACCAGCTCGTTGCTGCCCTTGCGCAGCGGCAGGTACACAGCGTCGTTTTCGGGACTCACGATGCCGAGGAACAGGGGATCGCGGAAGTTCTGCGCGCTGCGGCCGCGGAAAAGGATCTTCCCGTTGAGGAACAGACTGACGTCGTCGCTGTAGCCGAGCTGGAGCTTCTTCACCTGGTCGCGGTCGGACTCGATGCGAGTCCGGGCATACACCACCTTCATCCCCGGCTGTGGATCCAGGCGCTTCGAGAAGTCGTTCGCGAACGACACTCTGGGATGAGGACTGTCGCGATACCGGTTGATGGCGACGAGACCGGGCGGCTCCGCGTCCACCTCTTGCCAGGCGATGGCACCCGCTTCGGCGGGCGACAGCGGCCGCTCGAGGTTGCGCGCGAGAGCGTCGAAGGCCGGCGACAGGCTCCATCGCGTGAGCGCTCCTGGAGGCAGCGGCGGCAGATGCCGTTCCCAGACCACATCGGGCGTCCTGCGGACCGTGAAGTTCGCGAAGCAGGTCGCCCCGGTGAGGACCGCGAGTGCCACCTGGCCCCTCTCGAGGCCGCTCTTCAGGTCGTCGATCACCAGCGCCGGCGTCTCCATGTCGTGAACGAACAGGCGGGCCTGCGCCCCGGCAACGACGAGGCGGAGATGAAACCAGGCGTCCTTGGGAATCTCGACCGCGCCGGTAAAACCGGGTCCGCTGTAGAGCTGCCAGTTGAGACCGGTGCGCAGCACGGGTGTGTACTGCATGGCGTCGGAAAGGCCGGACTTGTGCTGCCGGAGATAGACCCACTCGGCATCGCCGCCGCTCTCCGCGATGCGGAACTGGATGCCGAAGAAGCCGCGGGGCGCAGGCGTCGCGACATCCACGTCGATGACTCCGTCGCGCAGCTCGAAGTCCGAGAGCACTGCCGCACCGCCGTCGAGCGACAGGCACTTGCGGCCGAGATAGTCGATCGCCTTGGCCTCTCCCTGGAGCTCCCAGCGCGGAGAATCCGCGGCCACGGCGAGCGACTCCAGAGTCTGAGATCGGAGAGCCGGCGCGACGAGCAACGCCAGCAGAGCGCAGAGCAGGCCGCACCGGCTGCGTCCGTCCATGGTGGAACCCTTTCCGCGGCCGACGCCGAGAGAATGCAGCACCCCTCTGCGTACGCTGGCAGGCCGTTCAAGGTTGCGCGCCGTAGACTTGCGACCTCAGCTCTGGCCGCGCCGGCGCTCGGCGACGGAGCCGGCGAGAATCCGTTCCAGGACCTCGGGATCGATGTCGCTCAGCCGTTTGACATAGGTGCAGGCCTTGCCGCGCTTGTGTTTGCCAAGCTTGGCGAAGAGTGCGTCGCTGCCGGGAAAGGAAGCGACTATGTAGATGCTGATGTCGCCCTTGCGCGAGGCGAAGCCGAGGATGCAGGAGTCGCCTTCGTGGCCGCTCTCGTACTTGTAGTGGTAGCTGCCGAAGCCGACGATGCCGGTTCCCCACATCTTCGCTGGCGATTTCGTCGCCTTCGACATCATCTCGGCGAGCACGCGGCAGTCGGCCTGCCGGGCCTCGTCCGTGATGGCCGCGAGATAGCTCTCGACGCTCGCCTCCGTCTGCTTCGTCTTGTTTTCCGCCATGCCTGCCTCCCCTCCGTCGGCCGAATTTCGGCGAGGCTAACACCAGGCTGGCTGGCGTCGCGACTGCGGGCCGCGAGAGCGGACGGTGAGACAGCTAAGGTGTCGCGAGGATTTCGCGGTCGTGCAGCGGCTGCACGGGGCGGGCGTTCGACGCGTACAGTTTGCCGAAGGTCGCGAGCTGGCTCTCGCCGAGAGTGGTCGCGCGCTTGAGCACGAACCAGCGCACGTTCTCGCTGCACGGCGGTGTGGTGAGAGAGCCTCGAAAGGTGTAGTAGCCGCGATCGGCGGGCAGCAGGGCGCTCGCGTCGAGCTCGAGGTCCAGGCTCACCTCCTGGTCCTT
Source organism: Thermoanaerobaculia bacterium (assembly GCA_017998715.1). Classification (GTDB taxonomy): domain Bacteria; phylum Acidobacteriota; class Thermoanaerobaculia; order Multivoradales; family JAGPDF01; genus JAGPDF01. Next base: position 407 of record JAGOCP010000039.1, on the reverse strand, counting down.
CGCCTTCGGCAGGCGCTGCCAGAGCGCGGCGAGAAGCGGATTCTCGCTGCCCTGGTCGAGCAGCACGGCGACGACGGCGAGATGGCCCGCCGTGTCGCGGTGCACGAGATGGACGACCATGTCGTGCGCCTGCCCGTCGATCCTCTCTTCGCTCGGCTTGTGGAAGTGGAACTGGAGCAGCTCGAAACGCTCGCCCCCGACCTCGATGGCGCTCCCCGGCGCTACGTTGACCTGGACGGTGTGGCCGTTGTCGACGATCGACGGCTTCCCCGCGCGATAGTCGAAGCGAATCGCCGGCAGGTCCGCCGCCTTGGCCCCGCGGATGTCGATCGGCGACTGCAGCTTTCCGAGCCCGCAGGTGGCGAAACCTGGGTCGAGCTCCGCCCACTCGGCGGGCCCGCCGTGAC
>JAGOCP010000281.1 GCA_017998715.1 Thermoanaerobaculia bacterium | reverse complement strand
TCGCCGCAGTATCCGTCGCAATCGGTGCGCTGGGAGTGGAGCAAGCTCGACTACGGCGTGCGCATGGGGATCGTCGAGGGCGTCGATCTGACCCTCGAGTTCGCCGACAACGAGATGACCCTCGCCAACGGCAACAAGGTCTCGAACGACGAGCTGCTGACGACGCTGCGTTTCCGCATGTAGAGGGAAACGCCGCGCAGGTGGCCGGTTGCGGGTATCCTCCGGCTCATGACCCGACGCCAGCACGCCCGTGAAGACCTGATTCGCATCGCCGACCGCGTGATGCGCGAGCGCGGGCTGGAGCCCGAGTTCCCGCCTCCGGTGCACGACGAGCTGCGCTCGATCGTGGCCCCCGCCGGCGCGCCGGAGGTCGCCGACCTGCGGCACCTGCTGTGGTGCTCGATCGACAACGACGACTCGCGCGACCTCGATCAGCTGTCGGTCGGCGAGCGCCGCGGCGACGGCAGCACGCTGCTGCGGATCGCCATCGCCGATGTCGATGCGCTGGTGCCGCGCGGCTCGGCGATCGACCGCCACGCCGGCGTCAACACGACTTCGGTCTACACCGCGGCGAAGATCTACCCGATGTTGCCGGAGCGCTTGTCGACCGACCTCACCTCGCTCGTCGAGGGCGCCGATCGCCTGGCGGTCGTCGTCGAGCTGGTGGTTGCAGGTGACGGCACCCTCGACGGCTCCGAGGTCTACCGCGCGACGGTGCGCAATCACGCCAAGCTCGCCTACGACGCCGTTTCGGCCTGGCTCGACGGCGAGGCGCCGCCGCCTTCCGCGCTCGCCGCGGTTCCGGGTCTCGAGGAGAACCTGCGCTGGCAGGACGCCGCAGCGCAGCAGTTGCGCGAGGTGCGGCACCAGCAGGGGGCGCTCGACCTCGAGACCATCGAGACGCGCGCGGTTTTCGTCGGCGACGAGATCGCCGATCTCGAACAGCCGCAGAAGAACCGGGCGCGGCAGTTGATCGAAGATCTGATGATCGCGGTGAACGCGGTGACGGCGCGCTTTCTCGATCGGCACCGGTTGCCGTCGCTGCGCCGCGTCCTGCGCTCGCCGGAGCGCTGGGACCGTATCGTCGGCGTGGCGCGCGAGGCCGGCGAGGCGTTGCCGGCGGTCCCCGACGCCGGCGCGCTCGAGGCTTTCCTGCGCAAACGCAAGCAGGCCGATCCGCTGCGCTTCCCGGACCTCTCGCTCACCATCGTCAAGCTCATGGGCTCGGGCGAGTACGCCGTCGACCTGCCCGGCGCCGAGCCCGCCGGGCATTTCGGCCTCGCGGTGCGCGACTACGCGCACTCGACGGCGCCTAATCGCCGCTACCCGGACGTCATCACACAGCGGCTGCTGAAGGCGGCGCTCGCCGGAAAGCCCTGCCCCTATTCGCTCGCCGAGCTCGGGTCGCTGGCGGCGCACTGCACCGAGCAGGAGGACGACGCCACCAAGATCGAGCGCCAGGTGCGCAAGTCCGCCGCCGCCCTGCTGCTCGAGAACCGGATCGGCGAGACCTTCGAAGGGATCGTGACCGGCGCTTCCGAGAAGGGAACCTGGGTGCGGGTCCTCGCGCCACCGGTCGAGGGCAAGGTGAATCAGGGGGCGAAGGGGCTCGATGTCGGCGACCGCGTGACGGTGAAGCTCATCGGCACCGACGTCGAGCGCGGCTTCATCGATTTCGCCCGGATCGGGCACTAGCCGGCCCGGCTACTTTATTCGCGACAAGACGTCGAGCGGGTCGATGCCACCGTTCGCCCACGATGCGTCGGCCGATTGCAGCTCGCCGGCACGGGCGAGGCGCGAAAAGCCCAGTAAAGGGAGGGTCGCCGCCAGCTCGTCGGCGGTGAGTCCGGCGAGCACCGCTCCCTGTAGTTTGCCTTTCCAGGGCGCGAGGGCAGGAAGGGCATCGGTGAGCCTCGAGACGCTGTGGACCCGGACGGTTCGCAGGCCGGGCACCGGGCGGAAGAAGGTCTTGCTCTCGACGAGGACTGTGCCGACGGCGAGGTCGAGTTGCAGATCCTTGTTCCTGCCTTGCCGCAGGTCGGCTTCGGCACGCAACTGCTGCACGGCGGCAGCCGTCGCGGCGTCGATGGGGCCGTGGGGCAGGCGCGCGCTCTCGAGCAGGAGGGCCCAGGCGAGAGCCGCGGCGAGCTCCTCGGGGTCGCCTTCGGTGTAGATCGCCTGCACCGAGAGGCAGCCGCGCTGATCGAAGAGGGCGATGTCGCGCGCCAGGCCGCGTGCGGTGCCGACTGGATCGACCGCGCCGCCGACGAAGGCCACGCTCGCCTTCGGGCCGTGCGCGACGAGGCGCTCACCGAAGGCCTCGGCGAGACTCGCGACAGCTTGAGCTCCGCCGTAGGCGAGGAGCGGGTCGGTTTCGCCGAACGCTGCGGTGAGCGCGGCGTCGTCGTCACCGGCGAAGGTGACCGCTGCGAAGGCCTCGGCGAGCGTCGGCTCTCGGGCCACCAGCGCAGCGATCAGCGCGGGTGCAAACCAGGGCTCGGAGGAGGCGCACTTGAGGAGCAGCGGCCGGCCGAGAAGGAGCGCCGGCAGGAGGCTCTGCGCGGCGAGGCCCGGAATGTTGCCGGCGAGAACGACACCGGCGAGAGCCGGAGCTGCGTCGCCCTCCCGCGCTCCGGCGCGGCGCGCCAACTCCGCCGCCGCCGGTCCCAGCGCACCGCCGAGGACGATCTCGAGCGCTTCGGTGAGTCCTTCGGCGGAGAGCCTGGAGCTCACGAGCAGACGCGGGAGGAGCGCCGTGCGTTCGGGCGAACCGGGCTCGAGGAAGGCGGCGATGGTTTCCTCCCAGACCGCCAGGCGGCGCTCGAGCGGAATCGCCACAAGGGCCCGGAAGCCGTGCGCCGCGAGATGGTCGGCGAGGTCCGCGAGCTCCTGCGGCGCGAAGCGGCCGCGCCGGGCGCCGGCGGCATCGACCGGCTGGTCGCGCGGGGCGAACGCCGCGGGAACGCTGAAATCGGCGAGCAGGGCAGCCGCCTTCACGGGCAGGTTGCGAACGCCTGGATGTCGCCGATCGGCTGGAAGGGTGTGCCCAGAGTATTGCCGTAGTGCTTCACGGTGGAGCTCCGGGTGTCCTTCACTTCGATCTGCACGTCCACGTCGGTCAGACCTCCGGCGTAGATCCAGTAGGCGGAGTTGAAGCCGCAGCCGTTGATCACTTTGATGACGACCTCGACGTTTGCCGCGCTGAAGAACCAGAAGTAGCCGGTGTCGGCGGTCATCGCCTGAGCCTTCCCGACGCCGCTCTGGCCGGCGTAGTTGAGGTAGGTGCTGGTCACCTGAAAGCGATCGTTGTTGAGGCAGAGCCGGTCGGGGGTCGTGCCGCAGGTGCCTGCCGGCTTGAAGACGGGGTTGTCGTAGTAGGCGGTCGCGGTGCCGCCGGCTTCGAGCTTGGAGAGGTTGAGGCGGAAGGAGGCGAAGGTCGCGTTGGCCGGAGCGATGGGCGCGTAGGTCGACTCGGCGCGATGCCAGACTCCATCCGCAGTGTTGCCGTCGACGAGCGAATTGGCGCTCAGGAAGGTCAAAGCGCCGCAGCTCGTCCCGCTGTACCAGGCGATCTCCAGCGAGGGCACAGAGGTCACTCCCTGGCCGGCAGGAATTCGGTAGTCCATGCTTCCGTCGTAGCTCGCGCCGGGGATGACGGGCACGCACGGGGCGATCAACAGCACGGTGTAGGTGAAGGGGGTAGTTGCGTTGTTCGTACCGACGGCGGAGCCCGAGCTCGTCTGGGATAGGGCGTCGCTCGAGTCCCACTGGGCCGTGCCGACGTACGCCCAGCCGGAGAGATCGTTGTCGAAGCCCGGATTCACCAGCGAGTTGCCGGCGAGAGCAGGGGTCGCGGCGAGGAGCAGGGCGGCATAGAGGGCGCGGTTCCACATGACGGTACGCTCCTTTCGGGAAGCGTCTGGGGGCTGCGGGGCGAGCATACGCCTCCTCCCGCGCCGGGCTCCGGACGATCGAGCCCTCCCGGCCCGGGGCCCTGAGAGAGTATTCTGGGCCGACGGATGCGACGCGCTACCCTGAGTTTTTTCGAGATTCCCGGCTCGAGTCCGGCGGACCTGGCGGAGTTCTTTCGCGCCGTGTTCGGTTGGCCGTCGCTGCCGGTTCCCTGGGAAGGACCGGAGTATGTGCGGCTGCTGCCGCCGCCGACGACGGAGGCGCCCGGAGGCGGAATTCTCTTTCCGGATGGCAGTGGCCTCGTCGACCGACTGACGGTGATGATCCGCATCGAAGGCGAGCCGTTGGAGAGTGTGCTCGACCGGATCGTCGCGCACGGCGGTTCCATCGCGCTCGCCCCCTTGCCCATCGGCACGTCCGGCCGTTTCGCCCGCTTCTTCGACCCCGACGGCAACAGCTTCGGCCTCTGGCAAGACCGCAACGACTGCGCCCCCGCTTCCTGAGGCGGCTCCTCGGGAGGCTATGATCGCCGTGCTCGCCCACGGGTGCCCCGAAAATCGCCCACGACCCTCGACCTGCGATGCCCTTTCCGACCGTCTCGCGAATCGAATCGCCCCGGCTGGTGCTGCGGCCGGTGGCGGTGGCCGACCTGCCCGCTCTGCTGGAGGTCAACGGCGATCCGGAGGTCACGCGGTACTTGCCCTATGCCGCCTGGCAGTCGCTCGCCGACGCCGAGGCCTGGCTCGCGCGCATGGAGGCCATGGCGGCCGCCGGCACGGGGCAGGTGTTCGCGCTGGAACGTCGCGCCGACGCGAAGGTCGTCGGCGACCTTCTGCTGTTCAAGTATGAGGAA
>JAGOCP010000038.1 GCA_017998715.1 Thermoanaerobaculia bacterium | reverse complement strand
GACGGTCGATGGCAGCGAGGCGGTCTGCGTGGTGAACGACACCATCACCGGCGCCGCCATGCCGTGGCCCTGGAGATCCCGCACTCCTTCGCCGATCTCGAGCTCGTAAGTCGTCCCCGGTTCGAGCGAAACTGCGGGCTCAAGCGTCACCTGCGCGCCCAGGTGGTGAATGTCGAACGCCAGCGGCGGGCCGCCGACCGGCCGCAGAGTCAGCGCAGCGGCGAGCGATGCGCGCTCCACTGGCTCGCTGAACTGCACAACCGGCTCGATTCCGACCGGAATACCGCCAGCGCCGGAGGCCGGCGTCGTCGAAACGACCGACGGGCGGACGACAGCGAGCAGGAGATCGAGATCGACGCGCTCGTCGGCGACGACCACGGCAGCGCCGCTGCCCTGGTCGCCGGTCGAAGTCTTGGTCGCAGTAAGCGCGATTGGACCGACCCAAGCCGGAAAGACGTACCGTCCGTCGGTGCCGGAGAGCTGGATCCAGTCCACCGCTTCCGCGATGACGAGAGCGCTCGCTAGGGTCCCGCCGCCGACGTCGAACACAGTTCCGCGGAGGAGGCCGAACGGATTCAGCGCTCGCGCGAAGAGGTACAGGCCCCCGCGAGTCACTCCTGGCCAGGCCAGGTCGGCCGACAGGATCGCATCGCTCTGCCAGCCCGAACTCGATGGCGCAATCGTCGCGAGCGGCCGCCACCTGTCCTCGCCGCCGTCGAGCGAGTCGACGCCGAAGAGGATGCCGCCTTCTCCGGGCGCTGGCGGCTCGGAAAGCGCGAGGAAGAGGTTGGCCGGTGCAAGAAGCGTCTCGCCGGAGAAATCGACCTGCAGCGCACCTGCCCAGGCGAAGCCTGGCGGCACAGGCAGCGGCAGCGCTGCCAAAGCAGCTGACTCGAGCTGCACCGGCGTTGGGCGGACGAGGGCTCCGGCGGGGACGTCGACGCGATCACCGGATGGGTCGAGCACCGAACCACCCTGCGGGCCGAGCACGTTGCCGCGTACGCTCTCGCCGCCATAGGGCAAGACCGTGACGTTCTCTTCGCCGAGCTCGATCGGCAACCGACGCGCCGCCTCGGAGGCGCCCAGGAAAAACTGCGAGCGCGCCCCCTCCGTACTGCGGTAGACGACGAGATCGGAGCGGAAGGAGGGAGACGTGCGCGTCGAGCCGTCGAACAACTGCAGCTCTTCGGCGATCGACAGGGTGACCGTCGCACCCGAGGCCGAGGCTTCGGAGGACGTGTACACGACCGTCGCCAAGCTCCTCTGGCCTGGCAGAACGGTTTCAGGTTCAAAGCTCAGGGTTGCCGTGAGAATCGATTCGCTGGGCGGAACTGGAAGCGAGCCCAACGGCTCACCGACGACGGCCGCCGGCACCGCGAAGGGGGGCGGATCGGCTTCGACGACCGCCCAAGCTCCTGGGGAAGCGACCGGGAGCTCGAGTTCGGCGACCCCGAGCGTAGTTACTCCTTCGACTCTCCAGGACCGCGTCTCTGGATCCAGATGAACCCAGGCGATTGTCGAGCCGGGTGCGACGTCGATCGGCAAGGCGAGCACCGCTGGCAGAAGCAGTACCGCTGCTTCCGGTCCGATCCAGACCGCGGCGCGCGGCGACCAGCCGAACGGCAGGAGGCGCGGTAGTCCCTGTTCCGAGAGACTCGTCAGAGAAATCTCAGCAGGATCGGCAAGCGCCCCCGCTGGAATCACCAGATGCGCCGCCGCACCCCAAAGCGACGGCTCCGTCGCGAGCTGCCCGCCATCGGGGCCCACTGTCACCGCTGAAGAGATGGGTGTCAGTCGTGGATCGATGATATCCGCGCCCTGCTGCGCTTCTGTCGTCACGAAGCGAAAAACGGGGACGAAACCGGGGCGTTCGAAGGCTACGAGATGCGTGCCTACGGCCACCGGTACGGAGAGCGCGCCGTCGCTTGCGCTCGTCGACTCGAGAGCCGGGCCGCTCGCAGGCGCACCATTGGTGGTGAGCACCCGGGCCTTCGCGCCGGCGAGCGGGCGCCCCACAGCGTCGTCGATCACTGTGGCTACGAAGAAACTCTCCGCCGCTTCGCCGCCGAAGACCGAGACCCATGAATAGGCCAGGAGGTTTCCCGCGAGATCTCGCGGCTGGCGAAGCACCTCGACCCGGATAGCCCCCTCGGGGAGCGCTCCCGCCGCGGTATAGAGGGCGAGATCGTCTTCCAGCAACAGGCTGCCGTCGATCGCACCAGCCGCTCCCGAGACGAGAATCGAGCCTGCGAAGCTGGCTGGATCGATCGCTTCGCTGAACTGGATCGAGAAGCCGGCAGGGGTCGCCTCGACGCCCTCGACCACCGGCGCGCTGCAGTCGTGCACGACCTCGATCTCGGTGGCCAGCGACCTGTTGCCCGCGTCGTCGAGGCTAGTCACCGTGAGGCGGTTGACGGCGCCGGGGATGAGCGGCACGGCCATGCTGAATGCACCGTCCGTCGCGGCGCGAACGCGAGCCGCGCCGGCGCCGCCTGCCGCCTCCACCCAGTGCCCTGCCTCCGCGAAGCCGGCGAGCAGGATCTCATCGACGCAGAGGAATCGCGCTGGCGTCGATGGAATCGTCGGAGCCGCTGGCGCGACCGCGTCCGTGGTGGAGAATTCGAAGGTAGCGCCCGCCGCAAGCGGATTGCCCGCGAGATCGACGATGCCAGGCTCGAGGAGAAGCCGTACGAGTCCGGAAGACGGCAGCGGCGCCGCTGGAGTCAGCCGCAGCCTGGTTCCGAAGATCTCCACAGCCGCGGGCAACATCAGACCTTCGTCGGTCTCCAGGTGCAGAGCGTTGACGCTCGCTGGCCCAGGCTCTTCCGAAAGTTCAACCGAGAAGACGGTCGTCAGATCGATGCCGAGCGCTCCAGCAGGCGGCACGGTGCCGAGAACCGTCGGGGCGATCGTGTCGCGCACGACCATCCTCGTCCGCACGCCTTCATTGCCGTTGACGTCCCGTGCCCTGGCGATCAGGCGATTGTCCCCTTCGACGAGCGGCACGGCGGCAACCGAGAAGCTGGTGCCGGCGATCGTCGCGACGACGCCATTGACCGTCAGCGTCAACGCGTCGGACTCCTGGATCGCCCCCGAGACCGCGACGCTCGTGGCGGCGATACGGCCACCCTCGACCGGAGAAACGATCTCGAGTCCTGGCGCGGTGGAGTCGCGACGCACGAGGCGGGTCGCCTCTGCCGCGTGGCCGAGCCGATCCGTCGCCCGCACAAGGAGCGTGTTGTCGCCCTCTACGAGCGCGACGGATGCCGAGAAGTTCCCGCCTTCTACGGAAGCGGTGATCCCTTGCACGGTGACGCGATCCAGGTTCGGGTCGTCCACCGCGCCGGAAACGACCACCGCCGCTTCGGGCACCACGCTTCCCGCCGCTGGGTCGGTGATCGTGATCGTCGGAGCCTGCGAATCCCGCACCGCCACTCGGCTCGCAGAAGACGAGTTCCCGGCGCGGTCTTCCGCGACCGCAATCAGCGTCGTCTCGCCTTCGATGAGCGGCACCTGTGGCGCCACCCAGGTACGCATACCCGAGCCCCCCGGGCCGGAGATCGAAGCCGTCACGCCATTGACCGCGACCGACACGAGGTGCGGATCCGTGGCCTGGCCGGTGACCTGCACGGCGCTCACTCCGACGAGAGCGGCCGCGGAAGGCTGCAGGATCGCCACCGTAGGCGCCGTGACATCGCGGAGCACTCGATGTGTCCGGCTGAGCTCATTTCCCGCAGCGTCGCGCGCCACGATCGCGAAGGTGAGCTCACCTTCCGCCAGGGGATAAGGACCGGAGACGAACTGGTCGCCGAGGAGCGGCACGGGGGCGCCATCGATCGTCAGTGCGTCGGCGCCGAGAACCTGCCCTTGGAGGTGAATCTCGGCCGCTGCCGTGACGAAACCGTCAGCGGGAGAAATCGCAATCAGCGCCGGCGGGCTGGCGTCGATGCGAAAGCTCACCTGCCGCGTGACCGCGTTCCCGGCAGCATCCGTCGCCGTCGCCTCGAGGAGGTGTATCCCCTCGCTCGCGACCGGTGTGGCCGAGGCGAAGAGTGCACCGTCCAGCGTCGCGACCAGCGTCCATGGCGAGGCGTCTGCAACCGCGATGACCGGCGTCACCGTCCGATTGAAGAGCGCGTCAGGGGCGAGCGGAGCCCCCGACTCGAGCAGTTCGAGATCTGGCGCGAGAGTGTCGATCGTGACCAGACGAGTGACGACCGTCGCGTTGTCGACCGTATCGCGAGCCGTCACCTGAATTGCTGCGGCGCCTTCGGCAAAGGCGAGCGGACCGGCGCTCCATGCGTCCCCGACGAGATTCGCCAACACGCCGTTGACACGCACCTCGGCGAGGTTCGGATCGACAGCTGTGCCGGAGACCGCAATCTCCGAGAGAGCCAAGTAGGCCCCCTCGGTCGGGGTCGTGATGACGACCGCGGGTCCAGTTCCATCGCGGCGGATACGGTGCACTCGCGGCGTCTCGTTTCCCGCGGCATCGCGCGCCCGCAGCAGAAAGGTCCGTTCGCCGTCGGTCAGCGAGAAAGACGGACAGGCGAACGCACCGACCGAAAGGGTACAGGCCAGACCGTCGACCGTCACCGACGTCCCACCCGCAACCTCGCCGGACAGGGCGACCGAAGGAGCCGGTATCAGAGAGTTGTCGGGGGGAAGCACGGTGACGAAAGTCGGCGCCGTCTTGTCGATGACGAAGTTCGTCGCGAGGTGGGCGGAGTGGCCACCTTCGTCGAGCGCCGTAGCCTCCAGCGTGTAGGTACCCTCGTCAGCGACAGGAGTCCCCGATGCGAACGGCACGCCATTGAGCGTCGAGCTCAGAGCGACCTGGGTCGCGTCGGTCGCGACGACGACCGGCGACACCGTTCGATTGAACTGAGCGCCCTCGGCCAAAGGCAATCCGCTCTCGCGGAAGGAGAGGACTGGCTCCTGAGTGTCGAGCGTCACCGAAATGCTCGCGGTTCCGGGTGGATTGCCGACCGCGTCGAAAGCCTCGGCGACGATCTCGTTCGCCCCTTCGACGAGAACGAGACCACTCAGACTGAAGGAGGCTCCGGCGACCGATGCCGTCTGGCCGTTGACGAGCACTTGAGCGAGGTGTGGGTCCGTGGCGGTACCCGCGACGGCGACCGGCGAGCTTCCCACGACACCTGGAGCCGGCATCGAGATCGTGACCCCGGGCGAGAGCGAGTCGCGCACGATCTGACGCGCGAGCGAAGAGGAGTTTCCAGCCAGGTCCGTTGCGACCAGGAGGAAAGACTGGGGTCCTTCCGCGAGCGGCAGCGGGGCGGAGGTGAAGAGGCCGTTGATGAGCCCGACGGAAGCGCCGTTCACGGTCAGGGCCGTCGCGCCGGAAACCTCCCCCGACAGGGTCACCGACGACGCCCCAGTGACGAACCCTTCCGGCGGCGCGACCGACAGGAAGACCGGCCCCACGGTATCGATCGTGAAATGCACCGTGCGATGAGCGAGGAATCCGTCGGCGTCTTCAGCGCTGACCTCGAGCAGATGGAGCGCATCGCCGGCCACCGTCGAGCCGGAGGTGAACGGAGCTCCATCGAGGGTGGCGTCGAGGGCAATCGGCTCGGTGCCGCCGGACGTATCCAGGACCGGCACCACGTCGCAGTTGAACAGCGCGCCATCGACGAGCGGAACTCCGCCCTCGGTGATGACGATCTGCAGAGCAACGCAAGGTGGGCCGGCCCAACCCACCGCGGCGCTCCACGCGCAGACCGTGCCAGACTCGAAGTCGCCAGAAAAGAGCACCGAGCCGGGCTGATCGGCAGGGATGGCGGCCGATGCCGCGACACACCCGAGAAGGACGAGGAGGGCCATTGCCCTCTCGAGCCGCATTCGCAGCGATCGCGTGGAGGTCGCGATGCCGATCGTGCGAAGGCGATCGATCCTCACGGCAGAACCTCCCTCTCGAGCCCGCAGCTGGTCAAGAGCAACAGCTCGGTGGGATCCGAAGCCACAACCGCGACATCGCGGAGAAGACAGCTGGTCGAAACGCTCTTCGTCGTTCCGATCTCGGCCGCACCGCTCAGACCCGCCGCGCGCCAGAGGTGCTCGCCGCCAGATTCCGTCAGCGCGAAGAGTCCGGCCACGGGGTGTGCCGGTGACGGCGCCGGACCCAGCGTGAACACTCCTCCACCCTCAAGAAGCTCCCGCACCCCTTGCCCGCGCGCAGCAACGAAGAGACGACCTTCAGAACCCTCGAGATCGGTCATCGTCACGCCGGCGGGCGTGGCGGAAGCACTCAGGACCGGCGGGGCGCCCGGCGGCAGGTCGTAGCGCTCGACGCGTCCGATACCCAGGCGGTAGAGATCCCCGCCGCGGGCGAAGAGGCGAGATTGGACCACGTCCGCGACGAGCAAGGACTCCCCTGGGACAGGGACGGGGGCAAGAGGACTTGCGAGGTCGATCGCCAACAGGCGTTGGCTTCCACCTTCGGCCCCCAGCGCCCAGAGCCGGCCGGCTTCGAGGACGAGCGCTTCGACCGGCGCGCCGGAGAATAGATCGACCTCCGCCTGTGCGAGCGGACTTGCCGGGTCGGCGAGATCGAAAACCGCGAGCCGCGCGCCGCCGACGTAGAGAACCCCGTCCAGTAGCACCGCGTCGCTCACCGGCCCCTCGACGGCGACCTCGGCGAGCACGGAGAGAGTCGGCGCGGTCGAGGCGATTTGGACGTGGGCTGAGCCAGCGTCATCGATACCCAGCGGCAAGACGGCCAGGAGCTCGCCTTCGCGCGCGACGTTCCGCGCCCCACCGCTCGCCGACAAGTCGAGCGAGCCGCCCGGATTGCCGAGCGGGAGTCGCAACCGGACCTTGTTGCCGGTGGCATCGATCTCGAAGACCGCCTGCAGCGTGACCTTCTCCCCGCGAAGCTCGCCGGACAGCGCGAGCGTGAAAGAACCGTCCGTCGCCACCGGCACGTCGAACACACCGCCACTTTCGAGCCACGCCCGGACAAGCGTCGCTCCCGCCGCACTCCCCGGAGCGCCCATGACCGTCGCCCCGCTCGGCGTCAGCTCCACCGTCAGCAGGGACTCCTCCAGCCATGGCCAGAGCGCCGAGCTCGCGTAGCCGCGAGCCCTCGGGAAAGTCCACAGGCGACCGGCGGCAACGAGGAGCCGTGGAACCTCGCCGTAGCCCAATGGGGTCGAACCGGAGCGCCAGCGATCCAGCGTGAAGCCATGGCTGGCGAGGGAGGTGTCGAGCGACCCGGTCGCGATCTCGCCCGCCCCGCAGTCGATGGCGAAGAGATCGCCGACCTCTGATGTGGAACCCTGGCCGCAGGTGGAGTTAGAGAGGATCGTCGACTCCAGGTAGCTTCCCGGGGCCGCTTCGCCGTGGAAAGACATGAGCTGTGTTCCTGGATTCGAAGCGGAACGCAGGAAGGTAGCGAGATCGTCGATGACCGCAAGACTCGAGAACGTCGATGCGGCGAAGGTCGCCGCTCCAGAGTTGGTGGTGGCGAACAGTTCCCCCGGCTCGCCGAGTGCATACTTGCGGTAAGAGAGACTCGCACCCGATCGTGCGGTGACATGGAGAGTGCCCGCTTGGATCTGGAAGTCGTCGACCGTGCCCAGGTTCAGGCTGGTCGTCGCGAGGAGTCGCGGGTGGGCAGGATCGTGAACGTCGACGGCGAAGAAGCGGTTCGGCGCCAGGCGCTCCAGCGCGTAGGCGTAGCCTCCCTCGAGTCGGACTCCCGCCAGCTCGTCGCCGGCCGGCGGCGTGCCGGGAAGCAGCTTCAGGCTCTGATGTGCGTCCACGAGAACCGGACTCGCCGGATTGCGCAGATCGACGATCCGCAGGACGGGACCCTGGGTCATCGCCGCCGTGCCGTCGGCGAAGTCGAAGCCGGTAAAGGGGTACCGGTAGAAGTGCGGCGGCGTCGGCGACCCGGTAGCGCAGGCATCGGCGAAGAGAGAACAAGCGGTCGTGCAGTCCGGATCGCCGCCTGCAGCCTGGCAGGCCGAAGCGCAGGCCACCGCGGCATCGCCGCAGATGACGTCCGCCGCGCACAGGTCCGACTGGCTTGCGTCCCATCCTGCTTCGCACGGATTCAAACAGCTGTCGATCCGAGCGCCTCCGCAACCTGCGTAGCAGCTGTTGTAGCAGGCGTTGTCCTCTGGCCCGCAGGCAGCGGCGCAGTCCGAGTAGCACGGCTCGACATCGACGAGGGCATAGCAGAAGTCACTGCAGGCCGCCGGACCCGTGAGGCAGCCTGGCGCCGACGGCGACGCCGCACATTCGTTCGCAAACGCTCCACAGGCGCTGACGCAGGCGGATCCGCCGCCCGCAGCGTTGCAGGAGTCCGCGCACGCCGCCGCTGCCGATGCGCAAGCGTCGAAAGGTCCGCATAGGGCAGCGCCCGCCTCGCAATGGCTGTTGCAGGCGTCATAGACAGCTCCGCCGCAGCTCGGAGCGCAGGCTTCGTAGCAGGCGGTGTCGCCACTTGGGCAGGAGTTGATGCACTCCCAGTAACAAGGCTGGTAGCCGGTTGCCTCGCCGCAAGTGACCGAACAGGCCTGGGCGCCCGGAGAACATGGATCTTGCCAGCCCTGGTCCAAACCGACCTGCAGCTGACCCTGCAGAGTCGGCGTGAGCGGCGAACTTACGTCGAAAAGCCTGAGGTCGATCGCACCCGACTCGGAGAAGGTGACGATCCCAGGTGAATTCCCTCCCCCGGCGCCAGCTCCCACGTTCCCCCGGGCTGGCGAAGCGCCCAGGTATTGATTCAAACCGTCGTCGTAAGAACATCGGCAGACAGCGATGATCGCCCCTCGCGCCGCCACGAGATTGGCTCCGAAGTCGAGGTCGGCGACTCTGCCCTCGTCGCCAGCCAGCGGACCCAGAGTCAACGTCTCGCTCTGCAGGCCGGTCTGATCGAAGGCCACGAGGTCGAAACTGTCTCCGTCGAGACCTTCCAGCAGCAACGAAAAGCTGCCATCGCTCTCCGTGCGGACGCTCCGGAAATCGGTGGATCTGCGGTTTACCACTTCCACCGTAAGCGGCGGGTCGGTCGGGTCGGTCACGGCGCCGGGCAGACCGATCACGGAGAGACCGAAGAAGTCGTAGTCGACCGCGACCAGGTCCGGATGAAGGGTGGGTGCAATCTGCGCCGCTCGCACGCGGATCGTCGTCTGGATCGTCTTCGAATTGCCGAGACCATCGAGCGCCGTCGCCCGGATCGTGTAGGTCGTCAGCAGAGACGGAAGAGGGGTCGTGGTCGACCACTCGTAGGGCGACTGCGTATCGACGAACGGCACGCCGTCGAGCTCGAAGGTGACATTGGCGATTCCAGCAGCGTCTGACGCCGAAGCTTGGATGTCGAGCGGAACTCCGCCGTCGAAGAGCTTTCCCGGCGGAATCGGCGCGGAGAAGCCAGGCATCGTCGGTGGCTCGTTGTCGCTGATCGCGCCCTCGGCCTCGCCATCTACGACCCGCACGTTGACTGGCAGAGAAAGGCGAACGAGGAACCGCTCGAGCGGTTCGTCGACAAGGTCTCCCCGAACGTCCACCACGATCGCCCCCTGCGTTTCCCCGGGCTCGAAGCTGAGCGTCCCGGAAGTCGCGGTAAAATCGCCCGGCGCGAGGGCGCGACCGGGAGATCCGCTCGGGAGCTCCTCCGTTTCAAAGCTGAGAGATACCGCGATCGGCGCCGGGGCGTTGAGGATCACCGGGAAGACCCACGGCAGTACACCAGAGTTCTCCTCCGTCAGCGCGAGATCGCCAATCGAAACCGTCAGGTCGTCGTCGAGGAGTGTTCCGACACCCTCCGGATCGTCGAGAAGCGCTTCGGCTGCCTGGGTGACCACCAGCCGGAAACTCTCCGGCGGCTCGACCTCCGAGTCGGCGACGAGGTCGACCGTGACCGGCGCGCTCGCAGCACCCGGGGGGATCGTGACTGTGCCGACGCTCGTCTGGAAGTCGGTGCCAGCCGTAGCTGTCATCTCTTCGGTATGGAAGTGCACCTCAATCGCTTCGAGAGCGGGCGAGGAGAGCTGCACGATGAAGGTCATCTGCACCGGCGAATCGGTCCCTTCCACCAGTGTCACATCGGCGATCGTCAGATGGTTTTCATCGTCGTCGTCAACCGTGATCGTCGCCTCGCCGTCGGCGATCTCCGCGCCGTTCGGGCTTGACAGCCGCGCGTAGAAGTACTCGTCGTGCTCGTCGATCACATCGGGAGCGATCGCGACCGGAAGGACCTTGAGCGTCTCGCCGACGGCGAAGGTAAACGTCGAGCTCGATGTCGCGTAGTCCGCCGGCGCGCTTGCGGTCCCCGGAGCGGTAGTCGCCACTACCGTCACCGTCTGCGCGCTCGGCGTCGAGAGCGTGATCGGAACCGCAGCCGTCGTCGTCCCTCCGCTGCCTTCGACGACTGTCTGATCGCCGACCGTGAGCGTCGCTGTGTCGTCGTCCTGGATCGTGCCCACCGCGGCCGCGCGGCGAACGAAGGCCCCGGCAGCCGACGAGAGCTGCAGCGTGAACATCTCGTCGCCCTCGTCGAGCGCATCGCCCTGGACGGCGATGGCGACCATTGCCTGCGTCTCGCCTGGCTCGAAAACGAGATCCTGCTCGACTGCGGTGAAGTCGGCTGATGCCGTCGCGCTGCCGCTCTCTGTCGCGACGTGCACGGAAACAGGAGATCCGCCGACGCAAGCGAGCTCGACCGGGAAGGTCAGCGTCGAGCCCCCGACGGTGCCCTCGACCGTAGAGGCGTCCGCCACCGCCAGCGACGGAAAGTCGTACGGCGCGAGCGACAGCGAGTCGAACTGACCGAGCATCGCGCGCGAGTTGCAGCTTGCTCCGCTCGCGATCAGACGCACACGCAAGATACGGGTGCCCGTCGGCGGCTGCAGCAGAGCCGCCAGTCGCGACCAAACATCGATGCTTGCGACGACGCCGGTCGTTACCCTGCCGAGCAGCACGCTATTCGAGCCGTCGCGGTACTCGACCTCGATCTCAGTGGTGTCGAGCGGAGAGCCCGCGAGGCTTCGGACGTAACCGCTCAGGGCGAATCTCAGCCCTCCACCGTCGATTGCCGTCGCGAAAGGAGTGACGTCGACATCCTGGTGGAGTCCCCTCGGACAGGCGGAGGCCCAGGGCTCGAAGTAGTGCGTTCCAGTATGCGCTAGGCCGACCGGCGCCAACCACCTCGGCAGACCTTCGCTGGCCCATCCCGAAATCAGTCCGCCGACCAGCGGCTCCTCGGCGTCGCCGTTCGCTAGCAACTCCGGGCCGATGCAGTGGTCGCTGCTGTCGTCATCGCGAACCGTGAGGCGCATTGGCGGCTCGGCAGGTAGGAGCCCCGTCGCTGCGGAGATCTCGATCCGCAGCGTCTCGTCGACCTCAGGCAGCGTGTCGGAAAGGACTCGCAGTGGGAAGCTCGCCGTGAGTCCCCCATACGGGATAGTGAGCGTTCCGGACGAAGCGACGAAGTCCTCGCCTGCGCTCGCACTCTCGCCGACCGCGGTCCAAGCGAAGGTGGCGTTCTCCTCTGCAGGGCGCGAGAGTCTCGCCGTCAACTGGATGAGCGTCTCTCCTCCCGACCCTTCGAGAATCTCCTGGTCCGGGATCGAGAGCAACGGCGGAGCGTAAGCTGCAGCCCAGACTGATCCGGGCTCGACTGCGGCCGGCTCGGAGATCGTCACCGCGTCCCTCACCCGCGCTTTCGCCGCACCCCGTACCTCGACGCGATGGAAGACGTAGCGCCCGGCGTAGCTATCGCCTACCTGAGCGGCGAGGGGCAGACCGCCGATATCGAGGGTCAGCGTCGAACCGTGATGGGAGTGGGCAACGATCGGCCAGGTTGCGGCTTCATCGCCGTTGAAATAGACCTCGATGCCAACCAGCGAAGCGCGGAAATCGGCCTCCAGGTCGGTGATGGTGTCGGCCTCCACCGCATCGACGATTCCCTCTCCCACGCTGGGCAGCTCGGTCCATTGTGAGGAGATGAGTCCGCGATTGTCGATCACGAGCTCACCGTGGGGATCGGTGGCGCGCTTCAGATAGACGGTGCCGGCGGCGCCCTGATGGGAGGCGTTGACGCCCGAACCCGTGCGTTGGCCGCCCCAGGCGCGGGTGCGGGACACCAGTCCATCCGCAAGAGTGTCCGCGAGGAGCGCAACTCGGCCACCGCCCCCGCCCGGCCCGCCGTTCGCCTCGATGACTCCGGCGCCAGAAATGTCGGTCGCGGCGAACCTGATCGAGCCTCCCGCTGCGCCCGCCGCCAGATTCGAGTTGCCGCTGGCGCGCACGGCGCCATCCACCACGCTGCGCCGCCCGGCAGCAATGCGGATCGCGCCCCCACCGTCGCTGCCGGCGTTCGACGAGCTGCCGCCTGCGCCGCCGCCGGGCTCCCGCGGATCGAACAGGCTCCCATAGGGCAAACTGGAACCGTCGAAGAGTCCACCCCGGCCACCATGGCTCGCTCCCGTGAGGTAGTTGGCCCCTTCGGCCTGGCTATTGCCGTAGCCATAGGCGCGTCCTCCACCCCGGTTCCCGCCGAGGTATCCCTGGCCAGAGGCGTTGATGGCACCCTCGCAGGCGACGAAGAGGTCGCGCGCGAGGTCGACTTCGAGGACGTACTGCGCTCCCGGCGTCGCTTCGCGATGAGTGACGATCGCGCCGTCGAGCACCACGAGATCGCGGAAGGAGTGAGAACCGTCGATCGTTAGCGTCCCACCCGACACGATCACCGACCTGCCTTCGAAGGCGGAATCCCCCGCCGAGATCGTACGGCTGCCTGGGATGATGTCGCCTTCGACGACCACGACATCGAGGGCGCCCTCGGTCGACTTGAGGCTGTAATCGGTGGCGACGACCCGCAGCCGCAGCACATCGCCCTCTTGCGCTGTGCTCGGTGCCGTCAGTCGGTATTTGAAAGGCGGGGCCGTGAACGTCGCTACCGGCAGCGGCGACTCACCCAAGAAGAACTCGACGGACAGCAGTCCCTGATTGTCGGTCGCCTGCGCGGCGACCCAAAGCGACGTCGCCGGTGCCAGAAGCGCGCCCGGCGACGGACAGATGATGCCGACGAAAGGCGCGTCAGGGTCGAGCAGCGGCAGGACTTCGAGCGCGGAGCTCGCAAGAGTGACGTTTCCCACGGCATCGCGAGCCTCGACTTCGATCGCGGCAGCGGTCGGAGATGCTACCGGCGGTACCGTGAGAGTCCAGCGATAGGTCGCACCGCTCACTTGCGGAGCGATCGTAGTGCTGCGACCGAGGAAGCGGAATGTCACCGTTCCCGGAGCCTGGTTGTCGGTCACGACCGCAGCGATCTCGATCGTCTGGCCCGATGTGACGCTCGAGCCCGCCGCGGGAGAGATCGACCCCACGACCGGAGGAGTGATATCCGCGGATTCGAAATTCAGGACGAACGGCTGCAGCATGATGTTGCCGACCGGATCGCGCACGCCTTGGATCGTCAGTCGATGCACATGGTCAGGAGCGAGAACGGCAATCGGAGTGATGAGGACTTCGCGCGCCTGCGGCTGCAACGTGAAAGTCGTCGCGACTCCGACCTGGTCGTCGACATCGAAGAGTTGCAGCGCTGGGCCCGAAAGCGACTCGAGCGTCACGGCTTCCGAGAACACGACGCGGATCTGAGTCTCGACCGGGACGTTCTTCGCGTTCTGCACCGGCAGCGTGCTCGAGATTTGGGGCGGAACGGCGTCGAGGGTCGTAAAGGTCCCCTGCACCAGGCTCCCGAGGTGGCGCCCCGCGAGGTCCATCACCCGGGTCGTGACCTTGATCTGATACGACGTGAAGCTCGCGAGCGGCGCGCCTGGAATGAGGGTCAGCGATCGGCGATCGGCGCTCCAGACCGAGGTGACCGCAAGCAGCGAGCCCGCGAGGCGGCGGAGCTCCACCCAATTCGCCTGGTAGCTCGGAGAGATCGGCTCCGAGAAGTCGATTCTCACGCTGGAGCCCAGCGCCACTCCGACCGCTCCGTTGCTGGGTGCGAGCGCAACGACCTGCGGGCTGGCGGCATCGAGCACGATCGTCCCGAGATCGAGGATGGCTCCAGCCGGCGCCAGCGAGCCGCTGCCGTGCCACTCCCCGGGACCGAGATGCTCGAGCACCTCGTATGTGAAGCTCCCGAGCGGCAGCGAGTCGAAAGCGAACCTCCCATCGTCGTCAGCGCTCGAGTAGTAGGTTCTGCCGGCGACTCGCACCACCTGCTGGGCCGCAATGGCCGGTGTCACTCCGTCGGCGAGAAGCACCCTGCCGCGGAGCTCCGCCGAAGGCTCGAGGCGGACCTCGAGCAACGCCTCGGCGCCTTCGAAAGTCAGGGTACCCGTCGCCGAGCCGCGGAGTTGGGTCAGTGGATCGGTAGCCGAGACACTCAGGCTTCCGCTGCCGACCTGGAGAAAGGTCGCGGACCCTTCCGCGGAGGTGTTGGCGTTGAAACGACTCGTCCCATAGGGCCCCCAGGCCGTGAGCTTCACTGCGGCGCCGCCTACAGGTTGATTCGCAGCGTCGAGAACCACGACCCGCACCGATCCGATCGGCCAGAGGCGGACGTCCACCTGGGTCACTTCGCCCTCGTCGTGGAGTATTCCCTCAGCGAAGCCGCGATGAGCGCCGCCGTTCTCGTAGGCGTAAACCTGGAAGCTCCGGTCCGCGAGCACGCCGTTCACCGAGTAGGGGTTGGCGACGCTGCCGCCGACCAGACGGAGACTCTGGTACACGGCAACGCTGGTCGGGCCCGAAAACGGTAACGTCGAACCGGCGACCGGCTCGAAAATCGAGCCGACGACAGCGCCGCTCTCCTGTAGAACGAGATCGACGGTGACCACTTCATCTTCCTGCACGATCACGCCAGTGCCCGAGGCCTGACGGATCCCACCGGGCTCGGTGCAACGGAGGAGGAAACTCCCCTCGGGGATGCCTTCAAACTCGAAGAGTCCATCGCCGTCCGTGGAAGCGTAGGTGCGGAACGGCACCAAGCCCTGACTTTCAAGCGAGATCGTGGCTCCTGGAACGGGCACCGACCCGGCCGGGTCGACGAGATGGCCGCGTACCGTCCCGCGAGCTTCGAGCACCACATCCGCAGTGATCAGCTGCTCCTCGTAGTAGAGATGGATTCCCCCCACCCGACCCGAGCGTCCGCTTCCCAGATCGACGGCCTTCACCGAGTAGTAGCTGATCGGCAGCGCATCGAAAAGGTAGCGCCCTTGCGAGTCGGCAGTGACCGCATCGAAGAACGCCGAACCGTTGTAGAGCCTGACTTGGGCACTCGATACGGGCGCTCCGTTGACCGGAGAGAGGATCTGGCCGGTAATGCCCCCCACTGGCTGCAACCGGATGAGAACCGACTTCTCCTCACCTTCCGAGGCGACGATCGCCGTCGTTCGCCCGCCGAGTCCGCTCAGGCTGAGTGCGGAGATCGAAATGTCTCCCGCCAGCACGTTCTGGAAAGCGAACCCCCCCGCGGCATCCGTCTGTGCCGCCAGGCTCTGGAATGGATACTGCCCGCCACGCAACCGCACTGTTGCACCGCCCACCGGCAATCCAGCTCCCGTCTCGACTCGGCCGAGGATGGCACCCTGAACCGGAAGCGCCAGTGACACTTCCAGAGTCTCGCCGTGGCGCCCTGCGGTGACACGAATCTCCGCATCGCGGTAGATCATCCCGGTCTCGCAGTGAGCGCGGATCGCGAAACTGCGGGCGGAATCCGGCGGGATTCCTTCGAAGCGGAATCGTCCCTGCTCGTCGGTCGCGACGGTGTAGTTCGAGAAGGCGCGATGGATCAGACTGACAGCGGCGCCAGCCACTGGCGTAACGCCGTCGTGGTCGTAGACCGTCCCCTCCACCGTCGCAGCAAGCTCGAAAAGCACGTCCCGCTGAATGACCTCGCCGTCGCTCGCGAGTTGACCGGAGAGAGAGCGAGCGCCGTAGAAGGCATTGAAGATCTCGATTGAGTAAGCGCCGACCAGGATATCCGGCAGCTGCCAATGGCCATTGGCGTCGGTCTCGAGGTCGTGACTCTGGGTGTCGAGTCCCACGAGCCCAAAGCGCACCACGGTCGTGCGGTAGCGGACCACCGAGCGCACTCCGACGGGATCGCCCGCCTCCTGCGACGCCCGGACGTCGCCGGTGAGAGTGCCCTTCCTGACGCGGATCGTGACGAACGGGGTGTGTCCTGGAAATGCGATCGTCGCCAGTGCCGAAGCCCCGTCGGCACCACGGAAGGCGTGCACCGAGTAGGTGCCCGGACCGATTCCGAGAATCGAAAAGCGGCCGGCCGCATCCGTCACCGCTTCGTGAATCCAGTTCACGTCTCCTGCGGCGATGTGGACCAGCGCGCCGGCGACAGGAGCGCCGCTGCGGTCGAGAAACTCACCGACGACTCCCCCCTGAGCGGCCTCGATTGGGAAGTAGAGGTCCTTGACGATGTCGAAATCGTCGCCGGTCAGCAGCAGCGGCTCTCGCACCTCGCGCTGAGTCTCTAAATCCGCGGCCACGAGCGACGCCTGGCCCGCGACCACCCCGTCGAGTTCGAAGAAACCGGCACCGTCCGTGACCGTATTGAACGGCTGCCCTGCGACATAGACGACAGCTCCCACGACCGGCGTCACACCGCCGGCGAGCTCCCGGCGATAGACGTGGCCGGAGACGGTGCCACGCTCGTCGCGCAGCCGGACAGCGAGGTCCGTGACCTGATCCGCCACGACGTCGAAGAAGATACGCGCTCCACTGCGACCCGTCTCGGCGTCGAAGGCCTCGATCTCCGCCGGACCTGCCGGTACCGAGCCGAAGTCGAAGCCGCCCTCGAGATCGCTTCGCCGAACATCCACCAGATGTCCACGGACATAGAGCGCCAGGTAGGCGTTGTAGAGCGGGCTGGTGCCGCTCGGATCGAAGACGTGGCCACGCACTTCTCCCGAGGGCGCCGGGGGCTGACGCAGGATCACCAGGTCGCGCTCGACGACGGCGCCGGCGTTTGCAATCTCGACCGTGGCCAAGGCGAAGTTGCCCACCCCGTCCTGCGCCGAGAGCGAAGTGACTCCCACCGGTAGATCGCCGACGTCGTAGTTGCCGTTGCTGTCTAGACGGGCGCGGCGCGCCTCGAGAAAGACCGGGCTCGCCGCAACGACTCGCAGCTCTGCGGGAACGGATCCGTCGTCGTAGGTTACCCGGCCGCGAACCATGCCACGCCCGAGAAGTACGATGTCGAGTTCGACCACCTGGCCGATGTAGCGCACCCGGCCGAGCGCGCGACCGACGTGATGGGTTCCCGGCTCGAAGCCGCGCATCTCGAACACGCCGCCGCATTCGGTCTGGCGCACATAGTCGAAGCGAAAGCGGCCCTCGCCATCGGTCAGCACCGCTGCCGTCACATGTTTGATGCACGGGTCGTCGAGGGAGTCGATATTGGAGTAGTCCGTCTCGGCGAGCTCGACGCGGGCGTAGGGGATGGGCTCGCCGGCAGAACTGATCACCCTCCCTTCGACGATCGTCCCGGGCATCGTCGCAGCAATCACCACCGGCAAGCGCTGCGAGGAGACCACCGCACCCAGCAGGCTGTTGACCTGCCGCACATCGACTTCGTGCGTCACGTAGGGGCTCAGCGGATTGTTGAAGACGACGCGCACCAGGCGAGTCGGGCGAAAAGCCTCGAGGACTCCCTCCCCCCGCGTCGAGGTCCCGCCGTCGGAGAGCTTTCCCGAGATCTCGAAGTGATCGGGGTCGCGCGGCACGAGAGAGCCGAAGTCGACCGTGCCGCTGAAGAGCAGGTCCACGACGTGCCCGGTCTTGTCGACGCGCGCGTTCTGTACCGCCGCGACAGCCGCGAACTGCCGCGGCGAGAGCGCCGAAGCGCCTCCCGGGACCACATCGTCGACGGCGCCGTCGCCGTCCTCGTCGATGGCGAGCACAGGAACCTCGTCCGTGCCGTTGAAATCGACCACCGCACGCCCGTTCTCACTGAGCCCGA
>JAGOCP010000280.1 GCA_017998715.1 Thermoanaerobaculia bacterium | reverse complement strand
TTCGCCGGCGCCAATGTCGAGAACCGGAGCTTCGGCGTCACCCTGTGCGCCGAGCGCTCGGCCTTCGCGGCCGCCGTTTCCGCCGGACATCGCCAGTTCCGCGGCGTGGCGATCCTCACCGACAGCTCGCCGCCCTCGGCCCCGTGCGGCGTCTGCCGGGAGACGATGACCGAGTTCTGCGACCCGGCGATGCCCATCCTGCTCGCCAACCCGCAGGGAGAACGCCAGGTGACCTCGCTCCGCGAGCTCTTCCCGCTGCCGTTCCGCTTCCAGCCCGGCGAAACTTCCGCCCCCTGAAGACGTATCTCGGGGGTCGCTTCCACCCCCCAACTTCCCTGCTGGAGGATTTTCCCTTGAAGACACGCCTGGCTGGAATCCTGCTCCTCGCCCTCGCTGCGCCGGGTCTCGCAGAGGTCACCGATCCGAAGCCCCCGGAGCTCCGCCTGCCGGCGGTCGCGCGGCCGACCGCGATGACCGTCGACCTGACGATTCTGCCCGAGCAGGAGACCTTCGACGGCACGGTCTCGATCGATCTCGAGCTCACGAGCGCCACGAACTTCCTCTGGCTCAATGCCCACGCGCTCGAGATCAAGTCGGCGGTGATCGACGTCGGCGGCAAGGAGACGCCGGCGCGCGTCGTCGCCGGCGGCGACGATTTCGTCGGTTTCGACTTCGGCCGCGAACTCCAGGCCGGCAAGGCGCGCCTGGCGATCACCTATCGCGGCAAGCTCGACGCTGTCGAGACCGAAGGGCTCTTTCGCCAGAAGGACGGCGACGACTGGTACGTCTTCAGCCAGTTCGAGTCGACCTTCGCCCGCCGCGCCTTCCCCTGCTTCGACGAACCGTCGTACCGCACTCCCTGGAAGCTCACCCTGCACGTCAAGGAGGGTCAGGTCGCGGTGTCCAACGCGCCGGCGATCGGCGAGCGCCCCGAGGCCAACGGCATGAAGGCGGTCGAGTTCGCGCCCACCCGGCCGATCTCCTCCTACCTCGTGGCGCTCGGCGTCGGCCCCTTCGCCGTGGTCGACGCCGGTACCTGGGGACGAGCGAAGACTCCCGTGCGCATGATCGTGGCCAAGGGCAAGGCGGCGCGGACCGGGTACGCGGCGGAGGTCACCGGACCGATCCTCGTCGCTCTCGAGGAGTACTTCGCGATGCCGCACCCCTTCCCCAAGCTCGACAACCTGGCGATCCCGCAGACGGTCGGCTTCGGCGCCATGGAGAATCCCGGCCTGATCACCTACATGGACCGCTGGCTGCTCTCGGATCCCGCCCATCCCGTGCTCGAACTGCAGCGCGCCTACGCCAGCACGGCGGCGCACGAGAATGCGCATCTCTGGTTCGGCGACCTGGTGACGATGCAGTGGTGGGACGACATCTGGCTGAACGAGGGCTTCGCCACCTGGATGGCGGGCAAGATCATCGCCCAGTGGAAGCCGGAGTGGGGCGGCGAAGACGAGAATGTCGAGCGGCGCAGCGCTGCCATGGGTGCCGACAGCCTGGCCTCTTCCCAACCCGTGCGCCGTCCGATCCGCAACAACGGCGACATCGCCAGCGCCTTCGATGGCATCTCTTACCAGAAGGGCGGCGCCCTGCTGTCGATGTTCGAAACCTGGATGGGCCCGGAGAGCTTCCGCAAGGGGGTCCAGCGCTACTTGAAGGCCCACTCCTGGGGCAACGCCACCTCGGCCGACTTCCTCGCCGCGCTGGCGGCGGAGGGCAACCCCGAGGTCGCCAGATCGTTTGCCACCTTCCTCGACCAGCCCGGCGTGCCGGTGGTCTCGGTCGCCCTCGCCTGCGCTGGCGGCAAGGGCAAAGTCGCCCTCTCGCAGCGCCGCTACGTACCGCTTGGCTCGCCGGTCTCGCAGGAACAGACCTGGCAGGTGCCGGTCACCCTGCGGTACGGTGGGAGTGGCAGGAGCGAGGTCGCCAAAGTGATGTTGGACGGCAAGATGACGAGCGCCGACCTTTCCTTCTGCCCCGAGTGGGTGCAGGCCAATCACGGCGGTTTCGGCTACTACGTCTCCGAGTACAGCGACAGCCTCCTCGAGCGGCTCGCCGCGACCTCGTCGACCCTGCCAATCGCCGAGCAGATCGCACTGCTCGGCGACACCGGTTTCCTGTTCTCCTCCGGTGAGCTCTCCCCCGCCGCAGCGCTCGGCGTCCTGCCGGGGTTCGCCGACAGCAGCAGCCGGCTGGTGGTCGATGCGGCGCTCGACCTCGCCTACTCGGTCGAGGACAACCTCGTCGCCGACGCCGTGCGGCCCAACTATCAGCGCTTCGTCGCCGGCCTCCTGGCCAAGCGGGCGAAGCAGCTCGGCTTCGCGAAGCGCCCCGGCGAGAGCATGGACGACACCCTGCTCCGCCCGCGCGTGCAGCGCGGCATGGGCATCATCGCCGCCGACCCGGCGACCCGGGCGGAAGCACGCCGGCTGACGGAGGCTTGGTTGCAGGATCCGACAGCCGTCGATCAGGAGATGCTCGGCAGCGTGCTCGGCATCGCTGCGGTTTCGGGCGACGTCAAGCTCTTCGAGACGCTGGAGGCCGCCGCGCTCAAGGAGCAGGATCGACGGATCCGCCGCCAGATCCTCGAGGCGCTGGGCAAATTCCGCGACCCGGCCGCGGTCGAGAAGGGGCTGGCCCTCGTGCTCTCCGGCAAGTTCGACGTCCGCGAGGCGGGTGGCATCGCCTGGACCTACTCCGGCGAACGAGCGACGCGTCAGCTGACCTTCGATTGGGTGAAGCAGGCGTTCGATTCGCTGGCGACGGCGCTGCCGGAGCAGTACACCGCCGGTCTCGTCTGGACGGCCACGGGCTTCTGCGACGCGGCGCATCGGGAGGAGATTTCGAGCTTCTTCGGTCCCCGCCTCGCCAAGGTCTCGGGCGGCCCGAACAACCTCGAAAAGGTGCTCGACATCGTCGGCATCTGCATCGCCCGCCGCGAGAAGCAGGAGGCGGGCGTCACCGCCTTCCTCCAGGCCTACTGAGGCAGGGACTCGAACCAGGCCCGCAAGGCCGAGGGAGAGCTGGCGGACGGACCGTTCGCCAGCTTTTCCCGGTCCTCCGGCAGCGCGTAACCCCACTCCACCCAGAGAAAGGTCGTTCCGGCGGCCGCTGCCGTCTCGGCGTCGATCCGGCTGTCGCCCACGAGTACGACCGCCTGCGGCGCAACGCCGAGGCCGGCCGCGACCTCGAGCAGGCCGCGCGGATCCGGCTTGCGATGCGGCAGGCTGTCGCCGCCGACGACGGCGCGGAAGTGCCCCTCCCAGCCCAGGGCCGCGACCAGGGCGCGAGTCATCGCGATCGGCTTGTTGGTGAGCAGCGCGAGGGGCCAGCGGCGGCCGAAGTCTGCGAGCACCTCATCGATCCCGGCGTAAGCCCGGGTTTCGGCCGTGCAGACCGCGGCGTAGTGCACCAGGAAGCGAGCGTGAGCCCCTTCGAACAGGACCTCGTCGACCTCCGGCGCCGGCGCGGGCCGCTGCAGAGGTACGGCGAGGGCCCGGCGCACGAGGTTGCGCGAGCCCTCTCCCATCATGGCCCCGACGGACTCGAGGGAGAGCGGTGCCAGACCGAGATCGGCCCGGGTGCGATTCACTGCCGCCGCAATATCGGGGCGCGAGTCGACCAGCGTTCCGTCGAGGTCGAAGACGACGGCACCGACGCGCGGCGGGCGGCGCAGGGTCACTTCAGTCCGACTCGACCCACTCCGCGACGACGCGCTGCGGCAGGATACCGGCGTCGTGGCCGCGATCGAGCAGACGCTGTACCGCCAGCCTCCCGGCGGCGCCATAGTCGCGCGTCCACTCGTTGACGTACATGGCGACGAAGCGGTCGGAGCGCGCCGGGTCGTCTTCGAGGCCGCGGGCGTAGCGCATGGCGTATTCCATCGCCTCCTGCCGGTGGTCGAGGCCGTAGGCAATGCTCTCGGTGAGCAGCCGGCACAGCCGCCGGGAGTGGGCGGGATCGAGGTCCTTGCGGATCCCGTTGCCGCCCAGCGGCAGCGGATCGCCGGTCTCCTCCTTCCACCACGCGCCGAGGTCGGTCACGGCCACCAGTCCCTCCTCCTGATAGGTCAGCTGGCCCTCGTGAATCACCACCCCGGCGTCCACCTGGCCGGAGCGCACCGCGTCGAGAATCTGGTCGAAAGGCACCACGACCGTGCGCACGCCGGGCTGCCAGAGCTTGAGCGCCAGGGCGGCGGTGGTGAGCTCGCCGGGGATCGCCGTGACGAGCTCGGGGAATTCCTCGCGCCGACGCGCGGTTCTAGTCACCACGACCGGTCCGTAACCGTCGCCGAAACTCGCTCCGGAAGGCATCAGGGCGTAACGGTCGGCGAGATGGGCGTAGGCATGGAAGGAGATCGCCGAGATCTCGTAGGTGCTTTCGAAGGCCGCGCGGTTCAGTGTCTCGATGTCACGCAGAACATGCTGAATGTCGAGTCCGGAGATGTCCAGACGCCCTTGGGTCAGGGCGTAGAACATGAAGGCGTCGTCGGAGTCGGGGCTGTGGGCGATGCGAACGAGTTGGCTCATGGCGAGGCGGGAGGGTATCAAATCGATGCCTCCGCTGCTGGCGAAGGCGGTGAATGTGCGGCCCAATCCACTTTTCAATAGTTCAAGGTTTACTTGAACTATTGTGCAGGTTTGCCCTAGAATTCCCACTTCTTGCAGGTCATTCGAGCACTCTCGAATGCAGACAACCACGGGAGGACACCCACAGATGAAGCGCGCTCTCCTCGCCCTATGCACTCTGGCGCTCGCCGCCGCCCCAGCCGTCGCCGGCCCGGTTTACCTGCC
>JAGOCP010000279.1 GCA_017998715.1 Thermoanaerobaculia bacterium | reverse complement strand
CGTCGTTCTGCATTCTGGCGCCGAAAAGCAGCGACGTTCCGAAGTTCACGCCCGGCCGCGGATTGAGCGGATCGTTGGCGCTCGGCGTCGGGTTGATGTCGGCAACCCGGAACGACTGGGCAGCCGCTGGGACAGCCGAGGCAAGCAGTGCGGGAAGTAGACAGAGCAGTGGACGGCAGACGAGCGACGGAATCTTCATGGCTTTCTCCAGAGTGCGAGGAGAGGCTATGCAGGCCTCGCGCGCGCCGGCACCGTCCGCAGTCCCGTCGCGACCCTGACCTTGGGCAGGGGTCGGGCCGGCTGTCCCCGTGGCGTCGCATTCGACGTAGAGAGGGAGAAAGGAGATTCCCATGCGCCCGAATCCGCTCGCCGTTCGGCCTGCTGTCCTCGCCCGCCCCACCCTGCTCGCCCTGCTGGTCATCGCGCCGCTCGCGCCACCGCTCTTCGCCGTCACCCCGATCACGCCGCAGAAGACCGCCGGCAAGGTCACGGTCAACGGCAAGCCGCTCGGGGTGAATCATGCTTATCTCTTCCACGCCCCCGACAACTGGGAAGAGAAGCAGGTGAATTCGGTCGTTCTGATCACGGCCCAGCCGCTCGACGAGGCGAAGCTCAAGCAGGCGAAGACACTGCGCGAGGTGCTGCAGGTCGCTCCGCAGCGGGTGGTGATCGAGGGGCGCCCGGAAGGCAAGGCCGACATCTCGATCTGCCATCCGGAGTTCGGCGACGGCATGTGCTACTCGACCACGGTCTCTGGCGCCGACGAGTGGAAAGAGGAACCCGCCGCGCCCGGGCACTTCGCCGGCCGCCTGCGCGTCTTCGGCGGCCAGGCGTGGAAGGTGTTCGAGAAGTACGACCTGTTCTACGACCTCACCTTCGACGCCGCCCCGATCGCCGACTTCAAGAGCCGGCGGTAGAGCCCGCCGCCCGCGCCGGCGAACGCGCGCCGAGCGGCTCCGAAAGACGGATCTCTCCCCCACCCCATCGGGTATGGACTCTCCCGGCCCGCAGGCCGACCCTTGAGATGGCGGTCGGTTCTCGACCGGGAGGTTTCCATGACCTTTCGCCTCTCTCCGCTTCTCCTGTCGTTCACCTTCATTCTCGCCGTGCCGCTCGTCGGGCAGGGCGCGCCCAAGGTCAGCGACGACGCCCTCGGCACCCAGCCCTACGACAAGTTCGAGCGCCCCGCGGTGTGCGCCACCTGTCACATCGACATCGCCCGGCAGCACGAGCAGGCGATGATGTCGCAGGCGTACACGCATGCCTGGGACGAGATCGAGTACTTCGAGCTCGCCGTCCTGCACGCAGAGAAGGAGGCCAAGGTCGCCGGTGTCAAGGCCGGCTGCAACGGCTGCCACGCGCCGCTCGCCTTCCTCGCCGGCGACATTCCGCCGCAGCGCCCGGAGAAGGGTAGCCGCGCCAACGAATCGGTGTCGTGCGACCTTTGCCACACGGTGACCGGCTTCAGCGGCGACGTGCCGGTCAACTTCAACTGGACGATCTCTCCCGGCAAGGTCAAGCAGGGCCCGCGCGCCGGCGCGGTGAGTCCTCACCACGAGACGCGCGAGAACCCGTTCCTGCGCAGCGCCGAGTTCTGCGGCACCTGCCACAACGAGAAGAATCCGTGGGGGCTGTTCGTCAAGTCGACGCACCTCGAGTGGAAAGAGGGGCCACACGGCCGCGGCGGCGTCGTCTGCCAGGAGTGCCACATGCCGCCGGCGCCGGGGCGTAGCGCCCGCATGGGGGCCGAGCTTCCGGACGTCCGTCAGCACCTCTTCCACGGTGCGCACGACCCCGGCAAGCTCGCCGGCGTCGCCGAAGTGCGGATCCACCCGGAGACCCGCGAAGCCGAGCCCGGGGACACCCTGAAGATGACCGCCGTGGTGGTCAACGCCAAGGCCGGGCACAAGATCCCCAGCGGCTCGGCCGAGGAGCGCGTTCTCTGGCTGCACGTCGAAGCCACCGACGCCGCCGGCAAGAGCTACCACCTGGCGGTCGACCCCAAGGGGTTCAAGGACGAGGAGCTCACGATTGCGTCGGCGAGCGCGCTCGCCTACCAGGACATCGGCGACATCCGGGACATCGCCGGGTTCGCCGGCCTCAAGCGCGACGGCACCTACGAGACCATGGCCGCAGGCGACCGGATCTTCCGCCTGCCGTATCTCGACGCCAAGGGCCGGATGACGATCGCGCAATGGGCGACCGCATCGTTCGCTACCGACTACCGCCTGGCGCCGCTCCAGGCGGTCGCCGAGACCTACACCTGGAAGCTGCCGCAGGAGATGGCCGCTGGACCGGTGACGGTGAGGGCGAGCCTCTACTACTCGCGCCTGGTCTCGTCGGTCGGCGAGTTCCTCAAGGTCCCCGCCGAGGAGTACGCGCCGGTGACCCTCAACTTCCACGAAACGACCTTCACCGTTCTCCAGTGACGGAGCCCGCGATGACCTATACCCGCTCGTTCGTCCTGTCGTTGCTCGCGGTGGCCGTGCTGCTGGCGGTCACCGTCACCGATGACGCCGGTGCCATCCCGGCCTTCGCCCGCAAGTACCAGATCTCGTGCAGCACCTGCCATGCGCCGTTTCCGCGCCTGAAGCCGTTCGGCGAAGAGTTCGCGGCGCGCGGCTTTCGCATGGAGGACGCGACGAAGGAGCCCTCCCGCGCCACTTTCGACGTCGGTGACCCGCTGCTCAAGCTGGTGCGCGACGTGCCGCTCGCGGTGCGCATGGACGCCTGGGCCTCCTACGAGGACAACGGCGGTCCGCAGACCGACTTCGAGTGGCCGTGGTCGCTCAAGCTCCTCTCCGGCGGGCCGATCACCGAGAAGATCTCCTACTACTTCTACGCCATCTTCGAGCAGGGCGAGTCGGTCAAGCTCGAGGACACCTTCTTCCAGTTCAACGAGCTCTTCGGTCTGCCGGTCGACATGGTGGTCGGGCAGTTTCAGCTCTCCGATTCGCTGTTCAAGCGCGAGCTGCGGCTCGAGCGCAACGACTACACGATCTTCAAGACCCGCGTAGGCGTGCTGCCGACCAACCTGACCTACGACCGCGGCATGGTGCTCACCTGGCACGCCCCCGCCGCCATCGAGGTCGTCGGGCAGATCGTCAACGGCAACGGCATCGAGGCGGCCGAGAACGGCGATTTCGACGACAACAACTTCAAGAACACGGCGCTGCGTCTGTCGCGCCAGTTCGGTCCGGTGCGCGTCGGCGTCTTCGGCTATTGGGGCAAGGAGGAGCTCGTCGACGGACCGTCGACGAAATTCACCTACCTCGGTCCCGACCTCGCCATCGAGCTCTCCAAGAAGTGGCAGTTGAACGCCATCTATCTCGAGCGCAGCGACGAGGATCCGTTCCTGGTCGGACGCACCGGACCGGATTTGAAAACCGAGGGCGGCTTCGCCGAGCTGATCTTCCTGCCTGGCGGCCCGGACGGCCGCTGGGCGATCGCGGGGCTCTACAACAAGGTCGACTCCGACCTCGTCGAGTCGCAGGCCGAGAACGTTTCGCTGACGCTCTCCTACCTCCTGGGGCGCAACATACGGGCCAACGGCGAGATCTACCACGATCTCGATCTCGACGACGACCGGGTGAGCTTCGGCCTCATCGCGGCGTTCTGAGGGTTCCGGGCCAAGCGCACCGAGGGCACCGGCGGCGCCTCGAGCATCTCCTGGAGCAGGGTTGCTATCCTCGCTCCCGATGAGCGCACGAAGAGTCTTCGACAAGGTTTCCGATGCCGTCGGCGACACGCCGATGGTGCGTTTGCGCCGGGCGGTGCCCGGCTTCGCGGGTGAGGTCTTCGCCAAGCTCGAGTACATGAATCCGATGGGCAGCGTGAAAGACCGCATCGCCCGCCACATGGTCGAGCAGGCGATGGCCGACGGGCGGCTCAGTGCCGGCGGCACGGTCGTCGAGGCGTCGTCGGGCAACACGGCGATGGGCCTCGCGATGATGGCGATCGAGTACGGCCTGCGCTGCGTCATGGTGGTGCGCAAGCAGACCAGTCCGGAGAAGATCGACGCCCTGCGCGCCATGGGGGTCGAGCTCGTGCTGGTCGACGGAGATCTCGCACCCGAGCATCCCGACAGTTACAACCGGATGGCGCGCCGGCTCGCCGCCGAGATCCCCGGCGCCTTCTTCCCCGACCAGCACAACGACCGCGCCAACAACGAGGCGCACTACCGCTCGACCGGCCCCGAGATCTGGCGCCAGATGGAGGGCCGCATCGACTGGTTCGTCGCCGGCATCGGTACCGGCGGCACGGTTTCGGGTGTCGCGCGCTATCTCAAGGAGCAGGATCCGAAGGTGAAGGTCATGGCGGTGGACATCGCCGGCTCGGTCTTCACCGATCACTTCAAACACGGCCGCCGCGTCACGCCGAGCCGCACGCTCGTCGAAGGTCTGGGAGACGAGGAGATCATCGGCTGCCCCGAATGGGAGCGCCTCGACGACATGGTGCAGGCGACCGACCGCGACGCCATCCTCGCTGCGCGCGAGCTGGCGCGCAGCGAAGCGATCTTCGCCGGCGGCTCCTCCGGCGCCACCCTCTGGGGCGTGCGACAACTCGCCGCCCGCCTCACCGCTGCTGGCACAGCCCCAGGAGCCCGTATCGCCACCCTCTTCGCCGACTCCGGCAACCGCTACCTCTCGACCCTCTACAGCGACGCCTGGATCGCCCGCCAGGGCTGGAGCTAGGCGGAGCCGCGACCCGCCCAGCCTTGCTATCCTCCCCGCCGGAGCTCGCTGGCCGCGAAAGCTCCTGCACGAAGTCGCCGGCCGGCGGGAAAGCGCCCGGGGGGG
>JAGOCP010000278.1 GCA_017998715.1 Thermoanaerobaculia bacterium | reverse complement strand
CTGGGGATCTCGGCTCTCGCGGTTGGGTGTCGTTCGGCGCATGCCCACCCGAGATGTAGCCGCGCAGCGGCGCGACAAGGCTGGCCGCAGGCCACCCGGAGGGCTCGGCCTTGCGCGCCGCGAGCAGCGGAATCGAATGTGGGGCGCCGATGGACGACACCGGACGCGGGCTCAGAGACCGTGGGTCCAAAGTCCGGAAGCCACTCCCTGGTGTGAGAGGAGTGGCCTCATGAATCTCTCGATCGCCTGCGCGGATGTCGGGTCGGAAGCGAGTGACAACTTCGGCTGGGCGGTGTGTGACGTGCCAGGGGCCGTCGAGGAGGTGCCGCTTCGAGCAGCCGACTACGACGTCGTAAGCCGGGCCCAGGCCGTATAGCGGATCCAGTTCCACCTGGTGGCGAGGTTCACTCTCGCGGCACCGGCGCCTTATCCGATGATCCGAGCAGCCGCAAGGCATTCGCAATCACGATCAGAGTCGCCCCCATGTCCGCCGCGATGGCGGCCCAGAGCGAGGCGAAGCCGGCGAAGGTGAGGACGACGAAGAGCGCCTTGACGGCGAGCGAGAAGGCGATGTTCTGGCGAATGATGGCGAGAGCCTTGCGCGAGTGACGGACCAACCAGGGCAGGCGTGAGAGGTCGTCGGAGAGTAGCGCGATGTCCGCGGTCTCGATCGTGGCGTCGGAGCCGGCGCCCCCCATCGCGATGCCGAGGCTCGCGCTGGCGAGCGCGGGGGCGTCGTTGATCCCATCGCCGACCATCGCCACCTGTCCGTAGCGATCGACGAGCTCGGCGATGGCTCCCACCTTCTCGTCCGGCAGCAGCTCGGCGCGCACTTCCGTTACGCCGACCTGGCGGGCGATCGTCTCGGCGGTGCCGCGATTGTCGCCGCTCAGCATGACGGTCGCTTCGATGCCGAGCCGGCGCAGGTCGTCGAGCGCCTGGCGCGCCTCCGCGCGCACGCCGTCGGCGACCGCAACCAGGCCGCAGACGTGGGTGTCGTTGCCGAGCACGACCACCGAGCAGCCCGAGGCGGCGATCGCTTCCAGCTTTTCGTGAACCTCCGGCGTCTCCTGGCCGCGCTCCTCGAGGTAGCGGTGCGAGCCGACCCAGTACTCCCGCCCGCCGATGAGACCTGCGGCCCCTTTGCCCTCCAACGCGCGAAACTCCTCGGCCGGCGGCACGTCGATGCCGCGCTCGGCGGCGTGCTCGCGGATCGCGATCGCCAAGGGGTGCTCGCTGCGCGCCTCGAGCGCCGCCAGGCGCTCCAGAACCTCGCGCTCGTCGTGCCCCGAGAGTGGAGTCACCTCCAGCACCCGGGGACGACCGTGCGTGAGCGTCCCGGTCTTGTCGAAGGCGAAGGCACGAATCCGCGCCGGCGCCTCGAGAAACAGCCCGCCCTTGATCAGCACGCCGTGCCGAGCCGCGGCGGCCAGGCCAGCGACGATCGCTACCGGCGTCGAGACGACGAGCGCGCAAGGGCAGCCGATGACCAGAAGCACGAGGGCGCGGTAGCCCCACTCGCTCCAGTTGCCGCCGGCGACGAGCGGCGGTAGCAGCCCGACCGCGATGGCCAAGCCGAAGACCACCGGCGTGTAGATCGCGGCGAATCGATCGACCCAGCGCTCGGACGGCGAGCGCCGCGCCTGCGCCTCCTCGACCAGACGGAGGATCTTGGCGAGCATCGTCGCCTCGGCTGCCGCGGTGGTTTCGATCTCGATCGCCCCCGACCCGTTGATCGACCCGGCGTAGACCTCGTCCCCCGGCGCCTTGTCGATCGGCCGGCTCTCGCCAGTAATCGGCGCCTGGTTCGCCGTGGATCGTCCGGCGACCACCCGCCCGTCGAGCGGAAGGCGCTCCCCCGGCCGCACCGCGATGCGCGAGCCGACCGGGACGAGCGCTGGATCGACCTCCTTTTCCCCGTCCTCGGTCACCAGCCGAGCGGTCGGCGGGACGAGGTCGAGCAGCTTGGCGATCGCTCGCCGCGCCCGCCCAATGCTCCAGGATTCGAGCGCCAGCGAGAAGGCGAACAGGAACGACACCGTCGCGGCCTCGAACCACTCTCCGATGAGGATCGCCCCGGCGACGGCGATCGTCATGAGCAGGTTCATGTCCGGCCGCAGCCGGCGAACGGCGAGCCACGCCTTGGGCGCCACCGTGAACAGCCCGGCGACAATGCCGAGCGCGTAGACGAGGCGAGCCGCGAGCGGAATTTCGTGAGCGTCGCCCAGCCCCTCGGTACCCACGGCGGCTGCGAGTCCGCCTGCAAGAGCAGCGTGAAGCGCGAAGCCGCCGAGGGCACCTACGCCGGACACCAGCGTCGACCAGAATCGCCGACGCCGCAGGCGCTCCGAGGCCTCCCCGCCTCCCGATTCGGCCCACGGTTCGGCGCCGAGACCGGCGCGCTTCACGGCAGCCAGGATCGCTGTGTCCGTTACCGCCGACGGCTCGGCGGCGACCGTCATCCGCCCACGCAGCAGGTCGAAGCCGAGGAGATCGCCGCCGCCCACGACCGGTCCGACCTCGCGTTGGAGCAGCGCGATCTCTTCGGCGCAGTCCATTCCCGTGATCTTGAATGCGCGGGGTCGCTTCACGGGCTCAGAGGACATGATCCCCCTCCTCACCGGTGCGCACGCGAATCGCCCTTTCTATCTCGTGAACGAACACTTTGCCGTCGCCGGTTCGCCCGGTGCGAGCGGCCTCGACGAGCGCCGTAACTACTCGGTCCGCGAGCTCGTCGCGCACCACGACCTCGAGCTTGGTCTTGCGGGCGAAGGCATGACCGCCTTCGAAGACCGGGTCTTCTGTTTCCGCGGCGCGCGACTGCCCCCAGCCGAGGACCTGCGACACGGTGAGGCCCGGCAGCTCGTCGATCGCGGCGAGAGCACGCAGGACGTTCTCCAGCATGAACGGTTGAATGATGGCCTTGATTTCGCGCATGGCGTCTCCTCGTACGCTCTCAGATCTCGACTTCGGTTCGCCGCGCCGTGAACCAGGAATACACGGTCGGAAGGACGAGTAGGGTCAACAACGTCGACGTCACCAAACCGCCGATCACCACGGTCGCCAACGGTCTTTGCACCTCGGCACCGGCGCTGGTTGCGAGCGCCATCGGCACGAAGCCGAACGAGGCAACCAGCGCGGTCATCAGCACCGGCCGGAGCCGCACCAGAGCCCCCTCGCGCGCGGCCTCGTCCGCGCCGAGGCCGCGCTCGCGGCGCTCGACGATGTAGGAGACGAGAACGACGCCGTTCAACACCGCGATGCCGAAGAGAGCGATGAAGCCCACCCCGGCCGAGATCGAGAACGGGTAGCCGCGCAGGGCGAGCGCCGCGATGCCACCGCTGATCGCCAGCGGCACGTTGAGGAAGATCAGGACGGCAAGCCGCGCCGAACTGAACGTCGTGTAGAGCAGCAGGAAGATGAGCAGCAGCGAGAGCGGCACGAGCAACGCCAGGCGGCGCGATGCCGACTGGAGGTTCTCGAACTGCCCGCCCCAGTCGAGCGACCATCCGGAGGGCAGCTCGACCTCGTCCCGCACCGCCGCCTGGGCGGCGGCGATGAACGACCCGAGGTCCCGCCCGCGCACGTTCGCCTCGACGCTGATCCGCCGGCTGATGTTCTCACGACTGATCTGCGCCGGGCCGTCCTCGAGGGTGACGTCGGCGACTTGGGAGAGCGGCACGAGCCGCCGCGGACCGCCCGCAACCGCCGGCGGCGCCGGCACGCGCAAGTCCCGGATGCGCTCGAGGCTGGCGCGGGTCTCCCCTCCGAAGCGCGCCTGGAGCAGGAACCGCTTCTGCCCCTCGAAGACCATGCCGGCAGGGATGCCCCCCACCGCCTCGACCACGTCGAGGATCTCCTCGGCGTGGATGCCGAGCCGCGCGGCGGCCTGCCGGTCGATGCGCACGCGGAGCACCGGCAAGCCGGTCGTCTGCTCCGCCTTGACGTCGGCCGCGCCCTGCACCTTCTGGACAGCCCGGACGACCTCGTCCGCCTTCTTCTTGAGCATCGCCAGATCGTCGCC
Organism: Thermoanaerobaculia bacterium; assembly: GCA_017998715.1. Taxonomy (GTDB): domain Bacteria; phylum Acidobacteriota; class Thermoanaerobaculia; order Multivoradales; family JAGPDF01; genus JAGPDF01. Next base: position 794 of record JAGOCP010000278.1, on the reverse strand, counting down.
GTAGATCTGGATGGCGACGTCCGAGCGCACGCCGGAGATCAGCTCGGAGACCCGCAGCTCGATCGGCTGCGAGAAGCTGAAGATGGCGCCCGGCACCCGCTTCGTGACAGTCGCTTCGATCGCCTCGATGAGCTCCTCCTTGCTGTCGAACCGCCACTTCTCCGGAGGGTTCAGCATGATGTAGGTATCGCTGATCTCGACCCCCATCGGATCGGTCGCGATCTCGGCCCGACCGGTTCGCGAGACGACGGTGTCGATCTCCTGGGCGAACTCTTCGCGCAATACTTTCTCGGCTTGGAGCGAGATGCGGTTCGACTGCTCGAGCGAGATCGACGGCAGCCGCCAGATCTGCATCGCGATCGCGCCCTCGTCGAGTCTCGGGATGAACTCCGTTCCCAGGAAGGGGGTGATCGCAAGGCTGACGAGAAAGACCAGCACGGCGACACCGACCGTGATCTTGCGGCGCACCAAAGCGCCATCGAGAACCGGTACGTAGATCCGCTTCGCCCAGCGGAAGAGCCACGGCTCCTTCTCCGAGACCTTGCGGAGGAAAAGGCTCGCCAGCACCGGCATCAGGGTGAGCGCCGCGACGAGCGACGCGGCGAGCGCGAAGACCACGGTCAGCGCCATCGGCCGGAACATCTTCCCCTCCACCCCGCGCAGCGCCAGAATCGGCAGGTAGACCAGGATGATGATGCCGACCGCGAATACCACCGGCCGAGCCACCTGATGCGCCGCGGAGCGGACCTTCACGACGGGAGAGACGCCGAGGCCGCCGTGTCGCTCGTGGAGCA
>JAGOCP010000277.1 GCA_017998715.1 Thermoanaerobaculia bacterium | reverse complement strand
GCCGCCGCCGTGGTCGATGACGATGGCGTCGAAGTCGTCTTCGGTGGCGAACTGGTCGGGCTCGTCGTTGCCGCAGACCTGGCAGAGCGCCTCTTCGCAGCCCTCGTCGCCCCACTCGAAGACGTAGCAGGGTGATTCGCAGTTGAGGCAGATCAGGAAGTCGGGATGGGACATGAGTCTTTCCTTCCGCGATTTCTTTTCCGGAGCCTTGTCGCGGGCGCCGATTGGGGGATCTTGCTCCTCTTGCCGCGGTCAGGACAAGGGGCAGTCGTGGCGGAAGGCGCGCACGGCGTCGAGAAACGCCCGCGGCCTCTCCCACTGCACACCGTGCCCGGCGCGCTCGATGGCCATGAAGTGCGCGCCGGCGATTGCCCGCGACATCCGCTCCCCGGCTGCGCGCAGGAAGAGCCGATCCTCGGCCCCCCAGACGAGGCCGACCGGCATCTTCAGGGTCGCGAGCTCGGCATCGCCGAAGGCGTCCGCCTCCTCCAGGGTGCCGAGCGCCGCGCGCACGGCGGACGAGCGGTAGGCGAGGTAGAGGAGAGGGCGTCCGAGCCGGAGCAGCAGCGGCGGGCGGGCGAAGAGCGCCTGCCAGATGGCGGCGCTGTCGCGATAGGTCTCGACGCGGACCATCCTGCCGATGCGGTCCCAATCCTGCTCGCGATAGCCGCCGGGAACGACCAGAAGAAGCCGGGCGACGAGGTCGGGGCGGGCGAGGGCCAGCCGCACCGCGATCCAGCCGCCCAGGCTGATACCGCAGACCGTCACTGCCCGGCCGGGGAACAACTTCTCGATGAGCTCGGCCAGGGCGCGGGTCGCCTGCGGGATCGCCAGGGCCGGCTCCGGACCGCGGGTGCCACCGAGCGTCGAAAGCTCCGGCAAGAGTAAGCTGCAGTCGGTCTGCAACTGCGGCAGCAAAGGGAGATAGGTGGCAGCGGTCGCGCCGAGCCCGTGCAGCAGGAGCCACGGCTCGCCGTCCGGAGTGCCGCCGCGCCAGCACTTGATGTCCCAGCCCCCGGCGGTCCGGATCGTGCCGGCTTCGAGCCCGCGAGCGGCCAGGGCAGCGGCAGTAGCGAGCTCGAAGGCGCGGGTGAGCACGGCTCGAGCCTAGCAGCCGGGCTTCCTTCCTTGGCCGGGGTTCCGGAAGGGGCGGGAGGGGCTGGTGGGACGGGTGGGACGGGCGGGGCGGAGGGCCCGGTTGACGCCGCCGCTTCTCGACAGGTAAGCTTTGCGGCCCGCAACCAGTGCGGCGAAAGAGGTGTGTCGTCATGTTTGCTGTGATCGAAACCGGTGGAAAGCAGTACCGTGTGCAGGCAGGAGACGTGCTCGACGTCGAGCTGCTCCCGATCGAGGGTAAAGAGCGCGAGAAGATCGTGTTCGATCGCGTCCTCTTGGTTTACGGCGAGGGTGGCACCCGGGTGGGGAATCCGGTGATTCCCGGCGCGCGGGTGGAGGCGGAGCTTCTCCACGATACCCGTGGTCCCAAGGTGCGCATCTTCAAGAAGGTCCGGCGCAAGGGCTACAAGCGCCAGGGCGGACACCGCCAGGACTACCTCAAGGTCCGCGTCCAGAACATCGTCATCTGAGCCCAACCCCTTCAGGAGCTTCCTTCAATGGCACATAAGAAAGGTCAAGGATCCACGCGGAACGGCCGCGATTCGAACGCCCAGCGGCTCGGCGTGAAGAAGTATGGCGGCGAGAAGGTGACGAGCGGGTCGATTCTGGTTCGCCAGCGCGGGACCCGGTACAACCCGGGCAACAATGTAGGGTTGGGCAAGGATGACACGCTGTTCGCGACGAGCGACGGCACGGTTCAGTTCCAGAACCGCGGCCAGCGTGGCATGTTCGTGCACATCCTTCCTGCCGAATAACTCCGCCGGAAACCCTGCCGGCGATCTTTCGCCGGCTCGACGGCACCCCTCTCTCCCGTGGTCTTTCTCGACGAATCGGTCATTCCGGTGCGCGCTGGCCGCGGTGGGAACGGGTGCGTCGCGTTCCGGCGCGAGAAGTTCGTCCCGCACGGCGGCCCCTCGGGCGGTGACGGCGGCGACGGCGGCTCGGTCTTCCTGGTCGCCAACGAGGGCCTGAACACTCTCTACCACCTGCGCTTCCAGTCGATCTACGCCGCCGAGCGCGGCCAGCACGGCCTGGGCAGCAACCGCACCGGCAAATCGGGCGAGGATCTCGTCATCCAGGTGCCCATGGGCACCGTGGTCCTGGACGACGACACCGGCGAGCTCCTGGGCGAGCTGCTGACCGACGGCCAGCGGCTCGAGGTGGCCCGGCGCGGCAAGGGCGGCAAGGGCAACCAGAACTTCGCCACGCCGACGAACCGCGCGCCGCGCCGCGCCGATCCCGGCACCGAGGGCGAGGAGAAGCGGCTGCGGCTCGAGCTCAAGCTGCTCGCCGACGTCGGCCTCGTCGGCCTGCCCAACGCCGGCAAGTCGACCCTGATCAGCGTCGTCTCGGCGGCGCGGCCGAAGATCGCCGACTACCCGTTCACGACGTTGATCCCGAACCTCGGCGTGGTCGCCGAAGGACCGCTGTCGCGCCCGTTCGTGATCGCCGATCTGCCCGGCCTGATCGCCGGTGCGGCGCAGGGTGCCGGCCTGGGAGTTCAGTTTCTGAAGCATGTCGAGCGCTGCCGGATCCTGCTGCACCTGGTTGATTTGTCGGCCGAGGGCTCGGCGCTCGAGGACCTCTCCACGATCGAGCACGAGCTCGGAGCGTTCAGTCCCGAGCTGCTCGAGCGCGAGCGGATTCTCGTCGGCAGCAAGCTCGACGCGATGCGCGAGGAGCGCCGCGAGGAGCTCGAAGCCGCCGCCGCCGCCCGCAAGCTGCCGTTGATGCTCATCAGCGCGGCGACCGGCCAGGGCCTGAAACCCCTCGTTGCGCTGCTGGCGCAGCGTCTCGAAGCGCTGCGGCTCGAAGCATCACGGCTCGAGGCGCAGCCTTGAAGGTCGGCCTGTTCGGCGGCAGCTTCGATCCCATCCATCAGGGTCACATCGAGCCGGTGCTCGAAGCGCAGCGAAAGCTCGGCCTCGACCGCGTCGTCTACCTGCCTACCGCGAGCCCGCCGCACAAGCGCCGACAGAGCTTCGCTCCGGCGCTGGCGCGCTACGCCATGGTCGAGCTGGCACTCCTCGACTACCCCGATGTCGTCGTCTCGACGCACGAGCTGACGCTCGACCGCCCGGCCTACACGGTGGAGACTCTGGAGTCGTTCAATCTTGCCGAGCCGGCGACGGAGCACTTTCTGATCCTCGGCGCCGACTCCTTTCTCGAGCTTGCGAGCTGGGTGCGCTGGCGCGAGATTCTGCAGCTTGCGCGGCTCGCGGTGCTGATTCGGCCGAACTTCCGTCTCGACAGCTCGGACTCGCCGCTCGCGCCGGAGCTCGCCGCCGCCGTCGCCGCCGGTCGCGTGGATTTCGTCGAGAACGCGCCGCTCGCGGTCTCTTCGACCGAGATCCGCCGCTGCCTCGCCGACGGCGAGACCGTCCCCGACGGCTGGCTCGCGCCGCGGGTGGTACGATACCTGTCCAAGTATCGCCTCTATCGATGACCCTGACCTCTCGCCATTCCCGGACTACTCCGGCCGCCGTCGCCTCCGCCGAGGACATCCGGACTCGCGTCCGCGCCGCGGTCGCCGCGGCACACGACACCAAGGCCGAGAATGTGCGCGTGCGCCATCTCGAGCCGGTCACCTCGTTCGCCGACTACTTCGTCATCGCGAGCGCCGGCAACGAGCGCCAGGTGCAGGCGATCGCGAACGCGGTCGAAGAGAGCTTGCTCGAGATCGGCGTGCGTCCGCTGCATGTCGAGGGTTACACCGGCGCGCAGTGGGTGCTGCTCGACTACGGTGATTTCCTCGTCCACTCGCTGCTCGAGGAGCGCCGCGACTACTACGGGCTCGAACGCCTCTGGCGCGACGCTCCGGATGTGACTCCGGACTTCGCTCCCGCGGACCTCCCCGGCAGCGCGGGCGCTGCCCGCGGACCGGAGACTCCGGAGCCCGGGAGCTAGTCCGATGGGTTTCGGCCAGCCGGCGATGGAGTCGTACTTCGCCAGCTTGCCAGGCTCCCCCGGGAGCCCGACCTCCCTGCATCAGGTCGCTGCTTCCGCTTCGCCCGTGCTGCTCCTCGGCGAGCCCGGCACCGGCCGATCCGCGCTGGCCCGCCTCCTCCACACTCTGGGGCCGCGACTCTCCCGGCCGCTCGTCGAGCTCGATCCGGCAGCCATTCCCTCGTCGCTGCTCGAGAGCGAGCTCTTCGGTTTTCGCCCCGGAGCCTTCACCGGCGCCGATCGCGGCCAGGAAGGGCGGGTGGCGCGTGCCGAGGGCGGCACGCTGATCCTCGACCATGTCGAGGAGTTGCCGCTCGCGAGTCAGCCGAAGCTCCTGCGCCTTCTCGCCGAAAGCCGCTACACCCCGCTCGGCGGCTCCGAGGTCGCGGCCGATGTCCGTTTCGTGGCGATCGGCGCGCACGACCTGCCGGAGCGGGTCGCCCAGGGCGTCTTCCGCTCCGACCTCTACTACCGCCTGGAGGTCCTGACCTTCGTCCTGCCGCCGCTGCGCGAGCGCACTCCGGAGCTCCGCGGAATCGTCGCGGCGATACTCTTCGACCTGGGCGAGCGCTTCTCCCGCCCGGGGCTCACCGTTCAGCCGCACGCCTGGAGCTGGATGACCCACTACCCGTGGCCGGGAAATCTCCGGCAGCTGCGCAATCTCCTCGAGCGGGCGATGCTCCACGCTGACGGGCTCCTGCTCGACCCGCCGCCGCCGGCGGACGCGGGATCTCCGGCCGCTGCGACGTTGGTGGAGGC
>JAGOCP010000276.1 GCA_017998715.1 Thermoanaerobaculia bacterium | reverse complement strand
GCTGTCGGTCCCTGCACCCGCGCCATCGCCGATTCCACCGACGCTCGAAGAGGTCTACGAGATCGACTGGAGCTTCGAGCCGGAGCCTGCGCTCGACATCCCGCAGGTCGCCTTCGAATCGCCGGCTAGCCAGGCGGAGGCCCCTGTCCTCAACCTCGAAGAGCTCGAGCGTACCTCCTATGAGGTCTTGCCGAGCCAGGCGTCGGGGGCGCGCCGCCAGGACGACCTGCTCGCCGAGGCGGAGGTCTTCCGCAAGTACGGCTTGCGCGAGAAGGCTCACGATCGTGTGCGCGAGCTGCTGCAGATCAATCCGCGGCATGTCGGCGCCAACGGGCTGCTGGTGTCGCTGTGGATCGACGAGGGCAAGTTCGACAAGGCGCTGACACGAGCCAATCAGCTCAAGCGACTGGCCGAAGAGGGCCGGGACGAGAGCGTCTGGCACCAGGTGCGCAACCGTCTGATCAAGGCCGGTTTCCGCGTCGAGGGCGAAGAAGTCGTCGCTCTGCCGGCGCCGACACCGAAGAAGAAGGACAAGATCACCGCCCTGCTCGACGATCTCGCCGGGCGCTCGCCGAGCGGCCGCGCCGCCGCCAAACCGGCGGCCGTCGTGCCTGCAGCGACGCCCCCGGCTCCTGCGCCGCCCGCCCCGCCAAAGGTGGCCGCGAAGCCCTCGCCACCCGCTGCCGCCACGCCGCCTCCGGCCGCGCCCGTGCCGCCGTCGCCGGCGCCTGCTCTGCCTGTCGACGTCCCGCCTCCGGCAGTGGCGAGCGAGCTCTCTGCGGAGCCCTGGCACGCCGCGCTGCACGAGGCCGGGCCGCTCGACGACGAGCTGCCGGAGATCGTCATCCCGATTGCCCGGCCCGCCAAGGCGGCCGCGTCGCCGCCCGTGCGGCCGACGCCGCCCCCTCCACCGGTGGCTGGACCGGAGGCCCAGTCGGCCCCTCCCGCAGCGCGGTCTGCCGTCACGCCCGAGAAGCTCGCTGCCGACGAGAGCCTCTCGTGGCTCGACCAGGCGGTAGCCTCGCCCGCGGCGCCCGGGAGCTCCGACGGCGAGAAGCTGTTCGACGACGAAGAGGGCTTCTTCGACCTCGCAGCGGAGCTCGAGCAAGAGCTGTCCAAGGAGGACCTGCTCACCGGCCGGGATCTCATGCCGACGCCGCAGGAGCAGTCGCTCGAGGAGATCGTCGAAGGCTTCAAGCGCGGCGTCTCGGAGAGCCTCTCGGCGGAGGACTACGACACGCACTACAACCTCGGCATCGCCTACCGCGAAATGGGGCTTCTCGACGAGGCGATCGGCGAGTTCCAGCTGGCTTCGAAGGAGCCGCGTTACCTGGTCGACTGCGCCTCGCTGCTGGGCGGTTGCTTCCTCGAGAAAGGCCTCCCCGAGCTCGCGATCAAGTGGTACCAGCGCGGGCTGGAGATCGCGAACCTGCCGGAAGAGGCCTTCCTGGGGATGCTCTACGACCTGGGCAACGTCTACGTCTTCCAGGGCGATCTCGACAAGGCGCGCAAGACCTTCGTCGAGATCTACGGCGTCAACTCGAACTACCGCGACGTCGTGGCGAAGCTGACCGAGCTCGACCGGGCTCGCTGAACACGCCTTCCTTCATCCTGCGGCGACGGTTGCCGCGCCCATACTCCGCCGTGAGCGCCGCCATGAGCGCCGGCAGCTTGCGGTAGAGCCGCTTGGGCTTGCGCTTCTTCGCTTTCGCCAGAGCGTAGGCGGTCAGCAGCGGCAGGCCGATCGTCGCGTCGGTGTAGCAGACCACCGCGTCGGGGAGCTTGTCGGGATCGACCTTGCCCCACGAGACCGCCTCGCCCGGCGTCGCTCCCGAGAGGCCGCCGGTGTCCGGGCGCGCGTCGGTCACCTGCAGGAAGTAGTCGTGCCCGGCCTCGGAGAGCCCCAGCACCTCCTGAATCTGCGGCTCGGTCTGCAGCATGAAGTTCTTGGGGCTGCCGCCGCCGACGATCCAGCAGGCGCTCTTGCCGCCGGTCGCCTTGGCGTCCCAGACGATCGCCGCCGAGAGATTCACGTCGGCCGAGACGTCGAAGGCGAGCTTCGAGCCCTCGAGCGCCAGCGCCGCCACGTTCATGCCGATAGAGCTGTCGCCGGGCGACGAGGTGAAGATCGGCACCTCGTAGCGGTAGGCCGCGGCGAGGAGCGACGTACCTGTGATCCCCAGGTGGTCTTCCACCGCGGCGACGTAGCGCCCGACCCGATAGTGGAATTCGGGCGTCGACATCGGCTTGTCGAACTCCGGCAGGCGCATCACCTGGCGGAAGAAACGGTCGGTGTCGAGCAGGACCGTGTAGTCGAAGACGATGTCGTAGATCCGCACCACGCCGGCGGCGCGCAGGGCGACGTCGTCGGCGTGCGGGCTGCCGCGATGGAGCTTCAACCCGATGGCGTGATGGGTGTCGTGGTAGAGATTGGCGCCCGTCGAGATCATCCAGTCGATGAACCCCGCTTCGATCAGCGGCACGAGACAGGACTTGCCGTATCCGGCAGGGGTGAGGGCGCCCGTCAAGCTCATGCCGACGGTCGAGTCCTTGGCGAGCATCTTGCCGGCGAGCAGGTGGCAGCCCTCGCGCAGGCGCGCGCCGTTGTAGGAAGTGAACGCCTGGTCGATCGCCTGCCAGACCGTCTCCTTGCCGGAGAGCGGCTTCGGGTCGATGCGCTTGCCGGCGAGGTAGCCGGATTTCTTGGCGGAGTGCTTCATCGTCGGGTCGCTCCCTGGAGTTGGCCCGGGCGCACGCCACGAGCCGCCGGAGTCTACCAGCGGCCCCTCCGGTAGAATCACCTCCGGAGGCATCATGAAAACCATCACGCTTTTGGCCGGTGACGGCATCGGCCCCGAGGTCAGCGCGGCGACCCTGCGCGTCATCGCCGCGGCGGGCGCGCAGTTCGAATGGGAGTCTCACCTCGCCGGCCAGGCCGCGCTCGAGAAGCACGGCAATCCGCTGCCGCAGGAGGTCCTCGACTCGATCGTGCGCAACGGCGTCGGCCTCAAGGGGCCGGTGACGACGCCGATCGGCACCGGTTTCACCTCGGTCAACGTGCAGCTGCGCATCGCCCTCGACCTCTACGCCAGCATCCGGCCGTCGAAGAACATGCCGAGCGTGAAGAGCCGCTACGATGGCGTCGACATCATCGTCGTGCGCGAGAACACCGAGGACCTCTATGCCGGGCTCGAGCACATCGTCGTTCCCGGCGTCGTCGAGAGCCTGAAGATCATCACCAAGCGCGCCTCGACGCGCATCGCCGTCTTCGCCTTCGAACTCGCCCGCAGGCACGGCCGCAAGCGGGTCACCGCGGTGCACAAGGCGAACATCATGAAGCTCTCCGACGGCCTCTTCCTGCAGTGCTTCCGCGACGTGGCGGCGGGCTATCCCGACATCGTCGCCGACGACCGCATCGTCGACAACACCTGCATGCAGCTGGTGACCCGGCCGGAGCAGTTCGACGTCCTGCTGTCCGAGAACCTCTACGGCGACATCCTTTCCGACCTCTGCGCCGGTCTGGTGGGCGGCCTGGGCGTCGTTCCTGGAGCCAATTTCGGTGAGAAAGGGGCGGTCTTCGAGGCCGTGCACGGCAGCGCGCCGGACATCGCCGGCAAGAACCTCGCCAACCCCCTTGCCCTCATTCAGAGCGCGGTGATGATGCTCCGCCATCTGCTCGAGAACGCCGCCGCCGACCGCATCGAGCGCGCGGTGCACAAGGTGCTTTCGGAATCGACCGTGCGCACGCGCGATCTCGGCGGCAGCGCCACCACCAGCGAGTTCACCGACGCCATCGTGCGCGAGATCGAGGCGGGTTGAAGCTTCGCTCTACGGGACCGACTGGGACCAGCGCGTCGTGTTTCCGGAGTCGAAGGTATTGCAGAAGATGCACCGGTCGCCGACGAAGAGCTCCAGCTCTTCGTCGGCCAGTTCGTCAGCCACGAAGAGAATGTCTCGACTGTTCGGGCCGATGCTGGAGAGCTTGAGGACGAACCCTCCGGCTACCATGGGACCGCTCACCCGCTGTGCTACGCCGCCGGCGATCGGGCTACTCCAGAGCTCGTAGGAGTCGTTCACTGCCTGATCGGCCAGGTAGACGACGCGGCTGCTGTCGGCGGTCGCTAGCGCGTCGTAGACGTCCCCGCCGGTGACGAACGTCGAATTGAGCTTCGTAGAGGCCCCGCCGCCGATCGGCACGCTCCATAGCTCGACGACGTCGTTGACCTGCTGGTCGGCCTGATAGACCACCCGGCTGCTGTCGGGGCTGACGAGACTGGCAAAGACGTCTCCACCTGAAATCAGTGTCGGGTTGAGCTTGGTGGAGGCGCCGCCGGCCAGCGGCACGCTCCAGAGCTCGAAGACCTCGTCGGTCTGCTGGTCGGCCGGATAGATCACGCGGGTGCTGTCCGGGCTGATGCGGTAGGGGAAGTAGACATCCCCCGAAGCCACCAGCGCCGGATTGAGCTTGGTCGCAGAGCCGCCAACGAGAGGAACGCTGTAGAGCTCGACGACCTCGTCGGTCTGCTGGTCGGCCAGGTAGACGACACGGGCGCTGTTCGGGCTGATCAGGAACTGGCTGACGACGCCGTTCGCGACCAGGGTGCCGTTCAGCTGCGCCGACGCCCCGCCGGCGATCGGGACGCTCCAGATTCCGTAGATATTGTCCACCAGCTGGTCCGCGGCGTAAACGACGCGGGCGCTGTTCGGGCTGAGCTCGAAAGCGTAGGTGTCGCCGTTCGGCACCAACGACGGATTGAGCTTGAGGAAGGCGCCGCCGGCAAGGGGCACGCTGAAGAGCTCGACGACCTCGTCGGTCTCCTGGTCGGCGGAGTAGACC
>JAGOCP010000037.1 GCA_017998715.1 Thermoanaerobaculia bacterium | reverse complement strand
CCGCGACGGCGACCAGGCCGGCGCGAAAGGCGGCGTCGGCGTAGCTGAAGCCGCGCTCCTGGACGAGCCAGGTGACGCCGTGAAGCGCGGCGCCGGAGCCGTAGCACAGGAGCGAGCCGCCGGCGAGCGCCAGCGCGAGCGCCGGGCGCGCGACCAGCGCGCGTCCGAGGTCGCCGAGCAGCTCGCGCACGGCGGGGCGCGGCTTCGCGGGCTCGCCCGCGCCCACCGACCCTGCGGACGCCGCGGCTGTTCGGCGACGCTCCGGCTCGCGCAGCACCAGGAGGAGTGTCGTTGCGAGGAGCCCAAGGGCGCCCAGCACCCAGAACGAGACCCGCCAACCGAAGCGCGGCGCGATGAGGCTCGACGAGATGAGCGCGAGCGCCATGCCGAGCGGGATGCCGGCGTAGTAGACCCCGATCGCGAGGCCCAGCCGGCGCACCGGGAAGGCGTCGCCGAGCATCGACAGCGCGGCCGGGGTCAGCGTCGCCTCGCCGATGCCGACGAAGATGCGCGGGATGGCGAGCTGCACGAAGCTGCGCGCCCAGCCCGAGAGCGCGGTCATGCCGCTCCACAGCGCCAGACCGGCGGCGATGAGAGGAAAGCGCCGGTAGCGATCGGCGGCGATTCCCAGGAAGAGGCCCACCAGAGTGTAGAAGAAGACGAAGCCGAAGCCGGCGAGGAGGCCGATCTGGGCGCGGGTGAGGCCGAGGTCGGCGATCAGCAGCGGCGCCAGGCTCGCGATCAGCATCCGGTCGACGAAGTTGAGGATGTTGAGCGAGGTGAGAAAGAAAAGCAGCCCCCAGGCGGCGCGGGTGACCGGCGCGGCGTCGACTTCGGCCCGCTCTGCGGGGGCGATGGAGCGCTCTGGCATCGATCGGCCTCTCAGGCCTGCGGATCGCGTGCGACGAGGAAGCGCCGCAGACGGGGAAAGAACAGATCACGGCGCTCGAGGTAGACCACGTGCCCGGCCTCGGGGATGAGCTCGTAGCGGCTGTTGGGGAAGATCCCGGCGAGCTTCGCCTGCGCCCAGAGCGGGATGCAGCGGTCTTGCTCGCCGGCGAGAACGAGCGTCGGCGTCCGCACGGCGCGATACTCGTCGAGCCGCTCTTCGAGCCCGGAGAAGAAGGGGTTCTGCGCCTCGGTGAGCCGCACCAGGCTGTGGATGCGGCCGATGTAGCGCTCCTCGAAGCGCTGGCGCATGCCCTCGAATTGCGCCGGATCGATGGTCGCCACGAAAGTCTCGCCGAAGATCTTTTCGTACATGTACTGCGTGTAGAGCGGAAAGAGCTCCGGACCGCCGGCGTAGAAGCGCAGTGAGATCGCCTGATAGAGCTGGAACAGACGTTCGTTCGACAGCAGGATGCCGGAGACGGTGAGGGTGTGCAGGCGCTCCTGGTAGAGCCGGGCGAACTCGAGCGCGACGAAGCCGCCGTAGGAGACCCCCATTGCATGCACGCGCTCGATGCCCACTTCGTCGAGGATCGCGGCGAGCTCGCCGGCGAGCTGCGGCATCGTCACCGGCTCGTCGGGAGAAGCGGACGCACCCTGCCCGATGTAGTCGAACAACAGCACGTCGTATCCCGCGAGGTCCTCGAGGAACGGATACCAGGCGCGGGTGTGCATGGCGAGACCGTTCAGCAGGCAGACGACCTCGCGCTCGCCGGTGCCGTGGAGCTCCCACCAGATCTGATGCTGCGGGCGCGCCGGGTCGGGCAGGTAACCGCTGCGGTACGGAGTGACTTCGGCCATCGGGCTCCTCGATCTCGGGGTGGCGGGCGACGGCGGTTCAGTCGCGCCGCAAGACGGTGCAGACGGAGGCACAGAGCGGTCCGCCGATGTTGAAGGTCGCAGCGACGCGCGCGTCGCGTCGCTGCAGGGGGGCCGGGGCGCGTCCGAGGAGTTGCCGGAAGCTCCAGCCGAGCATGGCGATACCGGTGGCGCCGATCGGGTGCCCCTTGGCGATGAGACCGCCAGAGGTATTGATGGCGCAGTCGCCGTCGACGCCGGCGCGGCCCTCACACCAGTAGCGCGCACCCGCTCCGGGTGCCGCGAGGCCCAGCACCTCGACGCCGATCGCCCCCATGACCGAGAAGCAGTCGTGGATCTCGGCGACGTCGAGCTCGCCCGGCGCGGTCTCCGCCATGGCGAGCGCTCCACCCATGGCGGCGAGCGCGCCGGCCGGCCGCAGCACGTCACGGCCGGACTTGCGCAGCGGATCGGTCGCCTGCCCCCAGCCAGCGAGGCGCACGGCTGCGTCGCGCCGCACACCCAGGCGCGCGAGGCCCTCTTCGGTGGCGAGGATCAGCGCGGCGTAGCCGTCGGTGATCTGCGACGAGTCGTAGGTCTTGAGCGGCAGACCGTCGACGATGTAGCGGTTGGGCCCGGCGACCGTCATCGCCTGCTCGAGCGAGAGTGTGACGCCCTTCATCTGCGCATCCGGATTGTGAGCGGCGTTGGCGTACTCGGCGACGGCGATGCGCGCCAGATCCTCCTCGCTGACCTTGAAGGTCGCCATGTACTCCGCCATGATCTCGGCGAAGAGGTGGGGAAAGACGTAGACCTTGCCGTCGCGCTCGTCGGGGTGCGAAAAATAGCCCAGCACCTCACCGACGCGCGCGCCGTCGACCTTGCCGTCGTCGCCGCGCATCTTCTCGTAGCCGACGGCGATGCCGACCTCGCCCATACCGAGCAGGAGCTTCTGGGCGACCGACAGGACGGCCTGGCCGCCCGAGGCGCAGGCGTTCTCGACCGCCTCGATCGGCTTGCCCTCGAGGCCGGGAACGGAGGCGACCAGGCCGGCGAGCAGGCCCTGGCGGTTGAGGGTGAAGTTGCAGGCGGCAGCGACCGAGGCGACGTCGATCTCGGCGGCGTCGCAGCCGATTTCGTCGCAGGCGCCGGCGACGGCCGCCTCGATCATGGCCGGCACGCTCGCCGCGCCGAGCTTGCCGAAACGCGACTGGTGGTAGGCAGCGAGATAGAGCGCTTTCATGACTGCGCGGACTCCTGTCGGTCGAGAAAAGCGAGGCAGGCGCCGGCGACCCAATCGGGGTCTTCGACCACCAGCGCGTGGCCCGAGGTGGGGTGCACGGCGACTTCGGCTGAGAGCGCGGCGGCGAGGGCGCGGGCGCGGTCGCCGTCCATGATGCGGTCGTCGGCGGCGAGCAGCGCGAGGGCGGGGCAGCGGATCCGCGCCAGGCGGGCGGTGAGGTCGAAGCCCTCGAGCGCCGCCAGCAGCCGATCGACGCCGGCGAACCAGGCCTCCGGCAGCGCGCCGGTCTGTGCCCGGCGGGCATCGAGCGTCGCCGCCTCCGCCCGGCGATAGGCGTGCGAGTAGACCCCTTCGACCAGCAAGTCGTAGAACTCCGTCGCGTCGCCGTGCGCGACGCGGCGCGCGAGCAGCGCGCGCATCTCGTCGCTGCCGCGCCGGAACTCCGGCGTCTCGCGATCCATGGCAGTGATCACGACCAGCGAACGTGCGCGCTCCGGCCGGGCGGCAGCGAACTCGAGCGCCACCTCGGCACCGAACGAGGCGCCGACCAGGTGAGCCGAAGTCCAGCCGACGCGGTCGAGGAGCGCCGCGAGATCCGCGGCGTGGCCGGCGAGATCGGCCGGAACTCCCGCCGGCGACGTCGGGGGCGAGAGCAGCTGGCCGCGAAAATCGAAACGCAGGAGGCGATAGCGCGCCCGCAGCGGAGCGGCGATTGCTTCCCAGGAAGGGAAGGTCATCATGCCGCCGTTCAGCAGGACCACGGGGGGGCCCTCGCCTTCGAGCCGGTGCGCGAGTACGGTGGAGTCGGTCATTCGGCGATTTTCTCGCGTTCGCCCGCGAGTTCTCCCGCTCGCCGGGAGAGGTATTGCGCCTTGAGCTCGCCCTTGACCACCTTGCTGTAGGCAGTGCGCGGCAGCTCGGCGAGGTGGACGATCTCCTGCGGCAGCTTGTAGCGCGCCAGGCGCTCGCCGACCCACTCGAGCAGCGCCTCGGAGGCGGCGCTGTCCGGCGCGAGGGGCACGACGAAGGCGATGCCGGCCTCGCCCCAGGTCGGATGCTCGACGCCGACGACGGCGGCATCCCGCACCCCCGGATGCTGCAGCAGGACGGCCTCGATCTCCGCCGGGTAGACGTTGACGCCGCCGCTGATGATCATCTCCTTGGCGCGTCCGGCGATGGTGAAGAAGCCCTCGTCGTCGCAGCGCGCCAGATCGCCCGAACGGAACCAGCCACCGGCGACGTAGGCCTCGGCGGTCGCCTCGGGCCGGTTCCAGTAGCCGAGCGAAACGTGGGGACCGCGGAACCAGAGCTCGCCGACCTCGCCGGTCGGAACGTCCTGGCCGTCCGCGCCGACCAACCGGACCTCGGTGTGCATCATCGGCTTGCCGATCGAGCCGAGCTTGGCGAGAGAGTCCGCGACCGTCATGGCGAAGCAGTTGACCCCGACCTCAGTCATGCCGAAGCCCTGCTTGAACACCAGGCCGCGCCGCTGGTAGAGCTCGGCGATCCAGGTGGGGAGCGGCGCCCCCCCCGAGTAGAGGCAGCGCACCGAGGAGGTGTCGGCGCCGGCGAACTCCGGCGCTTCGGCCAGCAGCTTCCAGATCGTCGGCACGCCGAGCATGACGGTGCAGCGCTCACGCTCGACCGTGCGCCAGATCTCGGCCGGGTCGAAGCCGCGGTGCAGAACGATGGTTCCGCCGATGGTCGCGATCGGCACCAGAAAGGCGAACAGCCCGCCGGCATGGTAGAGCGGAGTGAAGATCGGCGAGACGTCTGCCGCGGTCAACTGCCAGCCGGCGACGGTGTTGTAGCCGTTCCAGGCGACCTGCCGGTGCGGAATCATCACGCCCTTCGGGCGGCCGGTGGTACCCGAGGTGTAGAGCAGGCAGTAGAGGTCCTCGGGCTCCCGCGGGGACGGCGCGAAGCCGGCGGCGTTCTCGGCCTCGCTCAGGGCCGGAAAGGTCGGCCGGGGGCTCGCCGCGGCCTCGTCGAGCGCCAGCCAGACCTCGACCCCGGAGGCGTCGGGGAGCACTCGCAGCGCCTGGACCAGCGCGGCGTGCTCATCGTCGTAGACCAGGAGGCGCGCGCCGCTGTCGGCGAGGATGGGGGCAATCTCGTGCGCGGTGAGCCGCGTGCCCAGTGGCACCAGGACGCAGGCTCCCTTGCCGGCGGCGAAGAAGAGGTCGAGGAACTCCACCCGGTTGTGCGCGAGGAGTGCCACCCGGTCGCCGGGAACGATACCCAGCCGCCGCAGGGCGAGCGCGGCGCGCGCCGCGCGCTCGTCGAGCTCGCGATACGTCAGGCGCAGAGCCGGCTCGACGACGACCAGGGCCGTGGCGTCGGGGGTCAGCCGGGCGCGCTCGCCCAGGACGTCGGCCGAGATCATCCCGCCGGGCTCGCGGGGCTGGCGGGGCTCGCGGCACCGGCCGGGCGCGGTGGCGGTGGCGGACCGGCGAGGAGCTTCTCGAGCGCCGCGACGAACGCCGGCGCGCACTCGAGCTGCGGGATGTGGCCGCAGTGCTCGAGGAGCGTCAGCCGCCCGGCGGGGAGTTCAGCCAGCATGCGCTCCGCATAGGTCACCTTCATCAGCCGGTCGGAGGCACCCCAGAGGAGGTCCGCCGGCGTCTTCACTTCGCCCATCCTGCCGATCAGGAGATTCGCGATCAGGCCGGGAAGATCGCGCGTCAGCCGCGCCGTCGGGCCGGTCGGCGCGCGGCGCACCAGATCGTCGAGCAGCCAGTCGGGAAGCGGCGGTGCCGCCGGGTCACGCAGCAGCGCCATGAGCTCCGCGGCCTGCTCCCGATTCTGCGGCAGGAGCGAAGGCGCCCCCGGGTCGCCCGGCAGCGCGCCGCCATTGACCAGCACGATGCGCTCGACGCGATCGGGGTGCTTCAGGGCGAGCAGAGTGGCGATCCAGGCGCCCATCGAGTTGCCGACGACGATCGCCTTGCGCTCGGAGGTCACTTCGAGCAGCAGGCGCTCGGCGCCGCCGACGATCGTCGCCATCGGCAGGTCACCGCTAGCCGGCGCGCTCTCGCCGTGCCCCGGCAGGTCGGGGACGACTGCGCGATAGCGCCCGGCGAAGGCCGGCGCGACTTCGAACCAGCTGCTCCCCTGGTTGCCGACGCCGTGCAGGAAGAGCAACGGCTGGCCGCTCCCCTTGACCAGCGACACCTGCCGGTCGGCCTCGCCGCCGAGGACGAGCGGTGCGAAGCCGCCGGCGAGCAGCGCGTCGCGGCGGTACTTCTCGAGCTTCTCGAGCGACGGCCCGTCGCTCTGGGCGAGCGCCGTCGTGGCCACGAGAGCGGCGGCGCCCAGGACCTTCATCGAGCTGCGGAGGCTTGCGTGACGCGGCATCGGCGGCGACTCCCTGTCTTCATGTTCCGGTGACGAGGCCGCCGTCGACGGATAGCACGGCGCCGGTGACGTACGACGCCGCATCCGAGGCCAGCCAGAGGTAGGCCTCGGCAATCTCCTCCGGCCTCCCCATACGGCCGAGCGGAGTGTGGCCGACCATGCCGTCGAGCACCTTCGGCGGCATGGCAGCGAGAATCTCGGTGGCGATGAAGCCCGGCGCCACGGCATTCACCCGGATGCCGTAGCGGCCGAGCTCGCGCGACCATGTACGGGTCATCGTGATCACCGCGCTCTTGGTCGCGGCATAGTTGGTCTGGCCGAAATTGCCGTAGAGGCCGACCACGGAAGAGGCGTTGAGGATCGCTCCCGCACCCGCCCGGATCATGTGCGGCGCTGCGGCGCGAGCGCAGAGGAAGACGCCCTTGAAGTTGACCGCGACGACCGCATCGAAGGCGTCGTCTTCCATGAGCGAGGCGACCGCGCCGTCCTTCCACTTCACCAGCTGCGCGTCGCGCACGATGCCGGCGTTGTTCACCAGCACATCGTAGCGACCCCAGCGCGCAACGACCGCGGCCGTCGCCGCTTCGACGGCGGCGCGGTCGGTGACGTCGACGCGGGCGACCAGGGCTTCGCCGCCCTGCGGCGCGAGTCCGGCGAGCTCCTCTGCGAGCCCGTCGGTAGAGGCGACATCCCAGGCGGCGACGCGCGCCCCTTCACGGGCGAAGCGGCGTGCGACCGCCCGGCCGATGCCGGCCGCGGCGCCGGTGACGACGACGACACGGCCGGCGAGTCCGGTTTCGATCATCGACCGAAGCCTAGAAGAACCGGTACTCGATGGTGGCGAGGACGGTGCGCGGCGCGCCGTACGAGCCGGTGAGAATGCCGAGCGACGGGATGTTGTATCCGTTGGTCAGGTACTCCTCGTCGGTCAGGTTCTTGCCGTTGATGCCGATGCGCCAGTTGGCGCTCGGCGACAGCCACGAGATCCAGGCGTCGTAGAGCTCGTAGGACGGCTGCGAGATCGGCAGCAGCGGCTGACCCGGGCGACCCGGGTACGGACCGCCCTCGTTGGTGAGGATGGCGTCGTCGCGGTAGGCGCCGCCGACACTCGCGGTCAACAGGCCGCCGAACGCCGGGAAGTCGAAGTTGAAGTGCAGGCCGCCGGTGAACTCGGGGGCGTTGGTGATCACCTGGGTATCGACGAAGCCGTCGTGGTTGGAATCGAGGAACTCATCAGGAGTGAGATCGAGGTAGGAGAGGTAGCCGTTGACGCCGAACCACTCGATGGCGTGGCTCGAGGCGTCGAACTCCACCTCGGCGCCCTTCATCGTGGCGTTGCCGGCGTTCAGGAAGTTGCCGAAGAAGGCGTCCTCGACGCCGTCGCCGTTCGAGTCGTAGGCGGTGAAGGTCGAGACCTGGACGTCCTTGTACTTGCCGTAGAACACCGCCGAGTTGAGGATCAGATGGCCGTCGGCGAGCGTCGTCTTGAGGCCGACTTCGCCGACCGTCAGCACCTCGTCGTCGAACGGCTCGGCTGACTCCGGGAAGACGGTCGACTGGGCGCGGACGTTGAAGCCGCCGCTCTTGAAGCCCTGGCTGACGGTGACGTAGCCCATCACCGCGTCGCTGAACTTGTAGTCGACGCCGAGCTTCGGGGCGATCGAGTCGAAGGTCACGTCCTTGTCGTAGTTGGCGGTGATCGCGTTGACCACGGTGAAGGTGTCGTCGGTGTAGCCGGCGTTGAAGGCGATGCCGTTCTTCTTCTCGCGCGTCGCGCGCAGACCGACGTTCAACCGCAGCCGGTCGGAGACGGCGTAGCTGCCGTCGCCGAAGAGCGCCAGCGAATTGGTGAGCGTCTTGCCGTCGGTGGTGCCGAAGAGCCGGTTGAGAAAGATGTTCTTCACCAGGCCGCCGGCCTCGCCGTCGAAGTAGTAGAGGCCGAGGACGCCGGTGAGCTTCGTGCCGGCGTCGTAGATCATCTGGAATTCCTGCGAGATCTGGTTGTCGTAGTAGGTCGCCTGGACGTCGACGATGCGCGCCGGCGTGGTGTCGAAGTCGATGTTGTTGTCCGAGTCGGACTCGCGGTAGGCGGTGATCGACTTGAACAGCCAGGCGTCGTTCACGTCCCACGAGACGACCATCGAGGCGCCCAGGGAGTCGGTGCCGTTGACCGGCGCGAGGCCGCTCTGGGTGTCCCAGCGCGAGTCGTTCGGCGGGCAGGTCCGGCCGAGGAAGAGCGGGCAGAGCGGATTCGCCGCCAGGCGCTGGTAGCCCTTGGGCTCGGCGTCGTCGCGCGAGACATCGAGGCTGAAGGCCACCTTGACGTCGTCGGAGAACAGCCAATCGAGGCCGCCGCGGGCGGCGAAGGTCTTGCGGTCGGAGACGTCGCGACCGGTGAAGAGGTTGGTGCCGTAGCCCTCGTGCTGCAGCGAGGCGACGGCGAGCTTGCCGCGGAGCTTGCCGGGAATGAGGGCGCCGGCGAAGTTGGCACGGAAGTCGAGGTTCGACTGCGTGCCGGGCGAGAACGAGATCATCGCCGTCGTGTCGTCGGTGAGCGGGGTGCTGACGTACTTGATCGCGCCGCCGATGGTGTTCTTGCCGTAGAGCGTCCCCTGCGGTCCGCGCAGCACCTCGATGCGGGAGACGTCGTAGACGTCGAGAAGGGCGCCCTGCGGGCGGGCGAGGTAGACGTCGTCGATGTAGAGGCCGACGCCGGGATCGACGCCCCACAGCGGGTCGGCCTGGCCGATGCCGCGGATGAAGGCGGTAAGCGTCGTCGACTGGTTGCGGCCCTGATAGACCGTCAAGTTCGGCACCTGGGTCTGGAGCTCGGAGATGTCGGCCGCAGCGGTCTCTTCGAGCCGGTCGCCGGAGACAGCGGTCACCGCGATCGGCACCTCCTGGAGGTTCTCTTCGCGCTTGCGGGCGGTGACGACGATCTCCTCGCCGACCTGCTCCATGCCCTCTTCCTCTGCCGCTTTCGCCTCTGCCGCCGTGGCCGCCTCGTCCGCCGCGGTGGCCGCGGCGCCGCTCTCCTGCGCGCCGGCCGGCTGCGGGACTAGCCCCAAAAGCGCGGCGACGGCCAGTGAAGCGAACAGCAGCCAGTGGCCGCGAAGTCCTGCAGTCTCCGACGCCTTCACCTCTGGGAGATGACTCATGACTTGCCCCTTTTCGTGCCGATGGACCTCGCGGTCGTGGTCTTTCTTGCCGGAGGTTTTCCGGCGCTGGAACGTTTCATCGATGGCAGGCCTTCGCCGGCGGTGCGCGGCAAGAGACCGAATCGCAGCAGATGAATGAACTCGCCGACCGCCTGTTTCGGCGTCATGCCGAAGTGCAGCGGCGCGCCGAAGCACTTCTCGACGGTGAAGAAGTAGAAGAGCCAGCGCGAGGCGAGCATGACCGCGACCATCGGATCGGCGTCGCCGAAGTCGCCGGCGCGCGTGCGCTCGGCGAACCGCGGGCCGTAGGCGGTGGCGAAGCGGGTCGCCATGCCCTCGTAGAACGCGCGGATGTGCTCGCCCTGGAACTCGATGACGTCGAGATAGATGAGCAGGATGTGGGGACCGTTCTCGTCCACCACTTCCTCGATCGCTTCCGCGAGCTCTTCGAGGTCCTCCGGGAAGTTGGCGCGGGCGAAGACCTGGTTGAGCTTCAGCTTGGGATCGACCAGGCGCTCCCAGTAGATCTCGATCAGGCGCTGGTAGATGGCGTGCTTGTCGGGAAAGTGGTGGTAGATGTTGCCGACCGAGAGCCCGGCGCGCTCGGCGATCTGGCGCAGCGTCGTGGCGCCGTAGCCCTGGGTGGAGAACAGAGCGAGGCCGGCATCGAGGACGGCCGCGATGGACGCCTCCGACTTCTCGATCTGCCGCACTTTGGCCGTCATCGATGCCTCCTCCAAATAAAAAACCGAACGCTTGGTCGGCGAAGATGTCGCCGAACGGCGTACCGGTCAAGCCGCAGTGCGGCAACAATCCGCCAACAGCTCTGCCGCCCCCGGAAGCTCTGCCTCCTGGGGCCGACCTACCCCGGTGGTATCATCCCGCCGACGAATCGAGCCCCTGCTTGCCGCTTCCACCCCGGTCGGGGCTCCTCGCGATGAGAGCGATCGAGCTGAGAACAGAAGTGCCCGGACCGCGTTCGCGGGCCCTCATGGCGCGCCGGCAGGCGGCGATTCCGGCCGGAATCGGCCATTCGTCGCCGGTGTTCGTCGATCACGCCTCTGGCGCGCTCCTCCACGACGTCGACGGCAACACCTTCATCGATTTCGCCGGCGGCATCGGGACGCTCAACGTCGGCCACGCCCATCCGGCGGTCGTCGAGGCGGCGCGCGCGCAGCTCGATCGATTCACCCACACCTGCTTCGCGGTCACCCCCTACGAGAGCTACGTCGAGCTCGCCGAGCGCCTCAACGCGCTGGTGCCCGGTGCGTTCGCCAAGAAGACACTGTTTGCCAACAGCGGCGTCGAGGCGGTCGAGAACGCGGTCAAGATCGCCCGCCGGGCGACTGGCCGCGAGGCCGTGCTGGTCTTCGAGCATGCCTTCCACGGCCGGACGCTCCTCGGCATGTCGATGACCAGCAAGGTGAAGCCGTACAAGCTCGGCTTCGGACCTTTCGCACCCGAGATCTATCGCCTGCCCTACCCCTACCTCTATCGCCGGCCGGCAGCGGCGGGCGCCGACGAAGCGGCCTTCCGCCACGAGATCGAGGAGTTCTTCGCTACGCATGTCGCGGCCGAGAAGATCGCCTGCGTGGTGATGGAGCTGGTACTCGGCGAAGGCGGCTTCGTCGTAGCTCCTCCCGCCTACGTCAAGGTGCTGCTCGAACTCTGCCGTCAGCACGGCATCCTGTTCGTCGCCGACGAGATCCAGACAGGCTTCGGTCGCACCGGCCGGATGTGGGCGATGGAGCACTTCGGAATCGAGCCCGATCTGACGACGCTCGCCAAGTCGATGGCCGGCGGCCTGCCGCTTTCGGCCGTCACCGGCCGGGCGGAGATCATGGACGCAGCGCAGGTCGGCGGCCTCGGCGGCACCTTCGTCGGCAATCCGGTCGCCTGTGCTGCGGCCCTTGCCGTGCTCGATCTCTACGCGGAGCCGGTATTCCTGGCGCGCGCCGCCGAGCTCGGGGCGAAGATCGAGGCGCGTCTCGCCGGTCTTTGGGCACGCCACGAGTCGATCGGCGAAGTCCGCGGCCTGGGGGCGATGCGAGCCCTCGAGCTCGTCCGTGACCGCGCCACCCGCGCGCCCGACAAGGAACGCACCGCCGCAACGATCCGCCGCGCCTGCGAGAAGGGCCTGCTGCTCCTCTCGGCAGGCACCCACGGCAACGTCATCCGCACACTCATGCCGCTCGTCATCACCGACGAGCAGCTGGAAGAAGGGTTCGATGTCCTGGAGCAGTCCCTGGAGAAATCCAGTGCTTAGGCGCTTCTCGCGGTACCTGTTCACCGATCCGTAGCGGGCCTTGGGCTGGGAGAGTCCAAACCTTCCAACGCGAGTCCAAGGAGCCCATCGTCATGAACCGGACCGAAGTGCTTCGCGAGTCACAGCGGTGGCTCGACATCATCTCTTCGACGCAATTGTCGGACGAAGAAAAACAGCGCATCATCACCGAGACCGCCGAGAACTTCAATTCGTACTACAACCGCGGCTATCTCGAGTATCGCAAGTCGATGGTCGAGATGCGCGACGAGCCCGCCCTCGAATGGGAGGGCCAGGGCTCGCTCCTCTACGACCTGACCGGCCGCCGCTTCATCGACTGCCTCGGCGGCTACGGCATCTACAGCGCCGGCATCCGCCACCCGAAGATCGTCAAAGCGGTCGCCGACCAGCTGCAGCGCATGCCGCTCTCGTCGCAGGAGCTCATCGACCCGCTACGCGGGGCGTTAGCCGAGCTCCTGGGCGAGATCGCACCGGGCGACCTGCAGTACTCGTTCTTCATCAACAACGGCACCGACGCCGTCGAGGGGGCCTACAAGCTGGCGCGCCTCTTCACCGGGCGGACGAACTTCATCTCCTCGATCCGCGGCTTCCACGGCAAGAGCTGCGGCTCGCTCTCGCTCATGGGCAAGTGGGAGTACCGCGAGCCGTTCCTGCCGCTTCTTCCCGGCGTCCAGTTCGTCGAGTTCGGTGACGCCGAGGCGGTCGAGGACGAGCTCTACAAGGCGGACGCCACCGGCAAGGGTGTCGCGGCGGTGATCATGGAACCGATCCAGGGGGAAGCCGGCGCGATCGTGCCGCCGGACGACTTCTGGCCGCGCATCCGCAAAGCCTGCGACGAGTACGGCGCGCTGCTCATCGCCGACGAAGTGCAGACCGGCATGGGGCGCACCGGCAAGATGTTCGGCGTCGAGCACTGGAACACCGTGCCCGACATCCTCTGCCTCGGCAAGGCTCTGGGCGGCGGTGTCATGCCGCTCTCGGCGTTCGTTTCGACGCCCAAGATCTGGAGCGTGCTGGAGAAGAACCCGTTCATCCACACCTCGACGTTCGGCGGCAACCCGCTGGCCTGCGCTGCGGGTATCGCCGCCATCCACGTCACGCTCGAAGAGGACCTCGTCGGCCAGGCGCACAAGAAGGGGCGGTATCTCCTCGGCGAGCTGATGGCGCTGCAGATGCGCTACGACCGCGTGCTGCGCAAGGCCCAGGGCAAAGGCCTTCTCCTCGGCCTCGAGTTCGAGAACACCGAGATCGGCTACAAGGTGGTCGCCAATCTCTTCAAGCGCGGCGTGCTGGTCGCCGGAACACTCACTAATTCGCGCGTCGTGCGCATCGAGCCGGCACTCAACATCTCCGACGCCCTGATCGACGAGGTGCTCGACATCCTCGAAGAGACCCTGAAAGAGGTCGACCGCGAGACCGCCACCATCACCCGCGACGAGGACGACGACTGATGAAGCTCGCTCTCCTCGGGGCTGCCGGAGCGATGGCCGAAGTGGTGCGGCGGGATCTCCATGAGTTCGCGCCGACGGCCGAAGTCACGATCGCCGACCTCAGGGAGGTGGCGGCAAAGTATCCCAACGAGCGCCCGGCGACGATGGACGTGCGCGACGAGGCGGCGACGGCGCGGCTCCTCGCCGGGCACGATGCGGTACTCAACTGCGTCACCTACTACTGGAATCTCCCTGTCATGCGCGCGGCGCTCGCGGCGCGGGTGCCGTACAGCGACCTGGGCGGTCTTTACCACGGCAGCCAGAAGCAGTTCGAGCTCCACGACGCATTCGTCGCGGCGGGCGTGCCGGCGCTCCTCGGCATGGGCTCGACGCCGGGAATCACCAACGCCATGGCCGGCTTCCTGGCGCGCGAGCTCGACGCCGTGCACGAGGCGCACGTGCGCGTCGGCTGTCTCGATCGCGGAGCGACCGCCGCCGGGGGACCGCTCCCCATTCCCTACGCGCTCGACACCGTGCTCGACGAGTTCGCGCTCGAGCCCTACGTCGTCGAGGCAGGCAGGGCGCACCCCGTGCCGCCACGCAGCGGCGAGGAGGAGATCGACTTCCCGCCGCCGGTCGGCCGGATGCGCGCCATCTACACCCTGCACTCCGAGGTGGCGATGTTCGCGCGTTCTTTCCCGGGCCTCACCGGCGCGAGCTT
Source organism: Thermoanaerobaculia bacterium (assembly GCA_017998715.1). Lineage (GTDB taxonomy): Bacteria > Acidobacteriota > Thermoanaerobaculia > Multivoradales > JAGPDF01 > JAGPDF01. The sequence goes on along the minus strand of JAGOCP010000037.1, from coordinate 4,455 downwards.
CAAGGTGGCGTTCGAGCCGGCCTTCATGGAGAAAGTCCGCTTCCTGGTCGAGCTCGGCTTCGCCAAGCGCGAGCCGCGAATCGATGGCGTCTCGCCGCGCCAGATGCTGCTCGCCCTGGGCGGCGATCAGACGACTCCCGGCGGCGAGCCCGACGACTGCGACTGCCTGCGGGTCGACCTCGCCGGCGAGATCGACGGCCGGTCGGTGCGGCGCCGCGGCGAAGCGCTCATCGGCCCGCACCTCGAGTGGGGTTTCGGCGCCGGCGCGCTCGACACCGGCGTGCCGCTCTCGATCGCCGGCATCCTGCTGGCGGAGTGCGCGGTGGCGACTCCCGGAGTCCTCTGCCCCGAGACCGCGCTGCCCTTCGAGCGCTTTTTCGGCGAGCTCGAGAGGCGCGGCATCCGGGTCGCCTTCTCCGAGCAGGGCCAGCTGGACGACTGAGGACGAGAACAGGAGCTCGATGTGGCGATTGCGTCGGTGAATCCAGCCAATGGCAGGTTGTTGAAGAGCTTCGAAGAGGCCGGAGGCGCCGAGATCGAGGCAGCGTTGACGCTCGCCGAGTCCACTTTCCGCTCGTGGCGCAGGTCCTCGTTCGCCGACCGCGCAGCGAAGATGCTGCGTGCGGCGGAGATCCTCGAGGAGGACAAGCGCCGCTTCGGCGAGATCATGACCCTCGAGATGGGCAAGCCCATCGCCGCGGCGATCGCCGAGGTCGAGAAGTGCGCCTCGGTCTGCCGCTACTACGCCGAGCACGCCGAGATCTTCCTCGCGCCGCAGGAGATCGCCACCGACGCCCACCGGAGCTACGTGCGCTACGACCCGCTGGGTTGCGTGCTGGCGGTGATGCCGTGGAACTTCCCGTTCTGGCAGGTGCTGCGTTTCGCCGCGCCGACCCTCATTGCCGGCAATGTCGGCATCCTGAAGCACGCCTCGAACGTACCGCAGTCGGCGCTCGCCATCGCCGAGGTCTTCGAGCGTGCCGGCTTCCCGACGGGTTGCTTCCAGACGCTGCTGGTCGGCAGCGCGGCGGTCGGCAAGATGATCGACGATCCGCGCATCGCGGCGGTGACGCTCACTGGTAGCGAGGGGGCCGGCGTCGCGGTCGGCCGCGCCGCTGGGGCGCAGATCAAGAAGGCGGTCCTCGAGCTGGGCGGCAGCGACCCGTTCGTCGTGCTGCCGTCGGCCGATCTTGCCAAGGCCGCCGCCACGGCGGTCAAGGCGCGGACGATCAACAACGGCCAGTCGTGCATCGCGGCGAAGCGCTTCATCGTCCACGAAGAGGTCTACGACCGCTTCACCACGCTCTTCCTCGGCGGCATGGCAGCGCTCAAGGTGGGGGATCCGATGGATCCGGCGACGGAGATCGGCCCGCTCGCCACCGCGCCGATCCGCGACGAGCTGGCCCTCCAGGTCGAGCGCTCGGTAGCGGCCGGGGCAAAGGTGCTCCTCGGCGGCAAGGCGCTCCCCGGGCCGGGCTACTTCTACGCCCCGACAGTGCTCGCCGACCCGGTGCCCGGGTCGCCGGCCTGGGACGACGAGCTCTTCGGCCCGGTGGCGACGCTCTTCCAGGTCGCCGACCTCGACGCCGCGATCGCGCTCGCCAATCACAAGTTCTTCGGCCTCGGCGCCTCCGCCTGGACGAACGACGCCGCCGAGCAGGCGCGGCTCGCGATCGAGCTCGAGGCCGGCTCGGTCTTCCTCAACGGCATGGTGAAGAGCGATCCGCGCCTGCCGTTCGGCGGCATCAAGCGTTCCGGCTTCGGCCGCGAGCTCTCCCTCGCCGGCATCCGCGAGTTCGTCAACGTCAAGACCGTCTGGATCGCGTAACGCCGCCGTCGACGCTCTTGTCAGGTTTGTGCCCCCGGCAGCGTGGGAATGAGTATGAACAGATTTCAGACGGACTCGAGCGTTGCCGCGCCTTGGAAGGTCGCTGGACCAGCTGAAGGCACCTACTCGAGGCTAAAGCGCCCGGGGAACCGTCGCGCCAGGCTGCAGAAGGTGGCGGCTCTCGCACTCCTTTCTACGGCCGCGGGGACCTCCCTCCTCCCCGCCGCGATCTTCACCGTTGGCTCCGATGGCGCCTGTACGCACGCGACGATCACCTCTGCGTTGGTCGCTTCGCTCGCGGCCGGTGCCGACGAGATCCGCATCGCGCGGAACCAGACCTACACCAACCTCTACATTCACCTCACCGACTGGAGTCCGGGGACGGTCGGCGCCGTGACACTGGCCGGCGGTTACGACACCTGTGCCGACACGACCGCGAACGGCACGACGGCCATCGATGGGCAGGCGACGAATCCCGTCGTCGAGGTCGACACCGGTTCGCAGCCGACATCGCAGGTCACCCTCCGCGGCCTTCACCTTACCGGCTCGGGCGAGGAGGGGCTGCGGATCGAAGCCGGGGGACTGGTGACGGCGAGTGAGGTCCTGATTCAGGGCAACGGCACCGGCGGCGTCGCCGTCGTGGATGGCGGCGACCTCGTGATCGACACCCTGAGCACGATCTCCGAAAATACGGGGCCCGGCATCACCTGCCTCACCGGTGCGCAGGTCGACACCTCGGCGAGCATCTTTGGCAACTTGGCCACCGCGGGCGGTGGCATCGTCGCCGGTTCGACCTGCGACATGAACATCCTTAACAACTCCGCGATCAGCGCCAACAACGCGACCCTGGGAGGCGGAATCTACGCCAGCAGCGGCGCCACGGTCCTCGTCGACGGAGCGGTTGCGAGCGTCTACGCCACGGAGATCGCCGACAACACCGCGACGGACCAGGGCGGCGGCATCTACGCCACCGGGGCGACGACGACGGTGCTGATCCGCAACACCGCGGTGACCGGCAACGTAGCCGGCCTCGAAGGGGGCGGGATCTGGGCCGGTCTCGGGGCGAAGGTCATCATGGATCGGGTCGACGGGCCCTGCTTCGATGCGGCGCGCTGCTCGGACCTCTCCGGGAACGGCATCACACAGAGCAACCTGTACGTTCCCGGAGCCGCCGTCTGGGCGGAGAGCGGCGCCGACGTCGAGATCTACCAGACCCTCGCGGAGGGCAATCACGTAACGGCAACTTCGGACGGCGGAAGCGTCTTCTACGCCACCGGCGCAGGCTCGACGCTGACCGCCGAAGGCATCCGCCTCTGGAACAACCAGGAGTGCGATGCCCTCTTCGAGGGCCAGGACAACGCGCAGCTCTCGATTGCGTTCGTCTCGGCCTCCCGAAACGTCTGGGACGGCGGGTTCAACGCAAGCCCGGTCGCGCTGACGACGAATGCCACCGCGACGTTGAACAGCAGCGTTTTCTATCCGAATCTGCCTGTGATCCTGGGGAGTGGAGGCGCGCTGTCCGAAGTCGAGTGCCTCATCCTGTCGAATACCACCGGACTTCCCGGCGGCGCCACCCTCATCAGCACCAGCAATCCGCTGTTCGTGAACGCCACCGCCGGCAACCTGCGCGTGAGCCCCAACTCGCCGGCGGTCGACTACTGCGACGCGTTCAACTACCTCCCGCAGCATTTCGACGGCGATCACGAGGCGCGAGGCTTCGATCTGTCGTTCAACGCGAACGGTTCCCCGGGTGTCGCGGGTGGCCTCTACGACCTCGGGTTCGACGAAGTTCGGCCGTTGTTCGCGGATGGCTTCGCGACTGGAAACACCAGCGCCTGGTCGTCGGTCGTTCCCTGACGGCCGAATCTCGCGTCGAAGCTTCGCGCTTCAGGCGCGGTAGTGGCTTCCGGCTCGCTGCGCTGCGTCGCTGGTGGGGTCACTCCGGCACTCGGGATCCAAAGTCGGCTCCTATTTGAGGCGTGGTCGCCCACTTTGGATCCCGAGCGCCGGAGCGCCCCAGCCGAACGCGGCCAAGGCGCTTCTTTCGGGACTGTGCCGACGAGGGGTGGCCGGACCGAGGGCTCCCATGGGCGCGGAGCGCTTCTTCAGCGAGCACCCATGGGAATCGGGCCGGACAGGACCCCGAGCAAGTGCCTCGCAGGACGAGGACGCGGCGACTAGCTGAGCTTGGCGCTGGCGGATCGACTAGCCGAGCTTCGCCATCACATGCTTGACGACGGTGTAGTCCTCGAGCGCGTACATCGACATGTCCTTGCCGTAGCCTGACTGCTTGAAGCCGCCGTGCGGCATCTCGGAGACCAGCGGCATGTGGTCGTTGATCCAGACGGTGCCGAAGCGGAGCTTCCTCGCCGCCGAGAGCGCCCGGCCGACGTCTCTTGTCCAGACCGACGCCGCGAGGCCGTAGTCGACGTCGTTGGCGAAGCGGATCGCCTCGTCGTCGCTGGCGAACGGCGTGACCGTGACCACCGGGCCGAAGACCTCGCGCTGCACGATCTCGTCCTGCTGCCGCGCGTCGGCGATGAGCGTCGGCTGGTAGTAGAAGCCCTTGCCGGCGACGCGCTGCCCGCCGGTGACGACGCGGGCGTGGCCGGTGGCCACCGAGCGGT
>JAGOCP010000275.1 GCA_017998715.1 Thermoanaerobaculia bacterium | reverse complement strand
AGGTCGAGCCGTGCTCGTCGTGCACCACCTGCGCGTCACCGGCGTAGAGCGTGCGGAAGCCGGCCTTTCGGGCGCGCAGGCAGTAGTCGGTATCTTCGAAGTACGACTCGAAATCCTCCGACAAGCCGCCGATGGCGTCGAGCACGGCGCGCTTCAGATAGGCGACGGCGAAGGTGATCCCTTCGACCTCGCGGCGGCCGGTGTACTGGCCGACCTCGCGCTCGAGGGCGCCGATCTGCTGGCCCCACATCGTGTCGGGGAGGATGTACGTTCCGGCATGGAGCAGCCGGCCGTCGGAGAGCACCTGACGGCAGCCGACGACGCCGATGTCGGCGGCCGAATGCGCGGCGCGGCGCAGGCGCTGCAGCCAGTCGGGACGCGGGAACTCGATGTCGTTGTTGAGCAGCACGACGTCGTGCCCCGGCGGCACCGCGGCGATACCGGCGTTGTTGCCGCGCACGAAGCCGAGGTTTTCCGGCAGAGCGAGGACGCGCGCCGCCGGATAGGCCGCCAGGCGCTCGGGCGTGCCGTCGCCCGAGCCGTTGTCGACCACCAGCAGCTCCGCGCCGGTGAGGTCGCTCGAGAGAAGCGTATCGAGGCAGCGCCGGGTGAGATCCCAGCGGTTCCAGGTCAGCAGGATCAGCGTTACCGGCGGCAGCGCCACCGGCGCCTCGTCGAGATTCGGATTCCAGGTCACTCGCGGGCGTCCAGGGCGCCGCCGGACGGCTCCCAAGCGGCGGACTCGGTCCAGGGCGAGGCGGGCACCCGGGGTAGCGCTCCCGCCACCCCGGAGCTCGGCGTGAGCGAGGCCCAAAGGTCTTCGAGCGTCGCTTCGAGGTCGGCTGGCGCGATCACCGGGCTCTCGGTCCAGTACTCCAGCTGATGGGCGACGCGCGGCAGCGGCGAGAGGCCGTCGGCGAGCCGGTTGAGCTGCACCAGGTCGGCCGGGCAAAGCGTCGCCTGCAGCAGGCGCAACTCCCGCGCCCGACGGTCGAGGGCGTTCTCCAGCACGGCAATCCGCCCCTCGAGGCGGGCGATACGCGCCTCGAGGGCGTCGGTTGTCGGTGTGCTCACGATCTCCCCATCCTGCTGCCGTCGCGTGCTGGCGCTGCGAACCGCCTCACCAGGCCCTGCCTACGAAGCCGCGCAGACGCTGCAGCACCTTCCAGCTCAGGGAGTGCGTCACCGTGTCGTGGAAGTGGGTCAGGTCGCGCAGGCGCGCTTCGAGCTCCGCCAGATCCCGCCGCGGTTCGGCTCCACTCGCGGCGACCGGCAGATCGGCCTCGTCCCTGCCGAGCGCGATGCGGCTCAGACGCTCGCTGCGCTCCACGCGATCACGTGCCGCGAGCGCGGCGTCGAAAGCCGCGCCCTCGAGCTCGCCCATCCGCCGCGCCTCGGCCAAGGTCTTCGGGTCCATCATGGAGGGCGGCATCTTATCTCGCCCGGCCGCCGAACGTCCGCATTCGGGGGCCGCGACCGGGCTTTTCGCCGCGCGCGCGGTTCAACCTGCCGGTCGCGGCTGCTCGAGCGACGCTTCGAGTGCGCGGGCGACGCGCTCCGGGCTGTGCAGCTCGTGCACCAGACGCGCGCCGACGTCGGCGCGGGCGCGGGCCGCGACCGGATTGGCGATCAGTCCGTGCAGCGTCGTCACCCAGGCGGCGGCATCCTCGGGAATCGCCAGGCAACGAGCGAGCGCCGGATCGAGCCCCTCCGCCGCGGCGGGCGTCGCGACTGCCGGGATTCCGGCCGCCAGAGCTTCGAGGAGCTTGATCGGCGTCCCCGAGCCGGCGAGGAGCGGGGCGAGGGCGATATCGGCGCCGGCGAGCAGCACCGTCAGGTCGGAGGGATCGGCGAGCAGACGCCCGCCGAGGCGACGCACCCGGCGCGCGAGCGAGCGTGGCGGCCGCGCCCCGGCGACCAACAGGCGGGTGCGCGGATACTTGCGCACCACCTCCGGCCAGATCTGATCGAGAAACCAGTGGATGCCGCGAACGGTCGGAAAGTAGCCCAGATTGCCGGTGATCGCGAGCTCGGCTTCGCCGGCCGGCGGGAAAGGCCGCGGCATGGGCGAGGTCGCGGCCGGCGGTGGCGGCGGCAGAGCGAGCGGCACCACCGTCAGCCGGGCGGCGAGAGCCGGCGGCAGCGTCGCCGCGAGATGGCGCCGGTCGCGCTCGGAGACCAGCAGCGAGACCGAGCTCGCGGCGATCATCCGGCGCTCGTCGGCGGCGAGCCGCCGGGCCTCGAAGCGCAGCAGAGGGCGCAGCCAGAGCCGGTCGATCGCCGCCCGGCGCTCCAGATTGAGCGACAGACTGTCGACGAGATCGAGCACCCAAGGGGTTCCGTCGAGCAGGTCAGCCACGCCGGCGAGGCGAACCAGCTGCAGGACCACACGATCGAAATGCGGGGCGAGCTCACGCAGACGGCGGCGCAGGTCCTCGGAGTCGACCAGGCCGCTCTCGAGCGCGCGCGGCGAGAAGAGCGCGGAGCCGACCCCGCGCACCGCCTCGACGCGCGACCGCCGGAAGGTCTCGACGGCGAAGGGCGATCGAGAGGCCGCGCCCGACGGCGGCGTCACGGAACCCGCCGCCGCGCTGGCAGGCTCCGGGACCAGCAGGGTGACTTCGTGCCGCCCGGCGAAGGCCTCGGCGAGCTGCAGCAGGCGCAACTGATAGCCCTTGCGCGTCGGCCAGGGCCAGGCCGTCGAGACCAACAGGATCTTCATCGCCGGGGCGCTCCGCGGCCCTGCGTGGCGAGACGCTCGGCGAGCGCGACCAGGCGAGCGGCGAACTTCGCCGGCGCATGGTCTGCAGCCAGGCGCGCCCGCCCGCCGGCGATCAGCTGTTCGGCCAGACCGGCCGCCGCACCCAGACGCTCGACCGCGACGGCGAACTCCTCGCCGCTTCGGGCCAGCAGGAGCTCTCGCCCGTCGCTGGCATGGAGTCCCGAGGCCGCCTCCGGGCTCGCCACGACGACGACCCCGCGCGCCCAGGCTTCGAGCACGCGCATGCGGACTCCCGAGGCGATATCGAGCGGCAGCACCAGCACGGCGCCCGGCGCGAAAGCGTCGGCGCTCCCCGTCGGCGACCGATGCACGCAGACCCCCGGACGGTCGTCGCCCGGACCCTCCGCAGGGCGGCCGCCGAACCAGTGCAGCAGCGCACCCGGGCTCGCCGCGCGCACCCGCGGCCAGATCTCGTCGACGAACCGGCGCTCGCCCCGCCGGTTGGGCTCCCAACCGGCGCTACCGAAGAGCACCACCGCGGGGTTCCCGGAGAGACGCTGCGCGGCGCCCTCGAGGCGCTCGGGAAAGGGCGGCGCGAGAACCTCGACCGTCGCGCCCTCCGGTCCCAGATTGCGCAGGCGTTCGCCATCCGCCGCCGAGAGGGCGAGGGTTGCCGTCGCCGCGCCGACCGCGGCACGTTCGGCGCGCGCCAGGCGGCGGGCCTCGCGCAGCAGCAGGGTGCGAGTGAGACCGCGGCTCGCCTCGCCCAGCTGGCGCCAGAGATCGCTCTCGACGTTCTGCGCGCGGAGGAGCCGCGGAATGCCGGCAGAGACGGCGGGGGTGCTCTGCGCAAACGCCTGGAGCTGCTCCGCCACTACCACGTCGAAGGGTGGCCGCCGGGCATCGGCGAGCTCCCGCGCCACGGCGCGGGTCAGGGCAGCGCGCTGATGGCGCACCACGGAGTAGGGCCTGCCGGAGAGCGTAGCGGCGAGGGCGGCGAACGCCCGCGCCCGCGGCCGCACGGCCACCAGGCGGGGGGTGCAGATGCCGGCGAGCGCCGCCTCGGCGGCGGCGCGCTCGCCCGGAGCGATCGGAGCGATGGGAGAGATGGGAGCGAGGAGCGTGACCTCGACGCCCGGCGCAGAAGCGGCGGAGAGCTCGGCGAGCGCCTTCAGGGACTCGAGGAGGAGGAGACGGCCGCCGTCCGCCGGCGGCCACGGAGCCTTGGTTGCGATCCAGAGCAGGCGCAACGGCGATGCGCTCCCCGCGCTCAGACCAGCTGGAGGAGGTGCCCGAGCTTCTCGCGCTTGGTGCGCAGATAGTCGCGGCTGTCGTCGCTGGGCGGAATCTCGAGCTGCACGCGCTCGACGATTTCGAGGCCGTAGCCGGAGAGCGCGACGTATTTGCTGGGGTTGTTGGTCATCAGCCGCATGCGCTCGACCCCGAGATCGCGCAGGATCTGCGCGCCGACGCCATAGTCGCGCTGGTCCGGGCGGAAGCCCAGGCGCTCGTTGGCCTCGACGGTATCGTGCCCGACGTCCTGCAGCTCGTAGGCCTTGAGCTTGTTGAGCAGGCCGATGCCGCGCCCCTCCTGCAGCAGGTAGATCAGCACGCCGCGCCCGGCCTCCTGGATGCGGGTCATGGCGAGCTCGAGCTGCAGCCCGCAGTCACATCGCGTCGAGCCGAAGATGTCGCCGGTCAGGCACTGACTGTGCACCCGCACGAGGACCGGCTCTTTGCCGGAGAGATCGCCCAGGGTGAGCGCGACGTGCTCTTCGCCGGTGAGGTCGGAGCGATAGGCGTGGATGGTGAGCTCGCCCCAGCGCGAAGGCAGCCGCGGCGAGGCGACACGGCGCACCAGCGTTTCGTGCTCCAGGCGGTAGCGGATGAGCTCGGCGATCGTCAGTACGGGCAAGCCGTGCTCGGCAGCGAAGCGCATCAAGTCGGGGATCCGCGCCATCGTGCCATCGTCGTTCATGATCTCGCAGATCGCCGCCGCAGGCAGGAGGCCGGCGAGGCGGGCGAGATCAACCGAGCCCTCGGTCTGGCCGGCCCGCTTTAGCACGCCGCCGCGCTTGGCGCGCAGCGGGAAGACGTGCCCAGGGCGGAGAAGATCGTCGGGACGGGTCCCGGGCTCGACGGCGGTGCGGATGGTGGCGGCGCGGTCGGCGGCAGAGATGCCGGTCG
>JAGOCP010000274.1 GCA_017998715.1 Thermoanaerobaculia bacterium | reverse complement strand
GTGTGGTCGCAAAGGCGGCGAGCGCGGACGCCGCCGGCGTCGCCCGCGAGCTCGTGGAGTGGCTCGGCCGGCGCGGACTCGAAGTGCTCGTCGAGCCGGGCACCGCCCTGGAGAGCGGCAAGACCGGTGACGGTCCGCTCATCGAGGGAGCGCGCTGCGACCTGGTGGTTGTTCTGGGTGGAGACGGAACCCTGCTTTCGGTCGCCCGCAAGGCCGCCGGTGGACCGCCGATCCTGGGGGTGAACCTCGGGCATCTCGGCTTCCTCACCGAAGTGGCGCGCGCCGAGCTCTATCCGGCGCTCATCGAGGTTCTGGCCGGGAACTACGCCGTCGAGCCGCGCTCGCTGCTCGAGGTCGAGCAGACCAAAGCGGGCGGCGAGCGCCACTCCTTCCGCGCCCTCAACGACATGGTCCTGGCCAAGAGCGCACTGTCGCGCATGATCGAGCTCCTGCTCTCGGTCGACGGCCGCCTGGTGGCGCGCTATCGCGCCGACGGCCTGGTGGTGTCGACGCCCACCGGTTCGACCGCCTACAACCTCTCTGCCGGCGGACCGATCCTGCACCCGCTGTTGGCGGTCTCGGTGCTGACGCCGATCTGCCCGCACACGCTGACGCTCCGGCCTCTGGTCGTGCCCGACACCAGCGTCATCGAAGTGGCGATCGAAGCTCGCGAAGATGCCCCCGAGCTGCGTGCCGACCGGGTCTATCTCACGGTCGACGGCCAGGAGGGCGGTGAGATCGGCTTCGGCGACCGGGTGCGCGTGACGCGCGCCGCCCAGCCCGCCTATCTCGTGCGCACCGGCGAGCGCAGCTCGATCTTCGAGGGTCTCCGCAACAAGCTGCACTGGGGAGAGTAACTCCTTGGTCTGGCTGCGGATCCGCCGCTGGGTCGTCCGCCCGTTCTTCTGGTCGCTCGCCGCGGCCGCCTTCGTGCTGCTCTGCCTGCGCGCCTTTCTCTCCTCCGACTTCGCGCGCGAACGGCTCGCGCTGCGCCTCGAGCAGCAGCTGTCGCAGATCCTGCATCGCGAAGTCCGCCTCGGGCGGCTCGACTTCGAGCTCCTGCCGTTCGCCCTGCGGGTCGAGGACTTCTCGATCTCCGGCCCGAAGGCGGACGATCCGCCGCTGCTCTCGGTCCGCCGCCTGCGCGTCGACGCCGATCTCGACGCTTTGCGCAACGACCTGCTCGATCTGCAGACGGTTTCGGCCCAGGGCGTGCGGATCCATCTCGAGCTCTATCCCGACGGCAGCGACAACCTGCCGAAGGTCGAATCGGCGGGGGGCGGCAGCCGGTTCGAGGTGCGCATCGGCGGGCTCTTCGTCGAGGACGGCGAGTTCGAGCTCGACGATCAGCGGGTGCCGCTCGCGGTCTCCGCCCATGCCCTCCAGCTGCGGCTCTCGGGGCTCGGCGGAACCGACCTGCAGGGAAACGTCACCGCGCAGGAGGTGGTGACGACACTGCCGCGCGCCCTGCCGTGGCCGTCGACCCTGGCCGCCAAGGCGCGCCTGCGCGACGACGGGGTCGAGATCCTCACGGCGCGGGTCCGCTCGCCGGAGTTCGACGCCCGGGTCGCGGGCTTCGTCGGCTGGCGCGGTGGCACCAACGGCGAGATCCGCGGCGTCGTCGAGACGCAGGGGCGGTTTCTCGACGACCTCGGGTACCTCTCCGGCGAGATCTCCGGGCCGCTCCGCTTCGAGGGCGGCGTGCGCTTCGCCCACAAGGAGATCGGGCTCGAAGGGCGGCTGACCTCGCCAGGCGTCGATCTGTTCGGCCTGCGGCTCGACGAGCTCGCGGGTGGGGTGAGGAGCGGCGGTGCGCGCATCTCCTCGCTCGGTCTCGACCTCGAGCGGGCGGGCTTCGCTGGCGGGCCGGTCGCCGGCACCTTCGATGTCGACTTCGAGCGCCCCGGTCCCTGGGCGCACCTGGCGCTGCGAGCCGACGGACCGCATCTGCGCTCCGTTCTGCAGGCGCTCGACCTGCCGGCGCCGGCTCTTGCGGCCTCGGCCCACGGCGAGGTGAGCTACGAGTTTCCCTTGAACGACGCGCGACGGGGCGTCGGCGAAGCCACACTCGCCCTGCGCGCGCTGCCGCCCGCGGCCGCGGGAGAGCTGCCGGTAGACGGCACGGCCGTACTGCGGATGGTGGAGGGGCGGCTCGAGCTGCAGGCGGTCGACCTCGCATCGGCGACGCAGCAGATCTCGCTGCGTGGTGCCTACGACCTGATCGGCAAGCAGGGCGAGCTCACCGTCGAGGTGACGAGCGAGGATCTGGGCGAGGTGGCCCGCCTGCAGCCGTTCGTCGAAACGAAGCCGTGGCCGCTCTGGTTGCCGGACTCCGGCCGCGGCGGACTGACGGCGCAAGTCACCCTGGGCTCTCCCGCGACGACGGTGGAACTGACTCTCGACCTCGCCGATCTCCATGCCCCGGGCGGCTCGGCAGCGCGCGCCACGGGCAGCCTCGTTCTCGACGAGCGCGCGGTGCGCGAGCTCGGCATCGAGCTCACCCGCGGCGAGTCGTCGCTGCGCGTCACCGGCTCTGTACCCTTCGCTCCAGCTAGTCCAGGCTCTGGCACCGGCGCGCTGCCAACGCTCGCGCTGGCGATCGACTTCCGCGCCTGGCCGATCGCCGAGGCGATGCCCTGGCTGCCGGCCCCGTTGCCGCTCGCCGGCGATGCGACCGGGACGCTGCACCTTGCGGGCACACTCGACGACATGGCCGGCGAGATGCGCGGCGTCGTCGCCCCGGTGACGGTCGCCGGCGTCGGCTTCGAGCGCCTCGAGGCGGACCTCGACTGGAACGCCGGGCGGTTGCAGGTGCGCGGCGCGCAACTCGTCGCACCGACGGGGGTTCTGCGCGGCACCGGCGAGTTGCGCTTCGCCGACGAAGGGCTCGCCTTCGAGCTTGCGGCCGCGCCGCTCGATCTCGCGGCGGAACCGTGGCGGGAGCTCACCGGCGGCCGGCTGACGGGCCGTGCGACCCTCGCCGCGCATCTCTCCGGCACTCTCGCCGCGCCGCGGCTGGTCGCCGATGTCGAGCTCGCCGACCTCGAGCTGCCCGCGTCGGCCGGGGTCACCGGCAGCGCCCTCGCGATGCCGGCCGACCCCGCTCTTCCGCTGGCCGCGCCCGCGGCGCGCTTCGCCGGGACGTTGCACGCGGAGCTTGCCGACGGCGAGCTCGCGGCGCAGCTCGATCTGCCCGGCCTCGTCGAGCTCGAAGGCGGTGGCAGTTTCGTCGCCGGCGAACGCGGCGATCTGCGAGCTCGCTTGAGCAGCGGACGGCTCGACCGTTTGATCGCGCTCGCCGTCGGGCAGACGGTCGAGGGTCTTTCGGGCAGCCTCGCGGCGGATCTCGCCTGGCGTTTCGCACCCGACGCTCCGGGCACGCTGACGGTGACCGTGCCCGAGCTCGAGCTCGCCTACGAGCAACACCGCCTGGCGCCGATCGAGCCGATCGTGGCGCGCTACGACGGCTCGAAGCTCGTGCTCGAGTCGCTCTATCTCGGCGAGAAGGGCACCGGCGACGAGCTCTTCCTCGCCGGCAAGGTCGATCTCGAAGCGGCCGAGCCGACGCTGGACCTGCGCCTTCAGGCGGCGCTCTCGGTCGACTGGCTCGAGAAGTTCGCCGGTCTCGACCTGACCGGCGTGGTGGACGTTCTCGCCACCGTCAAGGGCACTGTGGCGCATCCGGAATGGAACGGACAGGCCGATCTGCGGGATGCGCGCTACATTCCGGCGCGTTTCCCGCACAGTTTCGACCGCCTCGAAGCCCTGGTGCTGCTCTATCCGGGAGTGGTCGTGCTCGACCATCTGCGCTCGGATCTCGCCGGCGGCACGGTCACGGCCAGCGGCCGTCTCGAGCTCCCGTCGTTGGCGAAGCCGCTCGCCTATCGCGCCCAGATCGCCACCCGCCGCACCGCGCTGCGCTACCCCGAGGGCTGGTTGGTGCGCGGCGACGGCGACTTCACCCTGCAGTCGACGACCGAGGGGCGGCAAGTTGCCGGGTCGTTGGCGCTCGACCGGGTCTACTACCTGCAGGACATCAACCTCTCACCGCGTCAGCTCGCCGAACGGGTGCTGTCGCGAACCCGGGTGCAGATCGACGAAGCCGACGAGCTTCTGGGCACCACCTACCTCAACATCTCCATCGTCGCGCCGCACGCCGTGCGGGTGCGCAACAACCTGGCGAAGATCAACGGCAGCGCCAGTCTCGCGCTGCGCGGCTCGCTCGCCAATCCGGTCCTGTTCGGCGAGGTGGCGACCGACCCCGGCAGCACGATCGAGTACAACGGCGCGACCTACGAGCTCGACCGCGCCATCGTCACCTTCGCCAATCCGACGCGCATCGAGCCGCTGCTCGACGTCGTGGCGCGGACCAAGATCAACGAGTATCAGGTGACGCTCTCGGTCCTCGGTTCGCTCGCCCGGCCGGCGACGACGCTCGGTTCCGACCCGCCGCTGCCCGACTACGACGTGCTGTCGCTCCTCGCCACCGGCACGCCCTCCGGACTCGCCGACCTGTCCGAAACGGCGCAGACCGGCACCGCGCCGGGCATGGCGGCGGAGACGCTGCTCTACGGCCAGGCGGCTTCTCTGGTGAGCGCGCGGGTCGGCAAGCTCTTCGGCATCGACCGGCTGAAGGTCGATCCGCTCGCCGGTGCGGACAGCATCTCGGCGGCGCGTGTGACGGTCGGCAAGCGCCTCTCCAGCCGGGTCTACCTCACCTATTCGGTCGACCCGTCGTCGACGGCGCAGCAGGTCCTGCAGGTCGAGTGGAAGGTCTCCGACGACCTGACGCTGGTCCTGACACAGAACGGCGACGAGTCTTACGCCGTCGATGCACGGTGGGAGAAGCGGTTCTGATGCCGCGCCTGCCCACTGTGCTGGCCTGTTGGGCGGTTGCGGCCCTGGCAGTCGCTGCCTCCGG
>JAGOCP010000273.1 GCA_017998715.1 Thermoanaerobaculia bacterium | reverse complement strand
GGCCGGGAAATCTCCGGCAGCTGCGCAATCTCCTCGAGCGGGCGATGCTCCACGCTGACGGGCTCCTGCTCGACCCGCCGCCGCCGGCGGACGCGGGATCTCCGGCCGCTGCGACGTTGGTGGAGGCCGAGCGCGGCGCGATTCTGTCTGCCCTCGCCGCGAGTCGCGGCCATCAAGGCAAGGCGGCGGCGATGCTCGGCATCAGCCGCAAGGGACTCTGGGAGAAGCGCAAGCGCTACGGCATCCCGTGAGCGGCGACAGGGCAAGTCCGGCTGGTAGCATCGCGCGAACATGAATTGGCAGGAGCAGAGTTTCACTAGACTCGAGGCGGCCTTCGACGCAGGCCCGGTGGTCGCCGTCCTGCCGCTCGGTGCGGTCGAGGCGCATGGACCGCACCTGCCCGTCGGCACCGATGTCTGGATTGCCGAGGCGATGGCGCGAGCGGGAGCGGAAAAGCTCGGTAAAGAGGGTCTCTCTGCGGTCGTGTTGCCGTCGCTGGCGTACGCTCCGGCACCGTTCGCCAACGCCCACCCAGGGACGCTCTCGATCCGGCCCGAGACGCTCACGGCTCTGGTCGTCGACCTCGCGAGCGCGGTCGCGGCGCGCGGCATTGCGGTGCTGGCGCTCGCCAATGCGCATTTCGATCCGGCACAGGTCGCAGCACTGCGCAAGGCGGTGGAAGAGCTGCGGAATTCCGGACGCCTGCGTGTGGCGTTTCCCGATTTGACGCGACGGCGGCTTGCCGAACGGCTGGGGGAGGAGTTCCGCTCCGGCGCCTGCCATGCGGGACGCTATGAGTCGTCGATCCTGCTCGCCACCCGGCCGGACCTGGTCGACGATGCGGCGCGGCTCCGGCTGCCCTCGCTTCCCGTCTCGCTGGTCGAGGCCGCGGGGCGAGGCGAAAGGACGTTTGTCGAAGCAGGCCTGGAAATGGCCTACTGCGGCGACCCCGCGGCGGCCTCGGCCGAGGAAGGCAGGGTGCTCGTCGCCGAGCTCGGCGCCATCCTTGCCGAAGCGGTGCAGGCGGAACTAGGCTGACGAGTCCTCTTGCTCGCAGAGCGCAGGAACCGATCCGCCGGCAGTGGATAGCCGGCACGAGAATCGAACCGAACAAGGAGCCCTCTATGGGAATGACGTCGGAGTTCAAGGCCTTCATCCAGCGCGGCAACGTGATCGATCTCGCGGTCGGCGTGATCATCGGCGGGGCGTTCGGCAAGATCGTCGCGTCGCTGGTGGACAATGTCCTGATGCCCGTGCTCGGGCTCTTCCTCGGTGGCGTCGATTTCTCGAAACTCGCTCTGACCATCGGTGGCACCGCCGAGGAACCGGTCTTGCTGAGCTACGGGAGCCTGCTCCAGGCCACCCTCGACTTCCTGATCCTGGCCTTCTGCGTCTTCCTCATCGTCAAGGCGGTGAACGCAGCCAAGCGCAAGGAGGCACCGGCACCCGCGCCGCCGCCCGAGGTCTCGGCGGAGGTGAAGCTGCTGGCCGAGATCCGCGATCAGCTGAAGGCGCGGGGCTAGAGGCATGGCGGGCGAGGCAGGCGGGAAGGTCGAGATCGCGCTCGCCGGCAAGGTGGCGCTGGTCACTGGCGGCGGCCGAGGCATCGGCGCCGCGACCGCGCGGCTTCTCGCCGCGGCCGGCGCCCGGGTGATCGTGTCGGCGCGCAGCGCGGACGAGATCGAGACTGTGGCGGAGGAGATCCGCGGCAGCGGCGGACTTGCCGAGGCCGTGCCGTGCGACATCGCCGATCCGGCGGCGATCAGCCGCCTGCGCGCGGCCGCCGAGGCGCGTTTCGGTGCGGTCGACATTCTGATCGCGAACGCCGGCATCGCCAGCTCGGCGCCGCTCTCGCGAGTGGGTCTCGAAGAGTGGAACCGGCTCTTCACGGTGAATGCGACCGGCCCCTTCCTCTGCGCGCAGGCGTTCGTGCCCGGCATGGTCGCGCGGTGCTGGGGGCGGATCGTCAACATCGCCTCGATCGCCGGCCGCACCGGAGCGCCCTATATCTCGGCCTACGCTTCGACCAAGCATGCGCTCGTCGGTCTGACCCGGTCGCTCGCCGCCGAGCTCGCCGACAAGGGAATCACCGTCAACGCGCTCTGCCCCGGCTACGTCGACACGCCGATGACCGATCAGTCGGTCGAGCGCATCGTGGCGCGTGCCGGCGTCGCCGCCGAGACCGCGCGCGAGAAGCTGGTCGCCGCCAACCCGCAGCGTCGGCTGATCACCGCCGAGGAGGTCGCCTTCCTCGCCCTCACTCTCTGCGACGAGCGCGCGCGCGGCGTGAACGGGCAGACGATCGGCATCGACGGCGGAGGATTTCTCGGATGAGCTCGCGTCTCTCGCTGATCAATCCCGAGAGCCTGGGCGTGCCGCGCGGCTTCAGTCACGGAGTGCTCGCGCCGGCGGGCGCGCGGCTTCTGTTCGTCGCCGGGCAGGTCGGCTGGGACGGCGGCCAGCGCATCGTTCCGGGGGGCTTCGCCGCGCAGTTCGAGCGTGCGCTCGCCAACATCCAGACGGTGATCGAAGGCGCCGGCGGGCGGGTCGACGACGTCTGCCGCCTGACGATCTACGTCACCGATCGCAGTCTCTACGAGAACGACCTCGCCGGCGTCGGCGCGGCCTACCGCCGCATCATGGGCCGCCACTTCCCGGCGATGGCGCTGGTCGAGGTCGCGGCGTTGCTCGAGCCCGGTGCTCTGGTCGAGATCGAGGCCACGGCGGCGCTCTCGCCGGAGATTCCCGGAACCACCCAGACCGGAGCCGCAGAATGATCCAGCCACGGAGCTTTCGCTACCACCTCGACGAAGCGACGAGCGTCGCCACTCTCACGCTCGACCGCCCGGACCGCTTGAACGCCCTCACATTCGACGTCTACGACGAGCTCAAGCTCACCTTCGACGCCCTCGATACGGAGCCCGGGGTGCGCGCCGTGCTGCTCACCGGCGCAGGACGCGCCTTCTGCTCGGGCGGCGACGTCGAGGACATCATCGGCAAACTGTTCGAAACCGACGCGCGCGGGCTCCTCGAGTTCACCCGCGCCACCGGCGCGCTCATCCGCTCGATGATCGCCTGCCGGCGCCCGATCGTTGGCGCCTTGAACGGCACGGTGGCCGGCGCTGGCGCGGTGATCGCCGCGGCCTGCGATATCCGCATCGCCGCGCCGAGCGCCAAGATCGCCTTCCTGTTCACCAAGGTCGGCCTCTCGGGCGCCGACATGGGGGCCTCCTGGCTGCTGCCGCGCATCGTCGGGCTCGGCCGCGCGGCCGAGTTGCTGATGACCGGCGACTTCGTGGATGCCGCGACCGCCGAGAGGATCGGCCTCTACAGCCGAGTGGTGCCGCAGGAGCGGATCGTCGACGAGGCGCGGCTCTGGGCGGCGCGCCTGGCGGCGGGCCCGTCGTTCGCTCTCGAGGTGACCAAGCGGATGCTCTACCGCGAAGCGGCGATGGACCTCGACGCGGCGCTCGCGGCGGAGGTGGAGATCCAGTCGATCTGCATGCAGGATGCGAATTTCCGCGAGGCCTACGAGGCCTTTCGCGAGCGGCGCAAGCCGGAGTTCCGTTGACCGGAACGCGCACTATTCGGGCATTTCTCGAGCCGCCGCACCTCGAGTTCGCGGCGCGGGTGGAGGAGATCGTCGGCCGGCGGTTCCGGCCGTTGGCGGCGCCGGCCGACGACGCCACGGCGCGCGCCGCGGCGCGCGGACTGGTTGCGGCGATGGGGGAGGAGGGGCTGCTCGCCGGCAGCGCGGCCGCCGAGCAGGACCTGCGCGGCCTCTGCCTGATCCGCGAGGCGCTTGCCGGCGCTTCGCCGCTCGCCGATGCACTTTTCGCGTTGCAGGCACTCGGCTCGACGCCGATCGCGCTCGCCGGCAGCGCGGAGCTCCGCGACCGCTGGTTGCCCGAGGTCGCAGCCGGGCGGGCCATCGCCGGCTTCGCGATGACCGAGCCGGAGGCCGGCTCCGACGTCGGCGCCATTGCGACGACGGCGCGGCGAGAGGGTGCAGAGTTCGTCCTCGACGGGGTCAAGAGCTTCATCTCGAACGCCGGGCTGGCCGACTTCTACTGCGTCTTCGCCTCGACCGACCGAACGAAAGGCACTCGCGGTCTCGACTGCTTCGTCGTGCCGGCGGAGACTCCCGGTCTGCGTTTCGTCGCCCCCTATGTCCTTTCCGAGCCGCACCCGCTCGGCGAGCTCGCCTTCGAGAATTGCCGGGTGCCGGTCTCGGCCCGCATTGGCGAAGCGGGCGCGGGCTTCAAGCTCGGCATGCGCACGCTCGATCTGCTGCGGCCGACGGTCGCCGCTGCCGCCTGCGGCATGGCTGCCCGAGCTCTCGAGGAGGCGGTGGCGCATGCCCGTTCGCGCCGCCAGTTCGGTTCGGCGCTCGCCGACTTCCAGCTGGTGCAGGCGAAGATCGCGCGCATGGCGACCGATCTCGCGGCGGCTCGCCTGCTGACCTATCGCGCCGCCTGGGAACGCGACCGCGGCGCCGAGCGCGTCACCCGCGAGGCAGCGATGGCCAAGCTGTTCGCCACGGAAGCCGCACAGCGCATCGTCGACGACGCCGTACAGATCCTGGGCGGACGCGGCGTGCTCGCCGGCAGCACGGTCGACCGGCTTTACCGCGCGGTGCGCGCCCTGCGCATCTACGAGGGCACCTCCGAGATCCAGCACCTGGTCATCGCCCGCGATCTGCTGCGGCAGGAGGGCTGACCGCCCGCCTGGGTAGGCTAGGCCTCGTTGGTATGGTGATACTCTATAAAGACTCGCTCTTTACTTTTTTCACGCAGCAATTTCAAAGGGGATCTGGCATGAGAACTCGGATCGGGATGATGGGAGCGCTGGCGCTTTGTCTGCTGGCTTCAGCCTCCTGGGCGGCGGGCTTCTCCGTCAACGCGACGGGCGTCGCCGGGCAGACTGGCGGCG
>JAGOCP010000272.1 GCA_017998715.1 Thermoanaerobaculia bacterium | reverse complement strand
GATCGAAGGCCATCGACAGCAGCCCGCGCTCGCCGCCGTAGTTCACCTTGTCGAGTCCGGGGCCGGCGCCGTCGTTGCGCAGATCGAGGAACGGTGTCGCGTTGAAGGTGTGGGTCAGCGTGTTCCAGACCAGGATCGCCCCCTGCTGGGTGGCGACGAACCGGTGGTGAAGCCCGTCGGCCGGATCGACGAAGACGATCGGCACATCCGCCCCAGTCGGGAAAGCGGTATCGGCGATGTAGGTCGAGACCGTGCCCGGGATGCTCGGCGAGCACGCGGTGCAGCTGCCGTTCTGGCAGGTCGAGATCGCCGCGAGGGGAGCGAAAGCTCCCGCAGCGGCGAGGGCGAGCATTGCCATCACGGTCGGAACGAGGGAGCTGCGCCCCGCGGCGCCACCTGTGCGAAGTTGATCCATGTGCAAGACCTCCAGCTGAATCCTAGGGAAAATTCGATCGTTTCCGGCGAGAGAAAGTTCACACCCGACGGCCAAGAGGTCGGGTCCGTTGTCGCTGCGGCTCAGCGCCCGGCGAGAGCTTCCCGACGAACGAACATGCCCGGGGTGTAGGCGGTGATGCGGCCGGTGAAGGCCGAGGCGGCGACGGTGAGGGGGCTCGCCAGCCAGAGCTTGCCGGGGCCGCTGCGTCCCTTGTAGTTGCGGTTGATCGCCGAAACGGTGACCTGTTCGCTGGTCTCCGAGACGCCCGGGCCGCAGCCGATGCAGGCGCCGCAGCCGGGGCGGATGAGGCGCACGCCGGCCTTCGCGAAGTCGTCCAGGAAGCCGTGCTCGCGGGCGTAGCTCTCGACCTCGAGCGAGCCGCACTGGATGATGAAGTCGACCCCGGGAGCCACCTTCCGGCCTGCGTCCACCGCCTCCTTCACCACCCGGTGGTAGAAGTCGAGATCGTCGATCTTGCCTGCGGTGCAGCTGCCGCCGTAGGCGATGTCGATCGGCACCTCGCCGATCTCGGCGACTTTCGCGCCGTTCGTCGGATCGGAGGCGATGCCGCGATCGGGATCCCCCGGGTCGGCGACCATCGGCGTGAGCGCGGCGAGATCGATGACATGGATACCGCCGGCGTAGACCGCGTCGGCGTCGGGTTCGACGGTGCGCGCGCGCAGCCGGTCGCCATCGACGCCCGGGCGCCAGGCGGCGAGCCAGCGGTAGGTCTCCGCGTCGGCCGAAACGATGCCGCTGCGCGCCGTGCACTCGGTCGCCATGTTGGCGAGCGTCGCGCGCTCGTCCATCGACAGCGTCGAGACGCCGGGGCCGGTGAACTCCATCACCCGGTTGAGCGTCGCCTGCGGCCGCGCGTAGGCGAGCAGGATATGGAGCATCAGGTCTTTGGCGGTGACGTTCGCCGGGAGCTTGCCGATGAGCTCGAAGCGAATCGACTCCGGCACCTCGACCTGGGTGAAGCCGGAGTGGATGAGAGCCGCGTACTCGGTCGCCCCGACGCCCCAGGTGAGCGCGTTGTTCGCCCCGCCCATGCAGGTGTGCGAGTCGGTCGCCTGGATGAAGTCGCCGGGCTCGACCATGTGGGTGCGCGCCAGCTCGTGGCAGATCCCGGGAGAGACGCCGTCTGTCGACGAGAAGTCGCGCACACCGGTGTGGCGCTGGAACTGGCGCTGCATGTCGCGCAGGACCTCGATCTTGGGCAGGAACGGCCGCATGCGCGCGACTTCGTCGGCGTAGATCAGGTGGTCTTCGAAGACCGCGAAGCGCTCGGGATCCTTGACTGCGTAGTCTTCGCCGTACTCCTCGACGAGGAAGGCATGCACCTGCGCGGTGGTGAACTCGTGGGTGTAGCCGCCGTCCACGGAGACCACGACGGCGTCGCCCGGCTGCACGTAGACCTCCGCGTCCTTGGCACCCTCCGGGGTACCGACGACGTGCCGCGCCAGGATCTTCTCCGCCATGGTCATGGCGCGACGCGGCGTGGTCACCGCTGGCGGCGCCACTTCCCCTTCGGCGAGCGCCTTCGAGTAGGGAAACAGCCCGCCCCACTCGATGATCTGGCGGGTGATCGGGTCGTAGCCCTCGGTGAACTCGGCGAGCGGCACGCCCGCGCCCTGCTGCAGGCGCGCGAGGACGTCGTAGCCACCCATCAGCGTGCCGAGATTGAGGTTGTTGCGGGCGTGGATCGGCGCGAACGAGGCGGCAATGGCGATCTTGATGCCGGCGTACTTTTCGCACTGGGCGGCGGTCTCGCGCGAGCTGCCGGTGCCCTTGCGCAGACCCGAGACGATGACCTCGAAGTTGCCGTTGGCGAGAGCGTCGCGCTCGAACAGGCGCTGGCCGTCGACGATCAGCCCGGCGTAGGCCTCGCGGGCGATCTCCTCCGGCTGCCAGTTGAAGCACACCCAGGCCGGGGTCATGACGTCGGTATTGATGTCGTCGAGCAGGTCGGCCGGATCGACCTCGGCCATTCTCAAGTCGAGCTCTCCCGAGAGCTGGCGGCGAATGAGCTCGGCGTCTTTGGTCAGGAAGAGAACCCGTTTCCCGGGCGTCAGGCGCACGATCGGCTGCGGTTTCATGGCGGGGATTCTACCCTCAGCGCGCGACCGGCCAGCTGACGCGAAAACGCGCTCCGCCGAGCGATCCTGCGGCAGCAAGCTCGATGCGGCCGCCGTGGCGCTCGACGATTGCGCGCGCGATACCGAGACCCAGGCCGAGGTGGGAGCGGCTGGCCTCCTGCGGACGCCAGCTGAAAAAGCGCTCGAAGATGCGGCCGCGGTGCTCCTCCGGCACGCCGGGGCCGGAGTCCTCGACGGTGAGCTCGCAAGTCCCCGAGCGCGAAGCGAGGGTCAGCCGCACGATGCCGCCTGCCGGAGTGAACGAGAAGGCGTTCTCGAGCAGATTTTCGATCACCCGCGCCGCGCTCTCGGCACCGATGGCGACGAGCACCGGCCCGACGACGTCGACCTCGAGCGCGACACCGGCCGGCAGCCGCTCCCGCCAGCCATCGGCGACGCGCCGCGCGAGCTCGTCGAGACGCAGCGCCGGCGGCGGCGCGGCACGCCCGCGCCCCGCATCCAGCCGAGCGACCTCCTGCAGTGCCCCGACGACGGCGTCGATCCGGCCGACCTCCTGGACGATCAGCGCGGTCAGCTGCCGGATCTCGCCCTCCTGCGTCGAGCCACGCAGGAGCTCGGCGGCCGAGCGCATCGCCGCCAGCGGGTTCTTCACTTCGTGCGCGACATCCGAAGCGAAGGCCTCGAGCTCGTCGAGGCGGCGCTCGAGGCGCTCGTTGAGGCCGGCGAGGGCGCGAGAGAGGTCGCCGATCTCGTCCTGTCGATGCACGCCGGGCACTTCGGCGCCGCGGCCGCGGGCGCCCGCCAGGACCTCGTCGGCGGCATCGCGCAGGCGGCGCAGCGGCCGCACGATGCCGCGCGCGAGGAGCAGCACCACCAGCGCGGCGGCGACGATCGACAAGAGCACGATGCGGAAGAGATCGACGCGAATCCGGTCGAGCGCCGCCAGCACCGGCTCGGTCGTGCGCGAAACCGCGACCGCGCCGCAGACCGCGCCGCCCCCGCGCACCGGCACCGCCACCGTCATGACCGTGACGCGCCCGTCCGGGCTCAGCCCGGTCTCGGCGCCGTAGCCGCCAGCGAGAGCGCGCTGGATGGCGGCGCGATCCGCCTCGCCGCCGTAGCGCGGCGCCGTGCCGGCGACCGCGCGGCGCAGGCGCCAGAGCGCAGCACCCACCCGGTAGAGCCAGGTCTCCCGCACGTTCCGCGCCGCCGCGCCGCCGGCGTGGGGCCCGCCCGCCTGCGCGGTATCGACGAGCGGGCGGCCGCCGCCATCGAAGACCCGCACCCGCCCCGCGAGCGGTCGCTCGACCCGCGCCACGAGCGCCGCCGCCGTCGCGTTGTCGAACGCCGGCGGACAGGCGAGCGCCGCCGCCAGGGCGCGCGCCGCCACCGCTATCGCGCGCTCGTCCGCCACCAGCAGCTCACGCTCGAAGACGCCGAGCGACCAAAGGCCCGCCACCGGCAGGATGAGGACCAGCAGAACCACCGACAGCAATCTGCCGTAGAGCCGCGAGCGCACGGCGATCACTCCGGATCGCGGAAGCGGTAGCCGAGACCGTAGACCGCCTCGACCGGATCCAGGCCCGGCTCGCCCGGCTCGGCCAGCGCGAGCTTTCGCCGCAGCCGCTTGATGTGCGAATCGATGGTGCGGATCGAGCCCGCCTCGTCGTCGCCGTGCACCTCGTCGAGCAGCTGATCGCGACTGCGGACATGCCCCGGCCGGCGAGCGAGAGCCGCGAGCAGCAGGAACTCCGAGATCGTCAGCGGCAGGCGGGTCTCGCCGCTCCAGGCCTCGTAGCGGTCGAGGTCGAGCGTCAGCCGGCCGCGCCGGAGGAGGCGCTCCTGTGGACTGCTGCGCCCCTCGGCGAGGAGCTGCGCGCGGCGCAGCAGCACCCGCAGACGGGCGACCAGCTCGCGAATCGAGAACGGTTTCGGAAGGTAGTCGTCCGCTCCCATCTCGAGGCCGAGAACGCGGTCGAACTCCTCTCCCTTCGAGGTCAGCATGAGGATCGGCAGCTCTCGCGAGCGGGCGCGCAGGCGCCGCAGCAGCTCGAGCCCGTCGACGCGCGGCAACAGGATGTCGAGCACGGCGACGTCGGGCAGCGCCGCCTCGAAGGCCTGCCACGCCGCCAGACCGTCGGCATACAGATCGACAGCGAAGCCCTCGCGGCGCAGTGCCACTTCGAGCGTCGTGCGAATCCCCGCCTCGTCGTCGACGACCGCGATGCGCGGCGCTGCTGCGGTCTCCATGGCTGCACTCTAGCGCCGGTCGCGCCCGCGCCATCGTTTCGCCACAATCGCCCCGGAGCGGCCTCCTTTCCGCCATCGCGGCGGCTCGTCGACCGGCCATCGTTGTCGGACAAGGAGATTTCCATGTCCGACACCCTCACCGCCATCACCCGCT
>JAGOCP010000271.1 GCA_017998715.1 Thermoanaerobaculia bacterium | reverse complement strand
ATGTCGGACCAGCGCAACCAGATCTCCTCACCATTCGCGACCGTGACTGTGATCGTCGAGGAGAGTGCCGTGCGATTCGCGGTGGCATTGCCGTCGAGGGCTGCGGCGACGGCGCCGACGATGGGGCTGACGAAATCGAGTGCGTTCGCGTCGATCCATCCAGTGGCTGGAGTGTTGGCATCGGTAACCACGCCCGCCGCGCCAACCTGGTACTGGAAATCGAGTTGCTGCGCGGCAGCGTTGCCGCCGTTCCTCCACTGTTCGCCGTTGTAGGCGACCTGGAGCGAGGTGATCGTCGAGCCGGTGTTGTTGACGAGGCGCACGGCGTTCAGGATCGTGCCTGGCGTGCCGGAAGAGGCCGAGCCGAAGGCGCGCTCGGTCGCTGTCCCCGTGCCATAGCTGTAGATCGCTCCTGTGTTGGACGCCCCGGCGTCGGCGCGGTAGGTGGTCGGGCTCGCGGGTACGAGGCTGAACTGTGAGTACCACCCGGCGAGCGTTCCGTTGTCCGTCCAGGCATTCGCCGTTCCCGTGGTCGCCAACGTGTCGAAGTTCTGGGCGTACGGACTTCCCAGAGTCGTGAGCGAGACCTGCGCCTGGGAGCTGGAAGCGGCGAAGGTGGCGAGGCAGAGGACAGCGGCGCGGGCGGACAGTTTCATCTCGGGGCTCCAGGGACCGGTCTACGGTCCGTCAGGCGGACAGAATGCATGGAAACCGGATCTTGCCGGAAGTCGGTGAATCGTATGCGGCGTGCGCGCAACGATAGCGCGACAAGCCGTCCGCGTCACCCATTCTTTGCCCGCGGCCCCAGGCGCCGCATAACTGCTCAAATCCTTGTGCAGTCGGCCTCCAGCTCGCGTTCGCGTGCCACGGCGCGCGGGAAGAGGACGCTGTTCTCGAGATGGACGTGCAAGTGCATCTCGGTCTCGAGGTGGGCGAGACCGTCGTAGAGCGCGCGGAAGGTGTTGCACGCGCCGGGCGGCGGAGTGAAGCCTGCGGTGAGCTCGCGCAGGCGGGTGAGCGCCTCGCCGGCACCGTCGTGCTCGGCCTCGAGGGCGGCGACGAGGGCGGCGATCGGCGGAACCTTCCGGCTGGCTGCGGCCGCGGGACCCGCCAGAGTCTCGATGGCGGGGAAGAGGACCGCCTCTTCCTTCGCCATGTGCTCCTCGAGCTCGGGGCGAAAGGCGCGGAAGATGCGGACGAGCTCCGGCACGACTTCAGGATGGGCGCTGCCATGGGCCAGGAGCACCTTTTCTGCCATTCGACCGAGGCGCGGCAGCTCCTCGCGCAGCGGCACGTGGAAGCGCTCGACGATGTACCGGGTGAGCGCCGGCAGGGGCGCGTCGGCCAACGAGGCGTCGGGCTCTCCGGAAACCGCCGCGAGCTCCTCTTCGAGCTCGGCCAGCAGGCGATCGGCCGGCAGGCCCTTCGCCTGGCAGGCCTCGCCGAGCGGCCGCTTGCCGCCGCAACAGAAGTCGACGCCGGCGCGGTCGAAGATGCGGCTGGTGGAGGGATAGCGGGCGACGATCTCGCCGACGGGGGTGGACAGGTCGAATGCGCTCAAGTTGGAGTCCTTTCCGCTCCCTTCGCGGGAGCCCTGCTCTTCGCTGCCGGACAACGTAGCAGCGCCGCTCGGCAGCGCGCATGACCGCGGTCATAGCTGCGGCCCGCGGCAGCTCCGAAGCGCTCCGCCCGGGCGGATCGGCTACGATGCGCCGCATGAGCTCCGCACTCGAGCAGGCCATTGCCCAGCTGCCGCTCTACCGCCGGCTGCAGGCCGACGACCGGGTCAAGCTCGCGGCGGTCTCGACCCTCGAGAGCTTTCCGCGCGCCAGCCTGATTTTTCGCGAAGGGGATCTTGCGCGCTCGGTGCACGTTGTGGTCGAGGGGCGAGTGAAAGTCGCCAAGCTCACCCCGGCCGGTCGCGAAGTGATCCTCGACATGCCGGGACCCGGCGACCCGATCGGCGCGGTTGCGGCTTTCGAGGGCTTCGCCTATCCGGCGTCGGCGACGGCGACGGTCGATTCGGTCTGCCTGGTGACCCGCCGGGACGCCTTCTTCTCGCTGCTGGAGGCCCATCCGTCGCTGGTGCGCGGCCTGCTCTCGGGTCTGACGCTGCGTCTCGTGGAGCTCACCAAGCGGATGGCCGAGCTTTCCGGCGGACGGGTCGAGGCGCGCATGGCGCGCCTGCTGTGCAAGCTCGCCGACGAGCAGGGGGTGCGTCGCGAGGGCGGGATCTTCGTCCCGGTCAAGCTGACGCGCCAGGAGCTGGCCGACCTCTGCGCAACCACCATCGAGACGGCGATCCGGGTGATGAGCCGCTGGGGCAAGGAGGGCGTCGTCGCCACCGAACGCGACGGCTTCCTGATTCTCGACCCGGCTGCCCTCGAGCTCGTCGCCCTTTCCTGATTCCGCTCTAGCCCCGGCTCCGGCCTCGGGGCCCTTTCCCTACCCGGGAAGGGGGTGCCGCAGTGCGGCAAAAAAGTGGGAGAATTCCCCCGAGGGGAGAATCGATGGCGAGGCTCGAGTGGAGGGAAGCGGTCCGGCGCGACTACGCCGACGTCTGGACGCCCGAAGCGCAGGCCGCCTGCGAGGAGCTGGCGCCGCTCAATCAGGATCGCCTGCGGTTGATGGCGGAGCGCCTGGAGCGCCGGCGGGAACGGGCGCGCGCGGGCCGCCGGATCGCCTTTCTCGAGCCCGACGCTGTCATCCCGGGGAGCGCGATCCGGGTGCAGGACGCCCGCGACGGCCGCTTCGTCGGGCCGGTGATTCCGCGCGACCTCGAACGGCAGTGGATCCAGGGGACCGGGCCGGCGACGCGACCGGGAGCTTCGGGCGAGCGGATCGCGAGCGGACTGCGCAACGTCGCCTACGCGCTGCTCTCCGGCGCCGACGGCTGGATGTTCGACGGTGAGGACGCCCTCGGACAGGTGGCGACGATGTCGCTCGACAACCAGCGCAATCTCCTGCTGGCGATCGCCGGCGACGCGCGCTTCCTCGGCGTCGCCGAGCAGGTCGCCGGCGAGATGAACACCTGGGCGCGCGGCTTCTTCGGCCGCGAGATCCTCGCCGACTGGCGCGCGCAGCTCGCCTTCACGACGAAGATCTTCCGCGCCCGCGGGCTGCATCTCGACGATCGCCACGTGCGCCTGCAGGACGGCACCGGTTTCTCGGCCTCGATCGTCGATCTCGTCCTCTACGTGGTCAACAATCACCGCCGCCTGCGCGCTGGCGGCGCGTCGGTGGTGGTCTACCTGCCGAAGATCCAGACCGCGGGCGAGGCGGCTTTCTGGAACCGGATGCTCTCGGCCCTGGAAGGGCACCTCGACCTGCCGGAGGGCACGATCCTCGCCTACGTCCTCGTCGAGCAGCTCGAGGCCGCGTTCCAGTTGATGGAGATCCGCGCCGCCCTCGGCCGGCACTTCGTCGGTTTCAACACCGGCCGTTGGGACTACATCAACAGCGTCTCGGACGCGCTCGCCTGGGATCGCGACTTCGTCAATCCGAACATCGACGCGATCACCATGACCTACGGTTACATGCGCCACTACGAGGATCGCGTGCGGCGGGCGGTGAACACGCCCGACCTCGAGGGCCGCACGGCTCTCTGGCAGGGCGGCATGGAGCCCAACATTCCGGTGGGCTCCGAAGCCGGCGTCGCGGCGGGGATGAAGCGCGCGGTCGCCGGCGCCGAACGCGAGCAGCGCGAAGGCGCCTCCGGCAAGTGGGTCGCGCACTGGAAGATGGTGCATATCGTGCGCCCGGTGTGGGAGCGCGTTGGGGCCGCCAATCAGCTGGGGCGCGAGTTCCCGCGCCTCACCTACACCGACGCCGACGCCGCGAAGCTCGTCGAGCTCGAGCCGGCACCGTGCACGGTGCGCGGCGCGCGCGACCTGCTGTCGGTGGCGCTGCAGTACGGCAACGCCTTCGGCCAGGGTTTCCAGGCGGCGGCCCTCAAGCCCGCCGATTTCTTCGGCAACGACGACGTGCTCTACCTCATGGAGGACATGGCGACCGGCGAGATTCGCCTGAGCATTCTCTGGGAGTGGCTGCACAAGCAGGCGCGATTCACCGACGGCGACGAGGCAACCGGCGTCGGCGCCGGCGACGCCTTCTCGGCCGCGCTCTTCGAGCGCCTGCTCGACGAGGAGTACGACAAGCTGCTCGCTGCCCGCGACCGCGACGTGCACGACGACTCGAAGACGACGACGCTGCCGATCGCCCGCGCCATCGTCAAGGCCTATGTCGCGGCGGACACCAAGGCGCCCTGGTACATCGACCTGCTGAACCTGAACCTCGACGCCCATGACCTCGGCGTCGCGCGCCAGCGCATCGCACAGTTCCTCGAGCTGTTCGACAAGAGCGGCACCCGCCTCACCGGCAATCTCGATTTCGACCGCCATCCGGCAGACTGACCGAGAACAGGAACCCCCCATGAGCACCATGACGAAGTTCGATCAGCAGGTGGAAGCTCTGCAGCAGTGGTTCGACAGTCCGCGCTTCGCCCGCGTTCTGCGCCTCTATTCGGCGCGGCAAGTGGCCGCGCAGCGCGGCGGCATTGCCGTCGACTACACGGTGGCGCGCGAAGCGGCGGCGGCCTTTCATGCCCGCCTGCGCGAGCTCTTCGCGGAAAGGAAGAGCATCACGACGTTCGGCCCCTACTCGCCGGGCCAGGCGGTGACCATGCGCCGGCTGGGCATCGAAGGGATCTACCTCGGCGGCTGGGCGACCTCGGCGAAAGGCTCGGTGACCGAGGACCCGGGCTCCGACCTCGCGAGCTATCCGCTGTCGCAGGTGCCCGACGAGGCCGCGACGCTGGTGCGGGCACTGCTCACCGCCGACCGCAATCAGCACTTCCTGCGCTCGCGCATGAGCGACACGCAGCGCGCGGCGGCGCCGCTCGCCGACTTCCGGCCGTTCATCATCGCCGACGCCGACACCGGCCACGGCGGCGA
>JAGOCP010000036.1:9135-18817 GCA_017998715.1 Thermoanaerobaculia bacterium | reverse complement strand
CGCGCCAGCCGGTCGCCGGCGCCACCGAGACGCGGATGGCCGTCCCCAGCGTCGGCGTCGCGCCAGGAGGGCTGGCCGCCAATGGGTACGGCACCCTCGGCGACGACCACCAGCGAGTAAGACTGACCGCGCGCCGCGCGCTCCTCGATCTTGGCTTCGACCGCGTGAATGCGGTACGGAATCTCCGGAATCAGGATCACGTCGGCCGCGCCGGCGAGACCGGCATGGAGCGCGATCCAGCCCGCATCACGCCCCATCACTTCGAGGATCATCACGCGATGGTGGCTCTCGGCCGTGTCGCGCAGGCGATCGAGTGCGTCGCTCGCCGCCTCGATGGCGGTCCAGAAGCCGAAGGTGTAGTCGGTCGCCGCGAGGTCGTTGTCGATCGTCTTCGGAACTCCGACGATGCCCAGCCCGAGCTCGCCGAAGTGACGGGCGATGCGCAGCGTTCCGTCGCCGCCGATGACGATCAGCGCGTCGAGCTCCGCCTCGCGGGCATTGCGCACCACCTCGGCCGAGCGATCGATCCGGGCCGCACCGGTGGCCGAGTGCTCCGGGAGCATCGCGAACGGGTTGCAGCGGTTGGTCGTCCCGAGCACCGTTCCGCCCTTGCCGACGAGATCCCGCACCTGCGAGCTGGTGAACTTGCGGTAGCGCCGCTCGAGCAGCCCCTCGAAGCCATCGAGGATACCCAGCGTCTCGATGCCGCCGAGACGGTCGGCCGTTCGCACAACGGCGCGGATGACTGCGTTCAATCCCGGTGCGTCGCCCCCGCCGGTGAGCACGCCGATCCTGCGAATGCGGTTCATGCCCGGCATTCTAGCGGCAGGCTCATGCGGCGCTGCCGGGCTGCGCCACGGCGAGCGGGAGCGCGACCCGGAAGAGCGAACCCTTGCCGACCTCGCTCTCGAAGGTGAGCTCGCCGCCGTGCGCACGCACGACGCGCTCGGCGATCGCGAGACCCAGCCCCGACCCGCCCTTGCGGGTCGAGAAGAAGAGCTCGAAGACCCGCTCGCGAATCTCCTCCGGAATGCCGGCGCCGTTGTCTTCGACTTCGAGCAGGACCCGCGGCCCTTCGCGTCGCGCCCGCAGCACGACGCGCGGTGGCCGACCGGTGCCTTCGCTCGCCGCCAGAGCGTTCTGCAGCAGGTTGATCAGAAGCTGCTGCAGCTGCTCGTCGTCGACCCTGACGGCCGCGCCCGGCGACTCATCGGCGACTTCGAAGATCGCCCCGCGCAGGGCGAACTCGCGCGCTACCACGTCGCGCGCGCGCTCGAGGAGCTCCGCCGCGGCAACGGTCCGCAGGCGCAGCGCCCGCGGGCGCGCGTAGCTCAGGAAATCGCTCACCAGACGTTCGAGCCGTGCGATCTCCGAGCGCGTGATCGAGAGGAGCTTCCGCTGTCCCGTCGCGGCCTGCGGGCTCGCGAGGTCC
The DNA here is from genome assembly GCA_017998715.1 of Thermoanaerobaculia bacterium. GTDB lineage: Bacteria > Acidobacteriota > Thermoanaerobaculia > Multivoradales > JAGPDF01 > JAGPDF01. The sequence goes on along the minus strand of JAGOCP010000036.1, from coordinate 17,385 downwards.
TCCTCGAGCATCTGCATGTTGAGGCTGAGCGAATTGAGCGGGTTGCGGATCTCGTGCGCGAGGCCGGCCGCCAGCGTCCCCAGGTAGGCGAGACGTTCGGCTTCGGCGGCCTGAGCCTCGAGCCGCTGCCCGCGGCGGACCAGCGCCGAGATCAGCAGGAAGGCCATGACGACGATTGCCACGGTGAGTCCGCCGATCCAGGTCGTCTGGCGGATGAGCTCGTGGCGCAGCTCGCCGATCCGCCGGTCCATTTCGAGTGGACTGATGCCGATGCGCAGCGAGCCGAATTCGCCGATAGGTACGGTGACGTCGAGTGTGTCGACCGCATCCGGCGGCAGGCGTACAGAGCGGGAGTCCTGGCGTTCCAGGGTCCGGTTCTCCACTCGCGGCGCTCCTGCCGGCAGCTCGCGTTCCGGACGCGCGCTGCCGGCGGACGGCGCCGTCGCCGCGATCTCGGTCTCGCGGCGCTCCTTCATCACCAGAACGCCATCGCGGTCGGTGATCTCCACCGTCTGCACGATCTGACGCTGGCGCAGGACCGAATCGATGTAGGTCTGGGTCTCGCGCTCGAGCGCCACGGCGGTGAACAGGTCGCCGCCGGTGCTCTCGGCGCTGCCGGCGATCCGGCCGGCAAGATCCTGCGCCTCGCGCCGGGTCTCGAGGAGCACCCTATCGAGCTCGCGCCGGGAGAGAGTCTGAAAAATCAGCCAGGAGAAGAGGGCGAAGTCGCTGACGATGAACAGCCCGAGGAGGGCGAAGATGACCCAGTTGCGCCGGGACGGGGGCCTTCGGGGCCTCGGAAACACGCCGCGAGCATAGCACCGGCGATCGCTCTCCAGGCTAAGTCTCAGAAATGCAAGCCTTTGGAAGCGATCCCTACATCTGCGTCATCTTGCCTAAGATTTTTGGCCGACCGGAAATATCCCGAAAAATCTCAGTGTTGAACACTATGAACACGACCCCCCCGGCCAGAGCGGCAGGGGATCTTCCATGAAAGGAGAAGGACGATGACCACTGGACTGATTCGTTTCAACCCGGAGGCCGACCTCTTCCGCGGGCGGATGGACCGGCTCTTCAACCAGATGCTGAACACACCGTGGGCTCCGCTGCCGACGGAGGACGTGGCCAACCGCGGCTTTCTGCCCGCGGTCGACATCCGCGAGACGCCCGAGCAGTTGACCATCGTGGCCGAGCTGCCGGGCCTCGACAAGAAGGACGTCGCCATCACGATCGAGAACCAGGTGCTGACGATCGCTGGCGAGCGCAGCTTCGAGAAGGAGACCAAGGACGAAATCTGCCATCGCATCGAACGCAGCTACGGCAGCTTCTCCCGCTCTTTCACCCTGCCGACCAACCTCAAGACCGACAAGGTCGAGGCGAAGTTCGACAACGGTGTCCTCACCGTCCTGGTGCCGAAGGCGGAAGAGACCAAGCCGCGCAAGGTGACGATCGGCTGAAGTCGCTGCACAGCGAGCCGTCCTCGAGCGGGAGCCCGTCGGGCTCCCGCTTTTCTTTTGCCGGGGAGTTCTCTACCATCCTTCGTCAATGATCCCTGGTCGCGCGTCGCAGGATCCGCCGGGCGCCGCACCCCGAGCGGCTCGACTCTCGTTTCGCTCTCTCCGCGGCGTCGCCTTGGTCAGCAGCCTCGCTGCCGCCGCGCTGGCCTGCGGCGGCGGCACGGCGGGCACCCCCTCACCGGCGCCGCCGCCGACGGTCGCGGTCGGCGCGACGATCTCCGACCTCTCCGGCGTCAACGAGCTGCTCGCCGCCGACATCCAGTTCACGACCGACATTCTCGACCAGCTCTTCGTGCAGCTGCTCTCCGAGCAGGCCGACTTCACCGAACATCCGCCGACCTTCGCCCCCGAGCTGGCGCTCGGCTATGACTGGTCGGAGGATCACCGCGGGCTGACTTTTCACCTGCGCGAAGATGCCGTGTGGAGCGACGGCGTACCGATCACCGCCGAAGACGTGCGCTGGACCTGGCAGGCGCAGACCTCGCCCGAGATCGCCTGGACCTACGCCGACATGAAGGATGCGATCACCGACGTCGAAGTCGTCGATGCACATACCGTTCGCTTCCACTTCCGGGAGGCCTACAGCACGCAGCTGCTCGACGCGATCGAGGGCAAGATCCTGCCGAAGCACGCCTGGGAGCAGATTCCGTTCTCCGCCTGGCGACAGCGAGCCGACTGGTTTCGCGATCACCTGGTGACGAGCGGGCCTTTCGTGCTCGGCGCCTGGAGACCCGGCGAGGAGATCGTCCTCGAGCGCAACGAGCGCTATTTCGACCGCACGAAGCCGAAGCTCGACCGGGTGGTCTTCCGCATTGCGCCGGACGCCGCTGGCCACACCGAGCAATTGCTCGCTGGAACGCTCGACTTCGCCTGCGGCATCACCCCGGCGGACGCGTTGCGGATCGCGCCGCGTCAGGACCTGCGCGTCGTCGCCTTCGACAACCGTCAATACGACTTCGTGTGCTGGAACACGCTGCGGCCGCCGTTCGACGATGCGGACATCCGCCGCGCGCTGACTCTGGCGATCGACCGTCAGGCACTGGTGGACACCCTGTTCAAGACCTACGCCCGCGTGGCGTCATCGCCCATCCCGTCGACCTTCTGGGCTCACGACCCGAATCTCCGGCCTCTGCCCTACGATCCCGCCGAGGCGCGGCGGATCCTGGCGATGAAGGGGTTCAGCGACAGCGACGGCGACGGCATCGTCGAACGCCAGGGTCGCCCCTTCTCTTTCGAGCTCACGACGAACTCGTCGAACCGCAACCGCAGCGCCGCCGTGGTGATGATCCAGGAGCAGCTGCGCAAGGTCGGCATCGCGGCGACGGCGCGCACGATCGAGATCCACGCTTTAAGCGACGCCAACCGCAAGCACGACTTCGACGCCACCATCTCGGGCTGGGCGATCGACACGACGCTCGACCTCACACCCTATTTCCATTCGAGCGAGAGCGCAGGCGGCTACAACATCGGCAGCTACCAGAGCCTCGAGGCCGATCGTCTGCTCGAGGCCGCCCGTCGCGCGGAGACGCCACAGGCCGCGCTTCCGGACCTTCTGCGCCTGCAACAGGTCCTCCACGCCGATCAGCCCTTCACCTTCCTCTGGGAACCGCAACGACTGTGCGGCGTGCGCGCCGACCTCATCGACGTGCAGCCGAACGCCATCTCGGCCTATTTCAATCTCCCCGATTGGCAGCGCCGGGCGCGGCCCGACCGCCGGTGATCCGCGCGCTCGTCACCCGCCTCACGGCGGCGCTGCTCGCGTGCTGGATCGTCCTCACCGCGGTTTTCTTCCTGCTGCGACTCCTTCCGGGCGAGCCTGGCGCCGTGTTCGAGGATCCGCGCGTGCCGCAGGAGCATCGCGCGCGCCTGCGTGCGGTCTACGGCCTCGACCGGACGCTGCCCGAACAGTATCTGCGCTGGATCGGCGGCGTGGCGCGCGGCGAATGGGGCTACTCGCTCAGCCAGCACCGCCCGGTCGGCCAGATCCTGCGCGAATCGGCGCCGAAGACGCTGCTGCTCTCCTCCGCCGCCCTGGTGCTCGAGCTCGGCCTGGGCCTCGCCCTGGGAGTGGCCGCCGCCTCCCGGGCCGGCACGTTCGCCGATCGCGCGATGCGCGTTCTGTCGATCACTCTCTGGTCGCTGCCGACGTTCTGGTTCGGCCTGATGCTGCTCGCCGCCTTCGCCGTCGCCTGGCCTCTCTTTCCACCCGGCGCGATGCGCTCGGTCGATGCCGACGGCTTCGGCCTGGGCCGCCGCGCTGTCGATCTCCTCTGGCACCTCGCCCTGCCCGCAGCGGCGATCGGGCTGCCGGCCGCCGCCGCCACCGCCCGCTTCGTGCGCTCGACGGTACTCGAGCGACTGGCCGAACCGTTCGTCCAGTCGGCGCGGGCGCGCGGCCTCTCGCCCCATCGGGTGCTGTGGTCGCACGCGCTGCGCGCCGGCCTCGCGCCGCTCGCCCAGCTCGCCGGCCTTTCGCTCGCGGCGCTCCTGTCGGGCACGATCGCCGTCGAAGTGGTCTTCGCCTGGCCCGGCATCGGACGCACCACCTTCGACGCCCTGGTCGCGCGCGACTATCCGCTGCTGCTCGCCGGAACAGCGCTCTCCGCGGCCTTCGTGCTCGCCGGGAGCTTTCTCGCTGAAGCGCTGCAGGCATGGCTCGATCCCCGGCTGCGTGATGCCTGAGCCCGCATCGACCCTGCGCCGGAGGAGCCCGCGGACGGTTCGTTCCGGCGTCGCACTGCTCGGCCTCATCGTCGGGGCGATCGTCTTCCTGCCGATCGTCTGGCCGCGTTCTCCGGATCGCCAACTCGACCCGGCCGTCGCCGGCCTCGCTCCGCCGGGAAGCCGGTTCGAGGTCGTCCACCTGGCCGATGGCCGGAGCCTCGCCGCGACGGCGATCGAGGTCACCGAAGAGGAGTTCGTCCTCCTGGGCCAGCCGCGCCCGACGCGGGTGGCGATCGACGACCTCGCCGCAGCCGGGCCCGGCCACAGCGCCCTGTCCGCGCAGCGCTTCCCGCTCGGCAGCGACGAGTTCGGACGCGACGTCGCGGCGCGACTCCTCGCCGGCGGCCGCGTGTCACTCGCCGTCGCCGGATGGACCGTGCTGCTGATCTGTCTGGTGGCGCTGCCTCTGGGCGCGGCGACCGGCAGCGCTCCGCCGGCGGTCGATCGGGCGGTGCTACGCGTGCTCGAAGCCCTGCAGGCGTTCCCACGCCTTTTCCTGCTTCTCGGCCTCGCGGCGATCGTGCGACCAGGCGTGGTCTCGGTCGTGCTCATTCTCGGTCTGACCGGCTGGATCCCGATGGCCCGCCTCGTGCGCGCGGAAGTCCGCGCGCTGCGCGACCGCGACTTCGTTCTCGCGGCCCGCGCCGCCGGTGCCGGGCGGGTGCGGATCGTTCTCCGCCACCTGCTGCCCAACGCCCTGGCGCCGGCGCTCGTCGAAGCCTCCCTCGCCGCCGCCGCCGCGATCGTCAGCGAAGCGGCGCTCTCCTTTCTCGGCTTCGGCCTGCAGCCGCCGGCGGCGAGCTGGGGCAATATGATCGCCGACGGTCGCTCGACGCTCTCGATCGCCTGGTGGGTCGCCTTCTTCCCCGGCGCGGCGCTGGCGCTCACCGCTATCGCCTTCAATCTCATCGGCGAGGGCCTGCGCGATGCGCTCGACCCGCGCACCGTGAGCCCGACTCCCGCCAGCATCCCGCCGAACGCCGCAGCGCCGGCCGTATGGCCCGGCGCATGATGCTGGTCGGCGACTTCGACTTCTCGCTGCCCGACAGCGCGATCGCTCAAGAAGCGGCGCCGCGCGGAGCCAGCCGGCTACTCCGCCTGGACGCCGACGGGCCGGCGCGGCACGCCGGAATCGTCGACCTGCCCGAGATTCTCCACCCCGGCGATCTGGTGGTCTTCAACGACACGAAGGTGATTCCGGCGCGGCTCTTCGCGCGGCGAATCCCTGCCGGCGGTGGGCCGGCGGACGCCGGCAGCCTCGTCGAGCTGCTGCTGGTCGAAAAGGTCGGACCGCGGCGATGGCATTGCCTGGCGCGGCCCGGGCGCAAGGCCCGGATCGGCGTGCGCCTGCTCCTCGGCACCGAGATCGAAGCGGTCGTCGTCGGCAAGGAGGAGGACGGGCGGCACACCGTCGAGCTCTCGCAGGAGATCGAGCCGCATCTCGACGCGCTCGGGCATGTGCCCCTGCCGCCCTACATCGCACGCGCCGATCGACCCGAGGACCGCGCGCGCTACCAGACCGTCTGGGCGCGTGAACCCGGAGCGATCGCCGCTCCCACGGCCGGCCTGCATTTCTCGGAGGAGCTCCTGCAGGAGCTGGACCAGCGCGGCGTCGAACGCGCATTCATCACCCTGCACGTCGGCATCGGCACTTTCAAGCCGGTGACCGCCGAGCTCGTTCACGAGCACCGCATGGAGCGCGAGCGCTTCGAGATCCCGCCGGCGAGCGCCGAAGCGATCGCCCGCGCCCGCCACGAAGGTCGGCGCATCGTCGCCGTCGGCACCACCGTGGTGCGCACGCTCGAGAGCGCGGCGCTCGACTCGGGTTTCGTCGCCGCCGGGTCCGGTTCGACGGCGATCTTCATCAACCCGGGCTTCCGCTTCCAGGTTGTCGACCTCCTGCTCACCAACTTCCACTTGCCGCGCTCGACCCTGCTCATGCTGGTCTCGGCCTTCGCCGGCCGCGAACGGGTGCTCGCCGCCTACGCCGAGGCGATCTCCCTGGGCTACCGCTTCTACTCCTATGGCGACGCCATGCTGGCTGAGCGCCACCCCTCACTCTGAGGAGTACAATCGACGCACTTCATTCGATCGAAAGGGGAGCTCACGATGAAAACCTCGTCTCGTGAATGGCGTTGCGCATTTCTCGTCCTGATTCTGGCCGGAGGCCTGGGCGTGCTGGCCGGCCCCGCCGCGGCGCAGCCGTTCGGGGCCTGGCTGACGCTCAACGGATCCTCCGGGACGTATGTCGAGATCCCTCATTCCTCGAGCCTGAACCCCACCAGCGGTTTCACCTTCGAGGCCTGGGTGGCGATCACTGACTCTGGCGGCTGCTCGTCGATCGCCGGCAAGAAGTGGACCGAGACCTGGTGGATCGGCGTCTGCGGCACGACGCTGCGCAGCTATCTGCGCGGCTCCGGCTCGCTGCGCGACGGCGGCACGCTTCCGCCGGGCAAGTGGACACACATTGCGGTGACCTGGGACGGCGCGAGCCGCCGCCACTACATCAACGGCGAGCTGATCTCGACTTTCGACGATCCGATTCCGCCGACCACGAACACCAGCCCGGTCGATATCGGCAGCGACGTCGCTTACCGCCACACTCCGATCGGCGCCATCGACGAGGTCCGTCTGTGGAACGTAGCGCGCACGACGCAGCAGCTGCGCGACGCCATCAACGAGCCGATCCTCGCCGATACGACGGGCCTGGTCGCGACCTGGGGCCTGAACGCCAACGCCAACGACGTCACCGGCGCGCACAATGGCAGCGGCGTCGGCAGTCCCGGCTACCTCACTTTCCCGGTCGCGCCGTTCTGCGTACCCTCCGCCCACTCTCTCTGCCTCGCCGACCGCTTCGCGGTCTCGGTCGAGTGGCGCAACTACTCTGCCGTGACCGGCGTCGGGACCACCGCCCCCTGCGGCACGGACGAGTCCGGTCTCTTCTGGTTCTTCAACTCGCAGAACTGGGAGCTCTTGGCCAAAGTCGTCGACGGTTGCGGCCTCAACAACCGCTGGTGGTTCTACTCCGCCGCCACCACCGACGTCTTCTACCGCCTGGAGGTCTTCGACATCGTCGGGGGAGCCAACAAGATCTACTTCAACTATCTGGGCGATCCGGCGAAGGCGAACAACGACAGCGACGCCTTCGCGACCTGTCCCTAGACCCGCGTCTAGGCCGGTGTCGTCGGGCGAGCCGCATGGGCGATGCGGCTCGCCACCACCGCGGCGCCGAAGCCGTTGTCGATGTTGACCACGGCGACGCCTGGCGCGCAGGAGTTGAGCATCGTCAGCAGCGGCGCAAGGCCGGCGAACGCGGCACCGTAGCCGACGCTCGTCGGCACGGCGACCACCGGCGCGGCGACCAGACCCGCAGCGAGCGCCGCGAGGGCGCCGTCCATACCGGCTACAGCGATGACCACCTGCGCCCGGCGCAGATCGGGCAGACGGTCGAGCAGGCGGTGGAGGCCCGCCACGCCGACATCGGTAAAGCGCACGACGCGGTGACCGAAGTGCTCGAGGCAGACCGCCGCCTCCTCCGCTACCGGCAGATCCGAGGTCCCCGCGGCGAGCAGGGCGATCTCGCCCTCCGCTCGCTGAGCCTCGCCGCCCAGCGTCACGATGCGGGCGCGCTCATGGTGCATCGCCCCGGGGAACTCCGCTGCCAACCGGTCACCGACCTCCGCTGCGAGCCGGGTGACGAGAAAGCGGCCGTGCGCCTCGGCGAAGCGTCGGCAGATCGGAACGAGGTCCTCCCAACGCTTCCCCGCTCCGTAGACCACTTCGGGGTGGCCCGTGCGGAGCTCGCGATGCAGGTCGAGCTTGGCAAACTCGAGATCGGCGAACGGCAGCTCGGCGAGCCGGGAGAGCGCCTCCGCGGGGCTCATCGTGCCCGCCGCGACCTCGGCGAGCAGGCTCTTCAACCGGTCGGGATTCATCGTCCGGAGGGCAGATCGGCGCCGCCGCGGCGATAGCCCGCGGGATCGAACGTCGCGCGCTCGAAGCCGAGCGC
>JAGOCP010000036.1:4193-9035 GCA_017998715.1 Thermoanaerobaculia bacterium | reverse complement strand
CGGAAGAGGGCGGCACGGAGAAGGGCGGCGCCGCGGCCGGCGGCACCGCGCTCGCGAGCTTCGACAGCAGCACAGCGGGATCGCTCGCCACCTTGAGCAGCGCGCGATGGTTCGCCGTCACGAAGCCCTCCTCGGACGTCCGGTCGAGGAAGGCGAGCAGGGGATCGAAGAATCCGCCGACGGCGAGCAGCCCGCAAGGTTTGTGCTGGAGACCGAGCTGCATCCAGGTCCAGGCCTCGAAGAGCTCCTCGAGCGTCCCCAGTCCGCCGGGAAGGGCGACGAACGCATCGGAAAGCTCCGCCATCTTCGCCTTGCGCTCGTGCATCGAGTCGACGAGGTGAAGCTCGGTGAGGGCGGCGTGACCGAGCTCGCGTTCCTGCAGAAAGCGCGGCAGCACGCCGATCACCCGTCCGCCGGCGGCGAGGGCCGCATCCGCCACGACGCCCATGAGACCGACGTTGCCGCCGCCATAGACGATCGTGAGGCCACGCCGCGCCACCTCGCGCGCGAACTCGTCCGCCGCCGAGCGGTAGACCTCGCCGCGCCCGGAATGGGAACCGCAGAAGACGCCGAGATTCTTCATTCAGCGGCTGGCGTATTCCTCGACCGGAGGACAGAGACAGACGAGGTTGCGGTCGCCGTAGACATTGTCGATCCGCCCGACGGCGGGGAAGAACTTGCCGTCGCGCACCCAGTCGCGGGGGAAGATCGCCTGCTGGCGCGAATACGGGCGGTCCCAGCTGTCGCCGGCGATCGCCGATGCGGTGTGTGGCGCGTTCTTCAGTGGATTGTTCTTGCGGTCGATCCGCCCTTCCTCGACTTCGCGGATCTCCCCGCGAATGGCGATCATCGCCTCGCAGAAGCGGTCGAGCTCGCGCTTCGACTCGCTCTCCGTCGGTTCGATCATCAGGGTCCCGGGCACCGGGAACGACATCGTCGGCGCGTGGAAGCCGAAGTCCATCAGTCGCTTCGCGACATCCTCCGCTTCGATGCCGGCGCTCGCCTTGAACGGCCGCAGATCGAGGATGAACTCGTGGGCGACGCGGCCGCTGGCGCCGCGATAGAGCACCGGGAAGTGCTCGCCGAGGCGCGCCGCCATGTAGTTGGCGTTGAGGATCGCCACCTCGGTGGCGCGCTCGAGGCCGTCACCGCCCATCATGGCGATGTACATCCACGGGATCGCCAGGATGAGAGCACTTCCCCAGGGAGCCGCCGCTACCGGACCGATCGCCTGGTCGCCGCCGCAACGCACCAGCGGATGGCCGGGCAGGAACGGCGCGAGGTGCCGCGCGACGCCGATCGGGCCCATGCCGGGGCCGCCACCGCCGTGCGGAATGCAGAAGGTCTTGTGCAGATTCAGATGACAGACATCGGCGCCGTAGTCTCCCGGGCGGCAGAGACCGACCTGCGCGTTCATGTTGGCGCCGTCGAGATAAACCTGACCGCCGTGGCTGTGCACGATCTCGCACAACCGGCCGATCGACTCCTCGAACACGCCGTGCGTCGAAGGATAGGTCACCATGATGGCGGCCAGCCGCGCGGCGTGCTCGGCGGCGCGCGCCTCGAGATCGCCGATGTCGATATTGCCGTGCTCGTCGCAGGCGACCGGCACGACCTTGAGCCCAGCCATCACCGCCGAAGCCGGATTGGTGCCGTGCGCCGAGACCGGGATCAGGCAGACGTCGCGATGCCCCTCGCCGCGCGCCTCGTGGAAAGCGCGGATGACCAGCAGGCCGGTGTATTCGCCCTGGCTGCCGGCGTTGGGCTGCATCGAAACCGCCGAGAATCCCGTCACCTCGCACAGCCAGCGCTCGAGATCCGAGAGAATCTGGCCATAGCCCTCCGCCTGCTCGACGGGCACGAACGGGTGAAGGTCGGCGAGATCGGGCCACGACAGCGGCGCCATCTCCGAGGTCGCGTTGAGCTTCATCGTGCACGAACCCAGGGCGATCATCGAGTGCGCCAGCGAAAGGTCGCGCGCCTCCAGCCGCCGCAGGTAGCGCAGCATCTCGTGCTCGGTGTGGTAGCGGTGAAAGACCGGGTGAACGAGGATCTCCGAGGTCCGTGCGTGCGGCGCCGGAATGGCCGAGCGCGCCGCCACCGCGGCGAGGGCTTCGAGCGCCTGCGGGTCGGTGCCGAAGAGGTCGAGCAGATCGGCGAGATCGTCCGCGCCCGCAATTTCGTCGAGGGCGATTCCGACGCTCCGGGCTCCGAGCTTGCGAAGGTTGATGCCGCGGCGCGCAGCGTCGGCGAGGAGTCCGTCCGCATCGCCGCCGCCCGCCGGGTTGAGCTCCACCGCCAGGGTGTCGAAGAACGGCTCCTCGGCCAGCCGGTGGCCGGCGCGCCGCAGGCCTTCGGCGAGCGCGACCGCCATCTGATGTACCCGCGAGGCGATCGCCCGCAGGCCTTCGGGGCCGTGGTAAACGGCGTACATCGACGCCAGGATCGCCGGCAGCACCTGCGCGGTGCAGATGTTCGAAGTCGCCTTCTCGCGCCGGATGTGCTGCTCCCGGGTTTGCATCGCCATGCGGATGGCGGGGTGACCGGCACTGTCCTTCGACATGCCGATGATCCGGCCGGGCATCTGGCGCTTGAACTCGTCGCGTGCCGACATGAAGGCGGCGTGCGGACCGCCGTAACCCATCGGCAGGCCGAAACGCTGGGTCGACCCGACGGCGATATCGGCGCCGAACTCGCCCGGCGCGCGCAGCAGCGCGAGCGCGAGCAGATCGGCGGCGACCACCAGGAGGGCGTCGCCGGCATGGGCGCGCTCCGCGAGCGGCGCATAGTCGAGAATCCGGCCGTCGGTCGTCGGGTACTGCACCAGCACGCCGAAAATCCGGCCGGCGGCGAAATCCGCCTGTTCCGGGTCGCCGGTCTCGATCGTGATGCCGATGGCGCGCGCCCGGGTCTGAATCACCGCGATCGTCTGCGGATGACAGGCGCGGTCGACGAAGAAGACCGGGTGCTCGATCTTCTCGAGATGCGGATGAATCGCGGCGCACATGTGCATCGCCTCGGCCGCAGCCGTCGCTTCGTCGAGCAGCGAGGCGTTGGCGATCGGCAGCGCCGTCAGGTCGGCGATCATGGTCTGGAAGTTGAGCAGCGCCTCCAGCCGCCCCTGAGCGATCTCTGCCTGATAGGGCGTGTACTGGGTGTACCAACCCGGGTTCTCCAGGATGTTGCGCTGGATCACTCCGGGCATCAGGGTAGCGTGGTAGCCGAGCCCGAGATAGGAGCGCGAACGCCGATTGCGCGCCGCGATGGACTGGAGCCGGTCGAGCATCTCCTGCTCGCCGGGCGAGCGGTTCTCTCCGGAAGCATCGATCGCGAGCGACCGCGCGGCGCGGATGGAAGCCGGAACGGTCTCGGCGACGAGGGCATCGATGGAGCCCAGGCCGAGGGCCTGGAGCATCTCGCCGATCTCCGCGTCGTTCGACCCGATATGCCGGCGGACGAAGGTGTCGAGCGGCTCGAACAAGTCAGTGCTTCCCTTGCTGCACGAACTCGCCGTAGGCCTCGGCATCCATCAGGCTGTCGAGGTCCGACGACGCGGAATAGCGAACCTTCACCAGCCAGCCGTCGACATGCGGATCCGCGTTGATCAGCTCGGGATCGTCGGCCAGGGCTTCGTTGACCTCGACGATCTCGCCGGCGAGGGGGGTGAAGACCTCGGCGACCGCCTTGACCGACTCGATCGAGCCGATCTCGTCGCCGGCGTCGTAGACGTGCCCGACCTGCGGCAGCTCGACGAAGACGACATCGCCCAACTCCTTCTGGGCGAAATCCGTGACGCCGAGCACCGCGATGTCGTCTTCGACCCGCACCCATTCGTGTTCCGTCGTGTAGCGATAGTCATCCGGATACATTGCGGTCTCCCCTCAAGAATTCGTTGCGCCGAGCGGGCCCGATGCGGGCTGCGTCAGCGTGATCGTTTGTAGAACGGCAGCGCCGTGACTCGGGCCGAGAGCAGTTTGCCGCGCACGTCGATCTCGATCGGCGTGCCCACCGCCGCCATGCCGACCGGAACATAGGCCATGCCGAGTGCTTTCTCGAACGTCGGGCTCCAGGTTCCGCTGGTCACCACGCCGATCTGCTGGCCCGCCTGCATGATGGCGCAGCCCTGGCGGGCGATGCCGCGCGACTCGACCTCGAAGCCGACGAGGTGGCGGCTCTCGCCGCGCGCACGCGCGGCGACCAGTGCCGCGCGACCCATGAAGTCCCCCTTCTCGAGCTTGACCGTCCAGTCGAGGCGGGCGTCCCAGGGCGTCGTCGCGCGATCGATCTCGTGCCCGTAGAGCGCCATGCCGGCCTCGAGGCGCAGCGTGTCGCGCGCGCCGAGACCCGCCGGCACCAGACCGGCCGCCTCGCCGGCGGCGAAGAGTGCGCCCCAGAGCGCCATGGCGTCCTGCGGCGCGACGAAGAGCTCGAAGCCGTCCTCGCCGGTGTAGCCGGTGCGCGAGATGAGCGCCTTCATTCCGGCGACCTCGCCGTGGGCGAAGCCGTAGTACTTGATCGGAGCGAGCGGCGTCGCGGTCAGCGGCTGCAGGATCTCGACCGAGCGCGGACCCTGCAGGGCGAGCAGCGCGTAGTCGTCGGAGAGATTCCGCAGGGTGACGGTTTCGGGTCGCGGAAGCGACGCGATCCAGGCGAAATCGCTTTCGATGTTCGAAGCGTTGACGACGAGCCAGAAGTCCTCGTCGCCCATGCGATAGACCAGCAGGTCGTCGATGAAGGTGCCTTCGGCAGTGAGCAGGGCGCTGTAGTGGATACGCCCGTGCGCCAGTTTGGCGACATCGTTCGGCGTGAAGCTCTGCACGAACGCAAGGGCGCCGGGGCCGG
>JAGOCP010000036.1:0-4093 GCA_017998715.1 Thermoanaerobaculia bacterium | reverse complement strand
CCGCCTTCGACGCGCTCGGCGGCAGCGACCTGGCACGCCTCACCGCCTGGGTCGACCAGCAGCTCAACCCGGCGGCGATCGCCGACACCGCCTGCAACGCGCGGCTCGCGGCGAGCGGATTCTCGACCCTCGGCAAGACGCTGACCCAGCTCTTCACCGACCATCACGTCGCCGATCCCGAGTGGTACGAGCGCATCCGTCCGGCCACCGAGACCGAGCTCGCGACCTGGACGAGGGCGGTGTATTCGAAGCGCCAGCTCTTCGAGGTCATGGTCGACTTCTGGCACAACCACTTCAACGTCTACGCCTGGGAGTTCATCGAGGCGCCGCTCTGGGTGCACCACGACCGCGACGTGATTCGCGCCAACGCACTCGGGAACTTCCGCCAGATGCTGGAGGCGGTGGTGAAGTCGCCGGCGATGCTCATCTACCTCGACAACTACATCAACTTCGCCGCCGAGCTCGACGGCGACCCGGTCGGCTCGAACGAGAACTTCGCCCGCGAGATGATCGAGCTGCACTGCCTGGGCGCCGAGAATTCTCACGGCAACCTGCCGCGCGAGCAGGTCCCCGGCTATCCGAATCCCACCGGCTACTGCCAGCAGGACGTGGTCGACGTGGCGCGCGCGCTCACCGGCTGGACCTTCGCCATCGACTGGGTGCAGTGGGACTGCCCCGAGGGGTTGGACAACGACGGCCACTTCTTCTACTGCGAAGAGATGCACGACACGCTGCCGAAGCAGGTGCTCGGCACGACGATTCCGGGCGGCGGGACCGCGGCGAGCGACGGCCACGCGGTGCTCGACCGACTCGCCTCGCACCCTGCCGCCGGTCGGTTCATCGCCCGCAAGCTCTGCCGCCGGCTGGTGGGCGACTTCCCGCCGCAGTCGCTGGTCGACTCGGCGGCCGCGCTGTTCACCGCCCAGTGGCAGGCCCCCGACCAGATCCGCCAGGTCGTGCGTCACATCGTGCTGTCGAACGAGTTCCGCACGACCTGGGGCGAGAAGGTGAAGCGGCCGTTCGAGATCGCCGCCTCCGCCCTGCGTGCCGGCGGGGCGAACTTCCCGTTCACCACCTTCGTCGCCGACGAGGACGCGGTGAACTCCTTCCACTGGTACTTCGAAGCCGGCGGGCAAGCGCTGTTCTCGTGGCATCCGCCGAACGGCTACCCCGACGTGCGCGGCGCCTGGCAGAGCGCCAATCCCCGCGTCGCGCTCTGGCGCCTGGTCAACTGGCTGGTCGAGGAGGACGGCGCCGGCAACGACCGCTTCCTCGACATCGTCGGCGCCACGCTCGCCTCGCCGGCGCGCTCGGCAACCGCCATCGTCGACTTCTGGATGCCGCGAATCTACGGCCGTGCGCTCGCCGGCGCCGATCGCGACGAGCTCATCGACTTCATGGCCGCCGGCCACAACCCGACGTTCGCGCTGCCCATCGACACCAACGACTGGCCGGACTACACGCAGGACCGGCTGCGCACCCTCGTCGGCCTGATGTTCATGTCACCTGAATTCCTCTGGCGCTGAGCCGGACACGTCAAGGAGACTGCCCCATGTTCCAGCCCACACGCCGCGGCTTCGTCGTCGGCTGCTCGACCGCCATCGCCAGCCTCGCGGGATCGCGCTTCAACTCGTTCGCTTTCGCCCAGGGGGGCGGCAACGGCGGCGCCGTGAACGACGAGATTCTGGTGGTCCTTTTCCTGCGCGGCGGACAGGACGGCCTGAATCTCATCGTCCCCACCGGCGGCGCGTCGAACGATCGGCAGCACTACGAACTGGCGCGCCCCAATCTGCGTGTTCCCCTTTCCGGGGCGGGGGCGGCGCTGCCCCTCGGGACGCTTGGCGCCACCACTTTCGGCATGCACCCCGGAGCGGCGCCGCTGCACGAGCTCTTCCAGGACGGCAAGCTCTCGATCGTCACCGCCTGCGGCATGGCGGCGAACGAGCGCAGCCATTTCGACTCGATGAACTGGATGGAGCTGGGCACTCCCGGGGTGAGCAACATCACCAACGGCTGGCTGACGCGGCACTTCCAGTCGGCAGACAACCTGCCTTCCGAGATCATCATGCCGTCGCTCGCGGTCGGCGGCACGCAGACGATCTCGCTGCTCGCGAGCTACGACACGATCAACCTCTCGAGCGTCGATTCGTTCTCGCTGTCGACCGGTCCGTGGGCCTGGCGCAGCCCGCAGCGCACGGCGCTGCGTCACCTCTACGCCAGCGGCACGAGCTTCCTGCACCAGACCGGCCTGCAGGCCCTCGACGCGGTCGACATCATCGAGCTCTACGCCAGCGGCGCCTACACGCCCGCCAACGGCGCGGTCTATCCGCAGACCTGGTTCGGCGAGAACCTGCGGACGATCGCGCAGATGACCAAGCTCGATCTCGGGCTGCGCGTCGCGACGCTCGATCTCGGCGGCTGGGATACGCACGAGAACCAGGGCAACGCCGGCGGCGGCATGTACGCCGGGCTGGTCGAGGAACTGGCGCAGGGGCTCGGCGCTCTTTATACCGACCTGGACGGCGCCGGCGCCGCCAACTACACGCAGCGCCTGACGGTGGTGGTGATGAGCGAATTCGGCCGGCGCGTCTTCGAGAACGCCGACAGCGGAACCGACCATGGTCACGGCAACAACATGCTGGTCCTCTCGGGAAACGCCACCGGCGGCCTGCACGGCACCTGGCCGGGTCTCGCCGACGCCCAGCTCAACGACGGCGACGTCGAGGTCACGACCGACTTCCGCCGGGTCCTGTCGGAGATCCTCATCCGCCGCCTCGGCAATCCCCATCTCGGCACCGTCTTTCCCGGCTATCAGGCGTACAGCCCGATCGGCGTCGTCAGCGGCGTCGATCTGCCGCCGATCGGCGCCGACCTCTTTACCGACGGCTTCGAGAGCGGCGATCCGGGTCACTGGAGCGCGGTCGGCAGCTGAGCCACGGCGCCGCCGACCGCGAGGGCGGCTGGCGCCGGCTTGTGGACTTGTCCATTGGTACCGCGTCGGGCGACCTCTAGCCTCCGAGTTCGCACCGCCCACGCCGACTCGCCGGGAGAGAACCTATGCCGGACGCGAACGCCATCCCCCGATATCGCCCGCGGCCCTCGCGCCGCGAGCTGATCGTGCCGTCCATGACGGTCGCACGCGCCGAGCCCGTGCGCGCTCCGCTCGACTTCCCCGGCATCGCACTGGTGGCGCTCAACCGCATGGGATTCGGTCCGCGACCCGGCGACGTCGCGGCCTTCAATGCGCTTGGCGCGAACGACGACGCCCGCCTCGCCGCCTACGTGACGCAGCAGTTGAATCCCGACCCGGTCGAGGCCAACGACACCGAGTACCACCAGCGCCGCAACGGCCTCAACGGCTACCCCGATCCGGGCTTCACCACGCTCGCCAAATCGCTCACCCAGCTCTGGCAGGACCACCGCGTCGGCGGCATCCAATCGAGCCGCCCGGTCGAGGAGACGCGCCTCAACACCTATTTGCGGATGGTCTACAGCCGGTGGCAGTTGCGCGAGGTGCTGGCCGACTTCTGGCTCAACCACTTCAACATCTACGGCTTCGAGACCTACACCCAGGAGACGTTCGTCCACTACGACCGCGACGTCATCCGGCCCAACATTTTCGGCAACTTCCGCGACATGCTCGAAGCGGTGACGCGCAGCACGTCGATGCTCTACTATCTGGACAACTACACCAACACGCGCAACGGGCCGAACGAGAACTGGGCGCGCGAGCTCTTCGAGCTCATGACCCTGGGTTCCGGGAACTACTACGGTGTCGGTTCGCAGGACGCCGTCCCGCTGTGGGCTCCCACCATGCTCTGGCCGGCCGGCACGCCGAGCGCTGGCGAGGATATCCCCGCCGGTTACGTCGACAACGACGTCTATGAAACGGCGCGCGCCTTCACCGGCTGGGGCGTCTCGAGCACGCTCGGCACCTTCCTCTACACCCTCGCCAACCACGACAATTTCCAGAAGGCCGTGTTGTCCCAGGGCCAGGTCAACATCCCGGTCAACCAGGCGGACGAGAAGGACGGCGAGGATGTCCTGACGATGCTCGCGGCTCATCCGGGGACCGGCCGGCATGTGGCGCGCA